>NZ_JBEYYO010000038.1:0-5248 GCF_040645615.1 Glycomyces sp. NPDC046736 | reverse complement strand
GCGTGTTGTTTGAGAACTCAACAGGGTGTTTGGATGGTCAGCGTGTGGGCCGGCCAGGCGATGAGGCGCTAGGTCGTCGAGTGGTTTGGTTGGTACTGTTTTTGACTGTCTTTTCCTTGGAACATCGCATGCGTGTGGTGTTTCGTGAAAATCGGTCAGGACATGCTTCGACACATACCAAAGTCGCTGATCCCGTAAGGGGTTGGTGCGCAACAGGTTTTTGTTGGAGAGTTTGATCCTGGCTCAGGACGAACGCTGGCGGCGTGCTTCACACATGCAAGTCGAACGGAAAGGCCTCGCTTGCGGGGTACTCGAGTGGCGAACGGGTGAGTAACACGTGGGTAACCTGCCCCTAACTTTGGGATAACCGTTGGAAACGGCGGCTAATACCGGATACGACCACGCTCTGCATGGGGTGTGGTGGAAAGCTTTTGTGGTTAGGGAGGGGCCCGCGGCCTATCAGCTTGTTGGTGGGGTGATGGCCTACCAAGGCGGTGACGGGTAGCCGGCCTGAGAGGGCGGTCGGTCACATTGGGACTGAGATACGGCCCAGACTCCTACGGGAGGCAGCAGTGGGGAATTTTGCACAATGGGCGGAAGCCTGATGCAGCGACGCCGCGTGAGGGATGACGGCTTTCGGGTTGTAAACCTCTTTTATCCACCACGAAGGCGGTGTATTCGCACCGTTGACGGTAGTGGTTGAATAAGCGCCGGCTAACTACGTGCCAGCAGCCGCGGTAAGACGTAGGGCGCGAGCGTTGTCCGGATTTATTGGGCGTAAAGGGCTCGTAGGCGGCCCGCTGCGTCTGCCGTGAAAGGCCTCGGCTTAACCGGGGTTTTGCGGTGGATACGGGCGGGCTTGAGGCAATTAGGGGAGATCGGAATTCTACGTGTAGCGGTGAAATGCGCAGATATGTGGAGGAACACCGGTGGCGAAGGCGGATCTCTGGGATTGTTCTGACGCTGAGGAGCGAAAGCGTGGGGAGCGAACAGGATTAGATACCCTGGTAGTCCATGCTGTAAACGGTGGGCGCTAGGTGTGGGGTCACGTTGGTTGATTCTGTGCCGTAGCTAACGCATTAAGCGCCCCGCCTGGGGAGTACGGCCGCAAGGCTAAAACTCAAAGGAATTGACGGGGGCCCGCACAAGCGGCGGAGCATGCGGATTAATTCGATGCAACGCGAAGAACCTTACCTAGGTTTGACATCACCCGGAAACCCTCAGAGATGGGGGCCTCTTCGGACTGGGTGACAGGTGGTGCATGGCTGTCGTCAGCTCGTGTCGTGAGATGTTGGGTTAAGTCCCGCAACGAGCGCAACCCTTATCCCGTGTTGCCAGCATTCAGTTGGGGACTCACGGGAGACTGCCGGGGTTAACTCGGAGGAAGGTGGGGATGAGGTCAAGTCATCATGCCCCTTATGTCTAGGGCTTCACGCATGCTACATTGGCCGGTACAGCGGGTTGCGATACCGTGAGGTGGAGCGAATCCCTGTAAAGCCGGTCTTGGTTCGGATTCGAGTCTGCAACTCGACTCGATGAAGGTGGAGTCGCTAGTAATCGCAGATCAGCAACGCTGCGGTGAATGCGTTCCCGGGCCTTGTACACACCGCCCGTCACGTCATGAAAGTTGGCAACACCCGAAGCCTACGGCCTAACCAGTGTACTGGAGGGAGTGGTCGAAGGTGGGGCTGGCGATTAGGACGAAGTCGTAACAAGGTAGCCGTACCGGAAGGTGCGGCTGGATCACCTCCTTTCTAAGGAGTCCCGATCGCGACACGAACGTTGCGATCAACCATCCGCTCCGGTCATATGACCGGCCCATCCCGCATACCGCGGGACGGGTTGACAGCGGGTGTGTATGGACTAAACATTTTAATGGTGTGTCGACTACACGTTGAAGCAAACCATCCTTGGCATCACTGGTCCTTCGGGAACGGTGGTGCCGCACCCTGTTGGGGTTCTGAGGCAATACGTCTCAGTGCCTAGCCATATCGCGGACACGCGGTGATGCTTGAACTGCCTGTGTGGCAAATGAAGCGTGTGTGTCGGGTGTGGTTGGTGTGTTGTTTGAGATTTGTATAGTGTGCGTGAGTGTCTTTGTTTCTATCTGATTTGGCCGTGTTGGTTAAGTTGTGTAGGGCGCATGGTGGATGCCTTGGTACCGGATGACCGATGAAGGACGTGTGAGGCTGCGATATGCCTGGGGGAGTTGCCAACTGGACTGTGATCCCAGGGTTTCCGAATGGGGTAACCTAGCCAGTTTGATGACTGGTTGCGCCTGCCTGAATGTATAGGGCGGGTGGTGGTGTGGCGGGGAAGTGAAACATCTCAGTACCTGCTGTGGAGAAAACAAGAGTGATTCCGTCAGTAGCGGCGAGCGAACGCGGAGGAGGCTAAACCTGGTTCGTGTGATAGCCGGCAGGCGTTGCGGGTCGGGGGTTGTGGGACATTACCGTTAGTTTCTGCCGAGACTAGGGACATGCATCAATGGCTAGCCGAATGGTGTGGGAAAGCCGACCGGAGTGGGTGAGAGTCCCGTAGGTGAAGGTTGTTGATGGTGTTCGGGTGGTGCTCCCGAGTAGCGCGGGTTTCGTGGAGGCTCGTGTGAATCTGCCAGGACCGTCTGGTAAGCCTAAAGAGGTCCGGTGACCGATAGTGGAGAGTACCGTGAGGGAATGGTGAAAAGTACCCCGGGAGGGGAGTGAAATAGTGCCTGAAACCATGTGCCTGTAAACCGTCAAAGCCCGGCATGAAACTTGTTTTCGTGTAGGCGGGTGATGGCGTGCCTTTTGAAGAATGAGCCTGCGAGTTATGGTATGCCGCGAGGTTAAGCCGTTGTGGTGGAGCCGGAGCGAAAGCGAGTCTGAATAGGGCGTCCAGTGGTGTGTTGTAGACCCGAAGCGGGGTGATCTACCCATGTCCAGGGTGAAGCGGCTGTAAGAGGTCGTGGAGGCCCGAACCCACCTAGGTTGCAAACTGGGGGGATGAGGTGTGGGTAGGGGTGAAAGGCCAATCAAACTCCGTGATAGCTGGTTCTCCCCGAAATGCATTTAGGTGCAGCGTCGCATGTTGCACCGTGGTGGTAGGGCGCTGGTTGGGTGATGGGCCGTGTCGGTTACTGAGCTCAGCTAAACTTCGAATGCCATGGTGTTGAGTGCGGCAGTGAGTCGGCGGGTGAGAAGATCCGTCGTCGAGAGGGAAACAGCCCAGATTACCGGCTAAGGCCCCTAAGGGTGCACTGAGTGGAAAAGGATGTGGGGTCGCGTTGACAGCCAGGAGGTTGGCTTAGAAGCAGCCATCCTTGAAAGAGTGCGTAATAGCTCACTGGTCGAGTGGTTTTGCGCCGATAATGTAGCGGGGCTGAAGTGCACCGCCGAAGCCGTAGCAATGCCAGCGAGATTCGTTTCGTTGGGTTGGGTAGGGGAGCGTCGTGCCTGGGGTGAAGCTTCGGAGTGATCCTGGGGTGGACTTGGTACGAGTGAGAATGCAGGCATGAGTAGCGTAACGCAGGTGAGAATCCTGCGCGCCGATTGACTAAGGGTTCCAGGGGACGGTTGTTCCGCCCTGGGTTAGTCTGGGCCTAAGGCGAGGCCGAGAGGCGTAGTCGATGGATAACCGGTTGATATTCCGGTACCCGAGTACCGCGTATGAGTGATAGCGGTCATGCTAACCGGCTGGTTGCTGTTGTTGTGAAGCCTTCGGGTGGAGGAATGATGGTTGCTGGTTGGGGTCCTTTCCGTGTGTAGCGTAGTGATGGGGTGACGCAGTGGGGTAGCCGTACCGTCTGGTGGAATAGACGGGGTAAGGTGGTAGCCCGGGATTCTAGGTAAATCCGGAGTCCCTGCTTTCAATAGTGAGGGTGAGCGCTGAAGCATAGCTCGTATGAGCGAATTCGGTGATCCCGTGCTGTCGAGAAAAGCCTCTAGCGAGTGGTAGTCGGCCAGTACCCTAAACCGACACAGGTGGTCAGGTAGAGTATACTGAGGCGTTCGAGTGATGTGTGGTTAAGGAACTCGGCAAATTGCCTCCGTAACTTCGGGAGAAGGAGGGCCCCAAACCGTGGAGCGAAGCGCTCGGGAGCGGTGGGGGGTTGCAGAGGCCAGGGGGAAGCGACTGTTTACTAAAAACACAGGTCCATGCGAAGCCGTGAGGTGAGGTATATGGACTGACGCCTGCCCGGTGCTGGAACGTTAAGAGGATCCATCAAGGCCTTCGGCCTGCAGTGGTGAATTGAAGCGCCAGTAAACGGCGGTGGTAACTATAACCATCCTAAGGTAGCGAAATTCCTTGTCGGGTAAGTTCCGACCTGCACGAATGGCGTAACGACTTCCCCGCTGTCTCAACCACATGCTCGGCGAAATTGCAGTACGAGTAAAGATGCTCGTTTCGCGCGGCAGGACGGAAAGACCCCGGGACCTTTACTATAGCTTGGTATTGATGCACTATTTGGTTTGTGTAGGATAGGCGGGAGCCTGGGAAGCCTCGACGCTAGTCGGGGTGGAGGTGTTGGTGAAATACCGCTCTGATCTGGTGGTGTGTCTCACCCGCGGCCCTGATCGGGTCGGGGGACAGTGCCTGGTGGGTAGTTTAACTGGGGCGGTTGCCTCCTAAATGGTAACGGAGGCGCCCAATGGTACCCTCGGGCCGGTTGGAAACCGGTCGGTGAGTGTAAGCGTAGAAGGGTGCTTGACTGTGAGACCGACGGGTCGAGCAGGTGCGAAAGCAGGGGCTAGTGATCCGGCACCAACGTACGGATGTGGTGTCGCTCAACGGATAAAAGGTACCCCGGGGATAACAGGCTGATCTTCCCCAAGAGTCCATATCGACGGGATGGTTTGGCACCTCGATGTCGGCTCGTCGCATCCTGGGGCTGGAGTTGGTCCCAAGGGTTGGGCTGTTCGCCCATTAAAGCGGCACGCGAGCTGGGTTTAGAACGTCGTGAGACAGTTCGGTCCCTATCCGCCGCGCGCGTAAGAGATTTGATGAAGGGCTGTCCCTAGTACGAGAGGACCGGGATGGACGAACCACTGGTGTGCCAGTTGTCCCGCCAGGGGCATGGCTGGTTGGCTACGTTCGGGAGCGATAACCGCTGAAAGCATCTAAGCGGGAAGCGTGCTTCGAGATGAGATCTCTGTCAACATAATGTTGGTGAGGCGCCCAGAAGATGACTGGGTTGATAGGCCCGACATGGAAGCGCTGTAAGGCGTGGAGTGGACGGGTACTAACCGCCGAGAACTTAACACAACAC
>NZ_JBEYYO010000037.1:0-6760 GCF_040645615.1 Glycomyces sp. NPDC046736 | reverse complement strand
CCTCGCCCCCTCGCCCCCTCGCCCCCTCGCCCCCTCGCCCCCTCGCCCCCTCGCCCCCTCGCCCCCTCGCCCCCTCGCCCCCTCGCCCCCTCGCCAGGGAGTTTGTCGTACCCGTGCGGGATCCTTGAATCGGGGGGCGCTGCGAATGTCCGATTTGCCGCGAATCGCCGTTCACTTTTCCGTGGTCACCTCCAACCGGTCCCCGTTGCGCACCACCGTGATCCGGCCGTCGACGTCCGTCCGAAACACCAGCGCTCCGCGCTCTTCCAAAAGGCCGACCGGGCCCGGGTCCGGGTGGCCGTACTCGTTGCCCGCGCCCACGCCCACCAGCGCCACCGCCGGGTCGGCCGCCTCCAGGAACTCCTTGGCCTGGAACGAGGATCCGTGATGCGGCACCTTGAACACCTCCACGTCCAGCGCCGCCCCGCGCCCGAGCAGCGCCCGCTGGCCCTCCAACTCGACGTCCCCCGACAGCAGCACACTCGTCCCCGACACCTCCGCCCGCAACGCCACCGAGTTGTTGTTCGGGTCCGACCGCGTGCCGCTCAACAGGTCCGCCGGCGGGCCGAGCACCTCCAGCCGCGTCTGGCCGAACTCGAACACCTCCCCCGGCACGGCCTCAAGCACCGGTACCGCCCCGGCCTGCTCCTCCACGATCGCGAACCCGTACCGCGCCTCCCCCGGCGGCGGCGCCAGGATCGCCTCGACCTCCCGTCCCTCCATCGCCCCGCCGATCCCGGCCGTGTGGTCGATGTGGAAGTGCGACAACACCAGCAGCGCGATCCGATCCACCCCCAACTCGTCCAGACACTCGTCCATCGCCGCCGGATCGGGCCCCACGTCCACCACGATCACCGCGTCCCCGGCGGGCAGGACCAGCGCATCCCCTTGCCCCACATCGCACATCGTCACGACCCAGCCCGAGGGCGTCCCGTCCCGCAACACGCACGCGGGAATCGTCCCGACCACCGCCGCCGCGAGCACCGCCAGCAGCGGGCGCCGCAACCGCCGCACATGCAGCAGCGCGATCAACGCCGCCATCACCGCACCCGAGGCCAAACCCCACCACACGCCGCCCGGCACCGGCAGCATCGCCCCCGGCACCTCGGCTCCCGTGCGCGCCAACCAGATCAACCACCTCGCCGGAATCGCCGCCAACTGCGCGGCGAACTCCCCCGCGGGCAGCCACACCGCCGCCGCGGCGGCCGCGCCCACCGACAGCACCACCACCGGCGCCGCCACCAACGCCGCCAACAAGTTCACCGGCACCGACACCAGGCTCACCCCGCTGCCGAGGCCCACCAGCACCGGCGTCACCGCCACCTGCGCGGCCAGTGGAATCGTCACCGCCAGCGCCACCGAAGGCGGCCAGCCCCGATGCTCCAGCGGCCGCGCCCACCGGAACGCCAACAGCAGCAACCCGACGCACGCGGCCACCGACAGCGCGAACCCGGCCTGGGCCGCCATGTCGGGGTCGGCCAGCACCACCACCAGGACCGCCGTGGCCAACGCGGGCATCGCCGCCCGCGGCCGACCGGCCGCCAGCGCGAGCAGCGTCATCCCGGCCATGACCGCCGCTCGCAGCACGCTCGGCTGCGGCCCGGCCACGACCACGATCGCCGCCGCGGCGATCGCCCCGGCCAGCACCCGGCCGCGCGGTCCCGCGCGGCACGCCACCGACACCGCGAGCACCGTCCCGACCACCAGGCTCAGGTGGTACCCGGAGACCACCACGAGATGGACCAGCCCGGTCTCGCGGAAGTCCGAGGCCATGTCCCGATCCATCATCGACGCGTCCCCGACCGCGAGCGCCGGGATCAGACCGGACTCGGGCTGCGGCACCGCTTCAGCGGCCACCGCCAGCCGTTCGCGCACATGAGCGGCGAACCGGTGGTGCAGCGGCAGCTCCCCGTCGAGCTCGGGAGGGCCGCGGGCGCTCACGATCGCGGCCGTCAACCGCCCCTCGCCTGCCTCACGCAGCACCGCGGGCACGGCGAGCCGTTGCCCGGCCGCGACCTCCTTCCACTCCTCACCGCTGGCGACCAGCAGCACCTGCCAGTTCCCCTGAAGCGCAGTGTCTTCGGTGTGGAACGCGCGCAGCCTCGCGGTCGCGGTGACCATGTCCGGTCGACGCGTCGAGGGCTTGGGCACGGTGTGCAGCACCAGTTCGGCCTCGCCCACCGTCTCCGCCTCGGTGAGCGCGGCGAGCCCGGGATGGTCGCGGATCGCGACGTGGATCGTGGTGACGCCAGAGCCCAGGAGTCCTCCGAACGCGACCGTGGCCACGGCGGCGGCAAAGCCGCGGTCTCGCCTGCGGCCCAACAAGACCACCACGAGGCAGCCGACCGCGATGACCACTCCACTCATCGCCGAGCCGTACAGTCCCGCGAGGGCCGCGGCCCACACGCCCGCGGCGGCCAGGGGCAGGCGCCAGTCGCGGCGGACCAGCTCGGACGACGCGGGCCGGAGATGGAATTCAGCGCTCACGGCTCCGCCCTCCGATCCTCAAGGCGCTCATAGGGTCACCTGCTCGCGGATCTGGTCGAGCAGGGCGTTGCCGATGCCGGAGACTTCGGCGAGCTCCTCGACGGACTGGAAGCTGCCGTTCGCCTCGCGGTATTCGATGATCCGCTCGGCCAGCACCGGCCCGATCCCTTTGAGGGAGTCGAGTTCGGCGGCGCTGGCGACGTTGACGTTCACCAGTCCGCCCGCGGTGCCTTCGGTGCCGGGCGGAGGTGCCTCATCGGCGGCGTCGGGGACGGCCACGAGGTCGCCGTCGGCGACGACCCGAGCGAGGTTGAGGAACCCGGGGTCGGCGCCGTCCGCGAGGCCGCCGGCGGCTTCGATCGCGTCGGCAACCCGAGCCCCGGCCTCCAGTTCCACGATTCCGGGTTCGTTCACGGCCCCGGCCACCGAGACCACGATCGTCTCCGCGGCGGCCTCGGCCGCTTCAGGGGCTGCCGCTGGCGCGGAAGCCGCGGGTTCGGCATCAGGCCACGACAGGATCGTGACCGACAGCCCGACCGCGGCCACGATCAGCGCGACGACGACCAGGACCCACCGGTTGAGGTGCGAGAGCCCGAGCCGGGTCTGGAGGCGTTCCAGGCGCTCGTCGAACCGGCGCGCGGGCGGCGGGTGCAGTGTGGGCGGTGCGGGCTGAGTCTCACCGCTGGCCGCGTCAACGGTCTCGGTGCAGATGCGGTCGTCGGCTCGGTCGAGGTTCAAGCGCAGCTTCGCGGCGAGTGCGGCGGTCGCTTCACGGTCTTCGCGTTCCATACCCGGGTCAACGAGCACCGGTTACGGCCGTGACGGAGATTTTTCCGGCCTGTGGATAACCGAATCAGGCCTGTGGATAACCGCGGAAAGTGTGGACGGCGCCCGAATCCGGCGCCATAATGCGTGCCGCGTCAAGGCACGCGGCGAGTGATGACCCCGACCAGTCCCGGCCCGCAGTGTGCGCCCACGGCCGCACCGACCTCGGTCACGTCCATGCGCCGCAGTCGCCCCTCGAAGCGCTCCCGCAGCCAGCCCGCGAGCGCGTCGGCCCGCCGCTGCGCGCCGAGGTGATGCACGGTCATCTCGACCTCGGCGTCACCGGCGTCCGCGACGGCGAGCGCCGCGAGCCGCTGCAACCCGCGCGTCGGGGTCCGAACCTTCTCGACCACGTCGATGCGCCCGTCCTCAACGCCCAGAATGGGTTTCACCGACAACGCGGTGCCGACGATCGCCCGGGCGGTACTGATCCGGCCGCCGCGGCGAAGGAACTCGAGAGTGTCCAAATAGAAGTAGGTCGTGGTCCGGGCGATGACGTCCTGCGCCGCCGCGGCCGCGCTGAGCAGGTCCGCGCCCTTCTCGACCGCGCCGACGGCCGCGAGCGTCGGGTACCCGACCCCCATCCCGGCCCCGAGCGAGTCAACCACCGCGACACGGCCCTCGAATCCGGCCGCCGCGGCCTCGGCCGCCGCCACAGTCCCTGAAAGCCGCCCGGACAGGTGCACCGAGACCACGCCGCTGGCGCCTTCGTCGAGCAGCCGCCGGTACGTGGCCCGCAGCTCCTCGGGCGGCAGCCCCGACGTGGTCACGGTCTGCCCCTCCCGGATCGCGCGGAGGATCTCGTCGCCGCCGATGTCGTCGCCCTCGCGGTATTCGACACCGCCGATCAGCACCGGAATGCCCAGCACCGTAAGGCCGGGCACCCCGCGCAGCGCCTCAGGCAGAGCGGAGGTGGAATCGGTAACGACGACGACGGTCACGCCGCCACATTACCTAACCCGCCGCCTCGGCTTCCTCGACCACGAACGGGGTCCCCTGCTGGCAGGTCGTCATCATGTCGTTGTCGACCTTGCCGTGCAGCGTCACCGAAGCGCCCGCGTACACCACCGAGGCGTCGAAGCTCCCGTAGATGCCGTACACGGTCCCCCCGTGCTCCAGCACGAGGCAGCCGGCCTCGACGCCCGCCTCCACGGTCCCCGAAATGGTCGTCTCCGAACCCGAGGACTTCGACGGCTCGCCCGCCGACGGGTCCAGGTACGGGGTGGTCTCCTCAGGCACAGGGCTCTCCTCGGTCGATTCGGGGGCGGAAGTCGGCGCCGCGCTCGTCGGGGTCGCCGACTCCTCGCCCGACCCGCCGTCGCCGGCCCCGCACGCGGCGAGCACCGACAACAGCAGCGCGCCGGCCACCAGGCCGGACAGGTTCACGATTCGTCTGACGCGGGATTCATGCGTGTCCATGCCGATTTGACGCCTCCGGTCCCGGCGCGGTTGCACCAGGACCGAGCCTAAAACCACGGCCCGCCCCAGTCCAGCCTTCGGCCGCTAGCGACCGGCGACCTGGCCTTTGGCGAGCGGGCTCGTCCCGACCGTGTGCGGCGCCGGGACGCCGAGGTTGTAGCCGAACATCCGCCACTTGCCCGAACGCATGCGCCGCAGGTCGGCCCAGTGCGCGTTGTCCATGCCCGAGAGGCTGCTCGCCGCGCCCTCGCTCCACTGGAGGACCCCGCCGACGATCTGCCGCGCGCTGCCGCCGTGGCAGACCACGATCGCGGTCCCCTCGGCCTCGGACTCGACGATGTCCCGCACCGCTTCGGCGGTGCGCCGGTGCAGGTCGCCCCACGTCTCGATCTGCGGGTGCTGCAACGGCTCCTGCGAACGCCACCGCCGGTGGTCCTCGGGGAACCGCTCGGCGATCTCATGCTGTTGCAGGCCCTCCCAGGGGCCGTACGCGCGCTCGCGCAGGCGTTTGTCGAGCTCGATCTCGATCCCGGTCAACTCCGCGATCGGCCGGGCCGTGTCGACGGCGCGCCGCAGGTCCGAGGAGATGATCCGGTGCGGTTCGTACGCGGCCAGCTCCGGCGCGGCCTCAAGGACCTGCTCGCGCCCGGTCGCGTCGAGGTCGATGTCGGTCGACCCCTGGATCCGCCCCTCGATGTTCCACGCGGTCTGCCCGTGCCGGACGACGAGCAGGCGGTTCACCGCTCGTCCTCCTCGTCCAACGCCGCGGCCCGCTCAGCGTCGGCCTGGTCGACGAACTCGATCTCGGGGCAGTCCTTCCACAGGCCGTCGAGACCGTAGTAGTCACGGGCCTCCTGGTGGAAGACGTGGACCACGATGTGGTTGTAGTCCAACAGCACCCACTGGTCCCCGCCGCGGCCCTCGCGCCGCAGCGGACGGGTGTCGTGCTCCTTGATGAGCCGCTCCTCGACCGCGTCGACGACCGCGTGGACCTGCCGCTCGTTCGAGGCCGAGACGATCACGAAGACATCGGTCAACGCGATCTTCGAAGTGACGTCCCGGATGTTGATGGCAAAGGCCTTCTTGTCAGCCGCCGCCTGGGCTGCGGAAAAAGCCAGGGTCTTGGCGGTTTCACTTGCGGTCACGAACGCTCCTGACGACGAGATTCCACCGGCGTTCACCGGTCCGCTCTAGTCTTACACGAGGGGTACGACGACGCCTTCCCAGTTTCGCGCCGTTCGCTGTGCCGATCGTCCCAACCTCAACCGCGGTAAAGGCCGCGCTCCTCGATGAGGATCGCCACCGACTCCGGCACCAGATAACGCACCGGTTGGCCTTCCCTGACGCGCTGGCGGCATTCGGTAGAGGAAATGTCGACCGAAGGCATGTCGATGAACTCGACCTCGACGCCGAACGAGGTGTCGACCTCACTGCGCGAATGCCCCGGGCGATTCAGCGCGATGAACTTGACCGCCTTGCACAGCTCCTCGACGCGATGCCAGGTGTGCAGGTTCTCCAGTGAATCGGCGCCGATGATGAAGAACAGCTCGACGTCGTGCTCGTACTCCGCCCGCACGTCGGCAACGGTGTCCACCGCGTACGTGGGACCGTCCCGGTCGATGTCGCAAGTGCTCACCCGGAACGAGAGGTCCGACCCGACCGCGAGCCTGGTCATCGCAAGGCGCGCAGACGCTTCGGTGACCTTCAGGTGATGCTTCTGCCACGGGTCCCCGGTCGGGACGAACACGACCTCGTCCAGCGAGCACTCGAAGGCCGCCTCACTGGCGGCCACAAGGTGCCCGAGATGCGGCGGATCAAACGTTCCCCCGAACACCCCGACTCGTCGAACCTGCTCGTCAACCACAGGGCGAATCCTATCCCGAGGCAACGAGAAAGGGCCCGACACTTTCGTGTCGGGCCCTTTCATATGTTTTATGTTTGGCGGTGTCCTGCTCTCCCACACTCTCTCGGGTGCAGTACCATCGGCGCTGGAAGCCGTAACGACCGGGTTCGGAATGGGACCGGGTGT
>NZ_JBEYYO010000036.1:0-9704 GCF_040645615.1 Glycomyces sp. NPDC046736 | reverse complement strand
CCGCTCCCGCTCCCGCTCCCGCTCCCGCTCCCGCTCCCGCTCCCGCTCCCGCTCCCGCTCCCGCTCCCGCTCCCGCTCCCGCTCCCGCTCCCGCTTCCGCTTCCGCGCGTGAGCTTCACTCGTTTAGCGGGGTTGTCGTACCTTCGCGCGACCATGGAAGTCGGGGGCAGTCGAGTTCGGACACGCCCGACCGCGGGGGTCAACCCCCGCGCTCGGGCGTGTCGCAGCGCAGTCGCCCCCGAATCAATCATCGCGCGAGGCACCGACAATCCCTCGCCGCCGACCGCCGACCGCCGACCGCCGACCGCCGACCGCCGACCGCCGACCGCCGACCGCCGACCGCCGACCGCCGACCGCCGACCGCCGACCGTTAGGACAGTCTTGGGCGTTCTTGGGCTGCCGCTCTGTCGGCTCGGGTTCGCAGTTCGGCTGCCATTGTTATCGCTTCGTCTACGTTTCGGTGGTGGCCTACCGCGTCGTGGCCTGCTCCGCCTGCGGTCATTGCTCGCACCGTCGCAAGGCCTTGCAGCCGTTGGATCGGGCCTTGTGTCACTCGGACCGACTGGATTCGCGCGTACGGCACTGCGACGTACGAGTTCACGAACAGGCCGTGGCGTTCCACGAACGCGTGCTCCTGGAGCACTGCGCCGGTGACCTTCCAGCGCAACGGCATTCGCCATCGCGCTCGCCTCGGGGGCCTCGAAACCGCTTCGGGGTCGAGCACCAGGTTCGCGTCGAGTTCGGCCACCGCTTCGGACATCACCGTCGCCACCTGCGGCGGGCTGCCGACCGGGAGCATCGTCGTCGAGGTCACCGACGTCGCGCTCTGCTGCGCCGCCGCGGCCGTCCACACCTCTACTCGCCGCCATCGGCGCGAGCGCCACAGGATCGGTTCGTCGACGCTCATGCCCGTCACCCGGTCGACCGGGACCGTCTCGTGGCTCGTCTCCGTCAATCCACGCTGCACCAGCAGGTTGCCGCCGTCCCTGCTGAGGCGGAACCGGCAGTTGCGCAGGAACTTGTTCACCATCGCGATCGTGCTCTGCGCGTACCCGAGCAGCGCGGGCGCGAAGAACCCGACCCACAGCGTGGTCGCCACCGTGCTGAACCCGAACACCGACCCGGTCACCGTGAACGCCGTGCCGAGCAGCACCAGCGCCGTCACCTGCACCGGCAGCGCCTCCAGCACCGACGCCAAGGCGAGCCGCCGCACCGTCACCGGCGGCACGAGCAGGCCCGCGTCCTCCGCGGGTTCCTCGACCGCGCCGGGCGCAACCTCCGCGCCCTCGACGACGCTCGCCGCGCCGCCTTCGACCACACCGTCGCCTGATGCATCCTCCGCTGCGCCTGCGCCTGCGCCTGCGCCTGCGCCTGAGCCTGCGCCTGCGCCTCGCTCCGCCACTGCCGCGGGCCGTCCGGCGATCGCCAGCAGTTCCGCCCGCAGCTCAAGCGCCCGATCGGCCTTCAAATACGCGAGCCTCGCGTCCGTGCCACTGCCACCGGCGACCTCGATGTTCAACTGCGCCAAGCCGAACAGCCGCGCCCGCAGCGGCCGCACCAGGTCCACCGACTGGAGCCGGTCCAGCGGCACCGTGCGGTGGCTCCGGGTGAACACGCCGCCGTAGATGTGCAGTTCCCGACCCCAGATCACGAAGCCCCGGTACTGGAGCGCGATGAGGCTCCCGATGCCGCCGACCACGGCCGCCGCGATCGCGATATACACCGCGAACAGGAAGTTCCTGGAAGTGAACACCTGGATGCCCGCCGCGGCCGCCGCCGCGAGGAAGAATCTGAAGCTCTCCAGCAGCGGCGTGAGCGGGTGCAGGCGCTGGCGCTGTACGCCTGGCGGCGGGGCCGACTGCTCCCGCGCCGGACCGTACGCCACATCGGCGAGCGGGGGAGCGGGCCACTGATCCGCTTGCGGCGCAACGCCTGAGCCTTCCGGCGCTCCCACGAGCGGAGGAACGGGCCTCTGATCCGCCTGCGGCGTACCGCTCGAACTTCCCGGCACGCCCGTGAGTGGATCGTGCCCCTGATCCGGTTGCGGCGCAGTGACTTCGGGCACTCGGTCGCCGCTTTGGTCGGTCACAGGCCCTCCCGGACCTCGGCGGCCCGCACCGCGAGCCGGTCGCGCAGCGCGGCGGCCACGAACGGGTCGAGTCCGGGGATGTCGGTGGTCGAGCCGAGCGCGGCGGTGCGCAGCTGGACCGTGGTCAGCCCGAACATTCGCTCGATGGGCCCGGCCGAGAGGTCGATGAGCTGGATGCGGCCGTAGGGGACGATGTTCACCCGCCGCGTCAGCAGCCCGTGCCGCACCAGCAGGTCTTCTTCACGTTCGCAGTAACCCCAGGTCCGTACGGTCCGCGCGACCGTCCAAGTCCGCAGGCCCGCGAGGACCACGTACCCGCCGAGGGTCCACCAGAGCCCGTCCCAGCCCAGCCAGATCGTCAGCGGCACGCCCGCGAGCACTGCCAGGATGAACACGTTCATCAGGCTCCGCAGCACCCACACCGTGCGCAGTTTCGGCGACATTGGCTGCCATTCGAGGCCGCCCGGCCACAGGTCCCACACAGGGGTCGCTCTCGCGCTCATGATCCGATCATCCCATTGCACCGCCCTGAGGCACGGCCTCGGTCTCGCATGGGAAACCGCGATCGGTGAGGAAGCTCCGCAGCGATTCGAGGTGCGTTTCGCAAGCGGCCCAGCGCTTGACGCGGTCAGGCGTGTGCAGCCGCGGATTGCGCCACAACAGCATCCAGGCGGCCGCCTCGCGGCAGCCCCGCGCGGAGCAGGTCGGCGTGTCGGCTTCTGAGGTCACCCCTCGATTGTGCGTCGCCGATCGCCCAGGCGCCCCCGGCGAGGCCCCGACTTGGCCTGCCTCACCCCTGGCGCGGCCACACGGCCGTGTCGAGGAACGCCTCCACGGCCTCGACCACCTCGGCCAGCGCGTGCGCCGAGTCCACCAGCGGCCGCCCGCGCACGAACATCCCGTGGTCGGCCCCGCTGATCTCGAACACCTCGCCGGGCAGGTCGCGCGCGAGCGTCTTGTTCCATGCCGGGTCGGCCGAGCCGCCGATGAGCAGGAACGGCGCGGTGGCCCGCCGCAGCGCCTGGACGATCGGGTAGTGCTGGAGCAGCGGCGTGAACCAGATCGCGGGCAGCCCGTGGTGGGAGGCGAGCACCGCCGCGGCCGTGCCGATCGACTTGCCCACCAACAGCGGCGGGTCGTCGTTGTGGACGCGGTCGAGCACGACCTCGGTCTGCTCGCAGATCCCCTCGATCATGGTCTGCTCGTCGGCCGCCAGCCGGTCCACGTCGCGCCACACCAGCGGATACGTGTGCGCCCCGCGCGACTGGAGCGCCACGTGCGTGTACATCAGCAGCGGCCCTTGGACGCTGTAGTTGCGTCCGGGGAGCAGGAGGGCCTGGCGGCGTAGGGGCATGGTGACGATTCTATTTCGCGGGGCCGGGATCGGGGGATCGGCTGATCGGGGGTACGAAAGAGCCGCACGACCACGGGGGAAGTCGTGCGGCTTGGGGAAAGCATAGCGCTCCGACATTTCGCAGCAACGGATTGAATACGCGCGGCGTGTCATCCTTGGGGGCAAAAGGGCCCTGAAGGCGCGTCGCGAACGCGGCGCCGCAGTCTAGACCTGCTGCGCCGCAAGGGGTTCGGCGTAAACTGTCGGGTTCCCGACAAATGCCGGTGCCAGTGTGTCGGATCGGTCCCCGCGGGCCCCTGCGAGGCGCGTACGGGCGAATTACTATCGACAGCACCAGACCGAAGCATCCGAAGGAGCCGATATGGGACCAGCCGACGACGACCGTTCGAAGGACCGCCGAGCAGGCCTGCCCACCCCGGCGGAGAACGCCGCCCTGCTCGAGAAGGCCCTGTTCGAGATCAAGAAGGTCATCGTCGGCCAGGACGCCCTCGTCGAGCGCATGTTCGCCGCGCTCCTGGCCCGCGGCCACTGCCTCATCGAAGGCGTCCCCGGCGTGGCCAAGACCCTCGCGGTCGAGACCATGGCCAAGGTCGTCGGCGCCGAGTTCAACCGCATCCAGTTCACCCCCGACCTGGTGCCCGCCGACATCGTCGGCACCCGCATCTACCGGCAGTCCTCGGAGACCTTCGACGTCGAGCTCGGCCCGGTCTACACCAACTTCGTGCTCGCCGACGAGATCAACCGCGCCCCCGCCAAGGTCCAGTCCGCGATGCTGGAGGTCATGGGGGAGCAGCGCATCTCCATCGGCGGCCAGACCCACGTCCTCCCCAAGCCGTTCCTGGTCATGGCCACCCAGAACCCCATCGAGCAGGAGGGCGTCTACCCCCTCCCCGAGGCCCAGCGCGACCGCTTCCTGTTCAAGGTGAACGTCGGCTACCCCACCGACTCCGAGGAGCGCGAGATCGTGTTCCGCATGGGCGTCGAGACGCCCGTGCCCGACCGGGTCCTCGACACCGACGACCTCCTGCGCCTCCAGCAGGCCGCCGACGGCGTGTTCATCCACAACGCCCTCGTCGACTACGCCGTGCGCATCGTCATGGCCACCCGCAACCCCGCCGCGGCCGGTCTCGGCGCGATCAGTCACCACATCCAGTACGGGGCCAGCCCCCGCGCCTCCCTGGGCCTCATCCGCGCCACCCGCGCCATCGCGCTCCTGCGCGGCCGCGACTACGCCCTCCCGCAGGACCTCGACGACATCGCGCCCGACGTGCTGCGCCACCGCCTCGTGCTCTCCTACGACGCGATGGCCGACGGCATCACCGCCGACGACCTCGTGGGCAGCCTCCTCGCCGCCGTTCCGGCCCCCACCGTGACCCCGCGCCAGGACGCCGCCCCGCGCGCCAGCGTCAGCCCCCAGCAGCCGGGAGCCTGGTAGCCGCGTGAACCTCGCCGACCTGCGCGCGCTCGACCGCCTCCAACTGCTCGTCACCCGCCGCCTCGACGGGCTCCTCCACGGCGACTACCTGGGCCTGCTCCCCGGCGCCGGTTCCGAGCCCGGCGAAGCGCGCGAGTACCGCGCCGGGGACGACGTGCGCCGCATGGACTGGCCCGTCACCGCCCGCACCACCACCCCGCACGTGCGCACCACGATCGCCGACCGCGAACTGGAGACCTGGCTCGCGATCGACCTCTCCCCGAGCCTGGACTTCGGCACCGTCGGCATGCTCAAACGCGACCTCGCCGAAGGCGCCGTCGCGGCCTTCGCCTACCTCGCCGGACGCGGCGGCAACCGCATCGGCGCCGTCGTCACCGAAGGCGGACCGGCCAAAGCGATCCCGCCCAGGCCCGGGCGCGGCGGCGCGCGCTCGCTGCTTCGCACCGTCACCACGCTTCCCCGCGGTGAAGGCACGAGCGACCTCGCCGAACTCATCGACAAGACCCGCCGCCACGCCCGCCGCAGGGGCCTCGCGATCGTCATCTCCGACTTCCTGGAGGACGAAGTCCGGAAGGAACATGAGCACAGTCTGGAAGACGACGAGAACCCAGCGGGCGAAGCCCGTTGGGTCCGCGAACTGCGCAGGCTCGCCGTGCGCCAGCAGGTCCTGTGCGTCGAGATCCTCGACCCCGCCGAACTCGCCCTCCCCGACGTCGGGGTCCTCGACCTCGTCGACCCCGAGACCGGCGTGAACGTCGAAGTCCAGACCGGCAACGCCCGCTTCCGCGCCCGCTACGCAGAGGCCGCCGCCGCCCAGAGGGCCCGCATCGCCGCGGGGATCCGCTCCGGCGGCGCGGCCCACCTGCGACTGTCCACCGGCTCGGACTGGCTGCGGGACATCGCCGCGTTCGTGGCCGAACGCCGCCACCTCGCCGCCTACCGCTGACACTTCCCAAGGAGAACCGTTGATCCGACTGCTCGAACCGCTGTGGCTGCTGGCGCTCATCCCCGTCGCCGCGCTCGCCGCGGTCTACATCTGGGCCCAGTTCTCGCGCCGCCGGATCGCCGTCAAGTTCGCCAACGCCACGCTCCTGGCCAAACTCGTCCCGCGCCTGCCCGGCTGGAGGCGCCACGTGCCCGCCGGCATCATGGTCATGGCGCTGGCGGTCCTGGTCGGCGGCATGACCCGCCCCGCCGTCGACGTCGAGGAACCGCAGGAGCGGGCCACGGTGATCCTCGCGATCGACGTCTCGCTGTCCATGATGGCCTCCGATGTGGACCCCAATCGGATGGACGCGGCCAAGACCGCCGCCGTCGACTTCGTCGCCGAACTCCCCGAGCAGTACAACGTGGGCCTGGTGTCCTTCGCCGGGTACGCCTCGGTCGTGGTGCCCCCCACCAAGAACCGGGGCGAGATCACCACCGCGATCAACGGCCTCACCCTCGCCGAGGCCACCGCCACCGGTGACGCGGTGTTCGCCTCGCTCCAGGCAGTCCAGCAGGTCTTCCCCGACCCCTCCGGCGAGCTCGCGCCCGCGAGCATCCTCCTGCTCTCCGACGGCTACCGCACCGCCGGGCGCACCGTGGAGGAGGCCGCCGAAGCCGCCGCCGCGGCCCAGATCCCGGTCTCCACCGTCGCGTTCGGCACCGATGAAGGGGTCGTCGAACTCGACGGCGACTACGTCTCGGTCCCGGTCGACCGCGAAGCCCTCGCCGGGCTCGCCGACGTCACCGGCGGCCAGTACTACGAGGCCGCCTCGGTCGACCAGCTCCGCGCCGTCTACGAGGACATGGGCTCCTCCCTGGGCTACCGCACGATCGCCGAGGACGCGTCCCAGTGGTTCATCGGCACCGCCCTGATCCTGCTGTTCGCGGCGGCCGGGCTCAGCCTCGCCTGGACCTCGCGCCTGACGTGATCGGGTGAGGCTGGTGCCACACGGTGTGTGAAGGCCCCTTCGCCGCCGCGGCGGCCCGTCGCTACGATCGTCGGTGGCTTCATACAAAGAAACCTGAGGAGTTCGAACAATGGCGCGCACCGTCCTCGTCACCGGCGGCAACCGAGGGATCGGTCTCGCGATCGCACGGGCCTTCGAGGCCCAGGGCGACAACGTCGCCGTCACCCACCGAGGCACCGGCGCCCCCGACGGCCTCTACGGCGTCCAGTGCGACATCACCGACACCGCCTCGGTCGACGCCGCGTTCACCGACGTCGAAGGCAAGTTCGGCCCCGTCGAGATCCTCGTGGCCAACGCCGGGATCACCGACGACACGCTGCTGCTGCGCATGAGCGACGAGCAGTTCGAGCGCGTGGTCGACACCAACCTCAAAGGCGCGTGGCGCGTGGCCAAGCGCGCCTCGGGCAAGATGCTCCGCGCCAAGGCCGGCCGCATGATCTTCATCTCCTCGGTCGTCGGCCTCTACGGCAACGCCGGGCAGACCAACTACGCCGCGTCCAAGGCCGGCCTCATCGGCCTCGCCCGCTCCATCACCCGTGAACTCGGCTCGCGGAACATCACCGCGAACGTGGTCACCCCCGGCTTCGTCGAGACCGACATGACCGCGGTGCTGCCCGAAGACCAGCGCAAGACCTACTTCGCGAACATCCCCGCCAAGCGCTTCGCCAAGCCCGAGGAGATCGCCGGAGCCGTCACCTGGCTCGCCGGCGAGCACGCCGCCTACGTCAACGGCGCGGTCATCCCCGTCGACGGCGGCCTCGGCATGGGCCACTAGGCGGCGATCCCACCGACCGAGCGGTGCGGCTCGGCGGTGCGGCGCCTGCCGCGGGCACAGTATTTTCGATATCGAACAGTGACGACGGAGGAACACATGTCTGGAATCTTGGACGGCAAACGACTGCTCATCACCGGGGTGATCACCGAGCAGTCCCTGGGCTTCGGCGTGGCCAAGTACGCCCAGGAGCAGGGCGCCGACGTGGTCCTCACCGGCTTCGGGCGCATGTCCCTGGTCGAGCGGATCGCCAAGAAGCTTCCCAAGCCCGCGCCGGTGATCGAACTGGACGTGACCGACGCCGAGCACCTCGAAAGCCTCGCCGGGAAAGTACGCGAGCACGTCGACGGCATCGACGGCGTCCTGCACGCCATCGCCTACGCCCCGCCCTCGGCCCTCGGCGGCAACTTCCTCAATACCCCTTGGGAAGACGTGGCCACCGCGTTGAGCGTCTCCACGTTCTCGTACAAGTCGCTCGCGACCGCGTGCCTGCCGCTGATGGAGAACGGAGGCTCCATCGTCGGCCTCACCTTCGACGCCAGCCAGGCCTGGCCGGTCTACGACTGGATGGGCGTGGCCAAGGCCGGGCTCGAGTCCGCCAACCGCTACCTCGCGCGCGACCTGGGCCCCAAGGGCATCCGCGTCAACCTCGTCTCGGCCGGCCCGCAGCGCACCATGGCCGCCAAGTCCATCCCCGGTTTCGAGGCCTTCGAGGAGGCCTGGACCAAGCGCTCCCCGCTCGGCTGGTCCCTCACCGACTCCGAGCCGGTCGCCAAGGCCTGCGCGGCGCTCCTGTCCGACCTCTTCCCGGCCACCAGCGGGGAGATCCTCCACGTCGACGGCGGCTTCCACGCGGTCGGGGTCGAGCGCACCGAGCAGTAGCGGAGCGGCCATGACCACCAATGCAACAGACCTGAACGAGTACGACGCGGTTCTCCTCGTCTCCTTCGGCGGGCCCGAGGGCCCTGGCGACGTGCTGCCGTTCCTGCGCAACGTCACCCGCGGCCGCGGCATCCCCGAGGAGCGCCTCACCGAGGTCGCCGAGCACTACCACCACTTCGGCGGGATCTCCCCGATCAACCAGTGGTGCCGCGAGGTCATCGACGCGCTCCGCACGCAGTTCCGCAAAGACGGTATCGACCTGCCGATCTACTGGGGCAACCGCAACTGGCCGCCGATGCTGGTCGACGCGGTCACCCAGATGACCGGCGACGGCGTCAAGCGCGCCCTCGCGCTGTGCACCAGCGCCTACGGCTCGTACTCCTCGTGCCGCCAGTACGTCGAGGACATCAACGCCGCGCGCGCCGCGGTCGGCGACACCGCCCCGGTGATCGACAAGATCCGCCACTTCTTCGACCACCCCGGCTTCGTCGGCGGCTTCGCCGCTCAGCTGCGCTCCAGCCTCGACGAGATCGCCGACCAGTCGAAGACCCGCGTGGTCTTCACCGCGCACTCGATCCCCGACACGATGGACGAGTGCTCCGGCCCCGAAGGCGCCCGCTACTCCGACCAGGTCGCCGAGGCGGCCGCGCTGGTCGCCGAGCGCGCCGGGTGGGCCGGGGACTTCGACGTGGTGTGGCAGTCCCGCTCGGGCCCGCCGTCGATGCCGTGGCTCGCGCCCGACATCAACGACCACCTCAAGGACCTCGCCGCGGCGGGCGTCGACACCGTGGTGGTCAGCCCGGTAGGTTTCCTCTCCGACCACATCGAGGTCCTCTGGGACCTCGACAACGAGGCCAAGGACACCGCCGCCGAGCTGGGCCTGCGCTACCTGCGCGCGGGCACGCCGAACATCGACGGCGACCTGGTCGGCATGTTCGGCGAGCTCGTGGCCGAACGCGTCAAGGGCGCGCCGATCCGTCGCCTGGGCAAGCTCCCGGTCTGGGACCCGACGGTCGAGGGCTGCTGCCCCGCCCGCCGCCCCCCGGCCCCCGAGAAGCACCGAGGTCGCTAGGGGGTGTTTGGGAACTCGCGGCGAGTCGGTATCCGAGTCCATTCGTTCGCTCGGGAGGCGGAAGGCCTTCCCGATACCGGTGTTGTATCGGGAAGGCCGACAACGAAGCGAGCGGGCGAATGGGCCGGATAACGGCCGTCGGGGG
>NZ_JBEYYO010000035.1:0-18866 GCF_040645615.1 Glycomyces sp. NPDC046736 | reverse complement strand
CCGCCCGCCGCCCGCCGCCCGCCGCCCGCCGCCCGCCGCCCGCCGCCCGCCGCCCGCCGCCCGCCGCCCGCCGCCCGCCGCCCGCCGCCCGCCGCTTCGTGTCCCGTCTCCTTCTCGTTCGGTCCGAGTAGGCTGGTGCGGTTCCCCATCGCGTTCTGCGCCTTCGCAGCGCATCGCACCGACCCGTAGGAAGCCCGGCATGGACACCGCCTCCCGTACGGCAGCGGCGCTCGGCGTCGACTTCGGCACCCACCACACCGTGGCCACGGTGCTGCGCGACGACGGTCGCAGGCATCAGCTGCTCTTCGACGGCAGTCCCTTGCTGCCTTCTGGGATATATCTCGATACCAATGCACTCGTTCAGGTGGGCCGCGACGCGACGCACCAAGGGCGGCGCCGACCCGAACGCTACGAGCGCAACCCGAAACTCCGCCTCGAAGCGTCCACGATCCTGCTCGGCGACCGCGAACTGCCAGTGCGTGAAGCCGTCGCGGCCGTGCTGCGCCGCGTGATCACCGAATGCAATCTGGTCGCCGGGCCCCCGCGCTCGGTCACCGTCACCGTCCCCGCCGGCTGGGGACCCGCGCGCCGCCACGTGATCGCCGACGCCGCCGCCTCCGCGGGCGCGCTCGACCCGCAGCTGCTGCCCGAGCCCGTCGCGGCCGCACGCTACTTCACCGAGGTCCTCGGCCGCGCGATCGGCCCCGGCCAGGCCGTGGTCGTGTTCGACATGGGCGCGGGCACGTTCGACGCGAGCGTGGTGGCCCGCACCGACACCGGTTACGAAGTCCTGGCCGTGGACGGTTCCGACCGCGTCGGCGGCCACTACCTCGACCAGACCCTGGTGGACTACCTCGGCGGCCGGTTCGCCGGAACCGAAGACCGGGCCGAGCGCTGGCGCGCCCTCCTGGACCCCGACGCCGGCTCGGAGACTCTCCGCTCCCGCTTCACCCTCTACGACGAGGTGCGCGAGGCCAAGGAACGCCTCTCGCGCCAGTCGACGACCGACGTCCCCGTGCCGGGCTTCGCCACCGAGGAACTGCTCACCCGTTCCGAACTCGAACTCCTGGCCCGCCCGCTCCTGGCCCAGGCGGTGGAGATCACGAAGGCCGTGATCCGCGAATCGGGCCTGGGACCCGACCGCGTCGCCGGTCTGCTCATGGTCGGCGGCGCGAGCCGCATGCCCTTGGCCGCCACGATGATCCACCAAGAACTCGGCATCGCGCCGACGATGATCGAGCAGCCGGAACTCGTGGTCAGCGAAGGGGCCGTGGCCGGTTCGGCCCCGTCGCCCCCGCTCGCGCCGCCGGTGATCCTGCCGCCTCCCGCATCGAGCTCGCCGCCGTACGTCCCGGCCCCGACGCAGGTGCTGCCGCAGGCCCCTCGGCGCCGCAACCGCTCCGCGATCCTGCTGGTCGCGCTGTTCGCGGCGCTCGCGCTGGGCTCGGGCAGCCTCGTGGCGTGGGTCATCGACAACTGGACCGACGAGCCGGAGACCAAGCAGGAGACCACCGGAGAGACCACGGGCGTGGGGGAGAGCCCGGACCTGACGCCGAACTGGGCCGACGCCTCGATCACCGAGACCGCGTCGACCGCCACCGAGATCACGATCGCCACGAGCGCCGACCCCGACCTCACCGGTTGCACTGCCGCCTACAAGTCGGTTGTCGAAGAAGGCGAAGCCGACGTGGACTGCACCGGTTTCACCATCGACGGCCTGGTGCCCGAGACCGACTACGAGATAACGATCTTCGGCCCCGACGCCGACCCCGACGCGTCGCTCACCACCGCAGTGTCCACTGAGGTCCTCACCGGCGAGGTCTACTGGGACTGCCCGCAGACCCGCGAATACTGCGCCACCCAAGGAGGGAAGCCCGGCATCCGCGGCGTCTACGACGACCGTTCCTCCACTGTGGCCTATGCCGAGGTCGGTGCCGTGTACGAGCTCGTCTGCTACGAGACCGCCGAGACCATCACGCCACGAGGCGAGGAAGAGGACGGCGTATGGGACTACCACCTCGGCAAGGACCCTTCGAACGTCATGGTCGAAGTCCGTCTCGACGGCGGTTCCCCGGGCTACATTCCCTTCGTATGGCTCGTCATCGACCCTGCTGACGTCAATTCCCTTGGGGGCCTACCGCAGTGCTGAGCGCCGCGGGCCGGACCTCGCTGTCCGGCCCGCGGCGCGGGTTCACACGGTGCTCTTCGCCGGTTCGGCGGCCTCGACCGCCTCCCGGTTCTTCTTGTTGAGCCACAGCGAGTCGACCGCCCACGCCCCGCCGCCGGAGAACCCGAAGGCGAGCGCGAGGACGGCGAGTGTGAGCACGTACTCGTACCCGCCGTCCCGCGAGTAGAAGCCGCCGTCCAGGTGGACGAAGTACATCGCCCCGAACATGACCACCGACAGCGCCAGGCCCGCGAGCGGCAGGAGCGCGCCGACGATGAAGGCCGCGCCGCCGAGGATCTCGGCGGCCACCGCGAAGTAGGCCGACAGCGTGGGTGCCGGGATACCCATGCTCTCGAAGCCCTGCGCGGTCGCCTCCATGCCGTTGACGCTGAACTTCTGCCACCCGTGGGCGATGAAGACGACGCCGAGGATGATCCGTCCGATGAGGATTGCGTACGGTTGGATTCTGGTGAACATATGCCCTCCCAGGAGGATGCTGCACCGGAACGCCCCGGCGCGAGGTGCGCCGTGCGGCGGTCGCCGTTGACCGCGCGCCGCGAACCGGAGGCAGACTTCGTTGAGTGTTCAACTAGTCCGGGAGCATACCAAGACATATAGCTCTATGTAAATATGTCCTATCTTCGGATCATGCTGCGGGATATGCGCTCCAATGTCAGAGTGACAAAAGGGACCATGAGCCTTCGCTCATGATCCCTGTCCCGCAATGAACCTCAGTGCCTGCGAACGGCCTCTTCCACCAGTTGGAGGATGCGGGTGATCTCCAGGTCGTCGCGGCCGGTGGCGAGGTAGCGCACCAGGCCGTCGTACATCAGTTGAAGGAACCCGCCGAGGACGTCGATGTCGACGTCGGTGCGCAGCACCCCGATCTCCCGCTGGTGCTCCAATCGCTCCCGGCTGGCCTCGGCGATGGCCTCGCGGCGGCGCCCCCACGCCTCGGCGAACACCGGGTCGGTGCGCAGCCGCCGCGCCACTTCGAGCTGGGTGCCGAGCCAGCCGGCGATCTCGGGTTTGTCGGCCCCGGCCGTCAGGTCCTGCATGACCCCGACCAGGCCCCGTTCGGCCACCGTGGCGGCCATCTCCGCGGCGTCGACCGAGGCCACCGCCAGGAACAGCGCGTCCTTGTCGCGGAAGTGGTGGAAGATCGCCCCGCGCGAGAGCTTGGTGGCCTCCTCCAGGCGCCGCACGGTCGCGCCCTCGTATCCGTAGCGCGCGAAACACGACCGGGCGCCGTCGAGGATCTGCTGACGGCGGGAGTCGAGGTGTTCTTGACTGACGCGAGGCACCCGGCAATCTTGCCACCCTGGCCCCGCCGCGTACCATCGAGTGGCCTACCGCCGCGCGCGCGACGCCGCGTTCGGATCGGTGCGACCATCGGGGGAGCGGCATGCAGCTGAGCGATTTCTGGGACCGGATGAACGAGACGTTCGGGTCGGCCTATGCCCGCTCGGTGGCCGCCGACCAGTCGCTCGGCCAGCTCGGCGGCCGCACGATCGACCAGGCCATCGCCGAGGGCGAGAACGCCAAGGCCGTCTGGATCGCGGTGTGCCGGGCCTGGCCCGAGCGGATTCCGTCTCGGTTGGTTCGCTAGCGGGCTTCCCTCGTCCGGGCGTAAGGCGCGCGCTCTTCGACTCCGAAATCCGTGCTCTTTTCATCTCTGCGAACTGTGCTCTCTTCATCTCTGCGAGATGTGCCCTGTTCGAACATGCCGTTGTTCTAGGTTGTCGGTGGGTGCGGCTACCGTACTTGTCATGGCTAAGCAGACAGGTTCCAAGGGAGGCGGGATGAACTCCGCTCAGGACAAGTCCAGGGCGCTCGACCTCGCCTTGGCCCAGATCGACAAGCAGTTCGGCAAAGGCTCGGTCATGCGACTGGGCGAGAAGCCCAAGCAGAACGTCAAGACCATCTCCACCGGTTCGATCTCGCTCGACGTGGCGCTCGGGGTCGGCGGGCTCCCGCAGGGCCGCATCATCGAGATCTACGGTCCCGAGTCCAGTGGTAAGACCACCATCGCGTTGCACGCCATGGCGAACGTGCAGGCCGAGGGCGGTGTCGCGGCCATGATCGACGCCGAGCACGCGCTCGACCCGATCTACGCCGAGAAGCTCGGCGTCAATGTCGACGACCTCCTGGTCAGCCAGCCCGACACCGGCGAGCAGGCCCTGGAGATCGCCGACATGCTGGTCCGCTCCGGCGCGGTCGACCTCATCGTCATCGACTCGGTGGCCGCGCTCGTGCCGCGCGCCGAGATCGAGGGCGAGATGGGCGACTCGCACGTGGGCCTCCAGGCCCGGCTCATGAGCCAGGCGCTGCGCAAGATCACCGGTGGCCTGAACAACACGGGCACCACGATGATCTTCATCAACCAGCTGCGCGAGAAGATCGGCGTCATGTTCGGCTCGCCCGAGACCACCGCCGGTGGTAAGGCACTCAAGTTCTACGCCTCGGTGCGCCTGGACATCCGCCGGATCGAGACGCTCAAGGACGGCGGCGAGGCCGTCGGCAACCGCACCCGCGTCAAGGTCGTCAAGAACAAGGTCGGCTCGCCGTTCCGGCAGGCCGAGTTCGACATCCTCTACGGCGTGGGCGTGTCCAAGGAGGGCTCGCTCATCGACATGGGCGTCGAGCACGGCATCGTGAAGAAGTCGGGCGCCTGGTACACCTACGAGGGCGACCAGCTCGGCCAGGGCAAGGAGAAGGCCCGCACCAACCTGCGGGAGAACCCCGACCTCGCGCTGGAGATCGAGAAGAAGATCAAGGAGAAGCTCGGCGTCGACGCGGCCGCCGCCGACGCTCCCGCGACGGTCGAGGACGAGATTGAAGAGCCCGCGGTCGACTTCTAAGCCGAACGATCCCGAGGCGGCCCGGCAGTACTGTCTCCAACTGCTGTCGGGCCAGCCCCGCACGCGCACCGAGCTCGGCAACTCGATGCGCCGCAAGGGCTTCGAAGAGACGGTGATCGCCGAGATCTTGGAGCGCTACGCCGAGGTCGGTCTCATCGACGACGCCGTCTTCGCCCGTGCCTGGGTCGACTCCCGCCACCGCACCCGCGGCCTGTCCAAACGCTCGCTCGCGGGCGAGCTGCGCCGCAAAGGCGTCGACCCCGAGCTGGTCGACGAGGCGGTCGCCGCGGTGAGCGACGACGACGAACGCGAAGCGGCCCTCGCCCTGGCCAGGCGCCGCTACCGCTCCCTCGCCGGACAGAGCGACGAAGCGGTCCTGCGCAAACTCGTGGGCATGCTCGCCCGCAAAGGCTATGGCTCAGGCGTGGCGATCCCGGTGGTGAAACAGGTCCTCGCCGAAGCCGAAAGCGAAGCGGCGGAGCTCCTGGACGAAGACGCCCACTTCGAATAGCGCAAGGTGAGCGCGCATCGCATTCACCACCGCCCCCGGTTTCAAGCCTGCCCGAGGGGTGTGACATCGCGAGGTGCTCGGCGGGCGGAGGCGAGCGGGAGTCGCGTTCGCAGCCGCCCCCGGTCTTAAGCGTGCCTTGAGGGTGTGACAGTCGCTTTTCGCGCGGGGAGTTCCGCGAGGAGCGCCTTGCCTCAGTCCGATCGGTCGCTTTCGCGTGCGGGAGGAGTGGTCTACGGGTTGACCTCGGCCCGGCGGTAGGCGGCGGTCGCTGTCGCGTGTGGGGGGAGTGACCCCGCCAGCGTGATCCCGATCTGGATCGTGGGCGGTCGCTTTCGCGTGTGGGGGAGTGTCATAGGCGGCGGGGAGTATCGCAGTCGGGGGTGGTTGTGAAGGCGAAGAAGTTTCGCGATACGGGCGGGGGCTGGTGACGTCAATGTCAAGGCCGAAGTGGTCGCCGACAGTTTCGCGATGCGGGCGGGGGCTGGTGTTCCAGGATTCGGAATGCGGCAGGTCGGTAAGGAGCCGTTAACGCGTTCGACATACCATTGGCCGCGACGACGCAGCGCCGCGCCCGGTCCTCCGTTGCTTCTTACCTTTGCGAGGTATCCATGACCGAACCGAAACCCGTCGTGGTCATTGCCGACCCACTCGCGCCCGCAGCGATCGAGGTCCTCTCCGGGGACTTCGACGTCCGGGAGATCGACGGTACGAACGTGGAGTCCCTCCACGCCGCGCTGGTCGACGCCGATGCCGTGATCGTCCGCTCCGCCACCACCATCGACGCCCCCGCGCTGGAGGCCGCGCCGAAGCTCAAGATCGTCGCGCGCGCCGGGGTGGGCCTGGACAACGTCGACCTGCCCGCCGCCACCGAGCGCGGTGTCATGGTCGTCAACGCCCCGACCTCGAACATCGTCTCCGCCGCCGAGCAGGCCATCACGCTGCTGCTCGCCAGCGCGCGCCACATCGCCCGCGCCGACGCCTCGCTGCGCGAGGGCCGCTGGGACCGCAAGAAGTTCACCGGCGTCGAGATCCAGGGCAAGACCCTCGGCGTGGTCGGCTTCGGCAAGATCGGGCAGCTCGTCACCACCCGCATGCAGGCCTTCGGCATGGACGTCGTGGCCTACGACCCGTACGCCCAGCCCGCGCTGGCCGCGAAGCTCGGGGTGCGCCTGGTCGACCTCGACACGCTCCTGTCGCTCGCCGACTTCATCACGATCCACCTCCCGAAGACCCCCGAGACCGTGGGGATCATCGGCGAGGACGCGCTGAAGAAGGTCAAGCCCGGCGTGCGCATCGTCAACGCCGCCCGCGGCGGCCTCATCGACGAAGAGGCCCTCGCCGCCGCGCTCCAGGACGGCCGCGTGGCCGCCGCCGGGCTCGACGTGTTCGTCAAGGAGCCCTGCACCGACTCGCCGCTGTTCGCTCTGGAGAACGTGGTCGCCGCCCCGCACCTGGGCGCTTCGACCCGCGAGGCCCAGGACAACGCGGGTCTGGCCGTGGCCAAGAGCGTCAAGCTCGCCCTCTCCGGCGAGTTCGTGCCCGACGCGGCCAACGTGCAGGCCGGCGGGGTCGTCAACGAGGACGTGCGCCCGCTGCTGCCCCTGGCCGAGCGCCTGGGCCGCACCTTCAACGCGCTGGCCGGTTCGGCCGTGCAGTCGGTGACGGTGGAGGTCCGCGGCGAGGTCGTCGACCACGACGTGACGGTGCTTCAGCTCGCCGCGTCCAAGGGCCTGTTCGTGGACGTGGCCGACTCGGTGACCTACGTGAACGCGCCGCTGGTGGCCGAGCAGCGCGGCGTGGAGGTCGGCCTGTTCACTTCGCGCGAGTCGCCGGAGTACCAGACCGAGCTGACGCTGCGCGGCGCGATGGTCGACGGCCGGGGCCTTCAGGTCTCCGGCACGCTCAGCCCGGGCCTGCACGGCGGCCCGCGCCTGACCGACATCGACGGGTTCGAGCTCGACATCGACCTGGACGGCTCGCTCCTGTTCCTGCGCTACGCCGACCGGCCCGGCGTGGTCGGCCTCATCGGTGGCGCTCTGGGCGACCAGGGGATCAACATCGCCGCGATGCAGGTGGCCCGCAAGGCCGCCGGCGGCGAGGCGGTCATGACGCTGGCGCTGGACGCTCCGGTGCCCGCCGAGGTGCTGGGCCGCGTCAAGGAGTCGGTGGGCGCGATCAGCGCCAAGTCGGTGACCCTCAAGGACTGACCCGCGGCTGTCGCCGCGGTGACGCAGGGCCGCGTGCCCCGGATCCGTCCGGGGCGCGCGGCCTGTCGCGTCGGACCCGGCACGCACGGTGAGGCGAAGATCTGAGGCGGCTTCACACGGCGCGTCCCGTGGAGTCCGCTCGGCGGCCTTGCCGCACCTGTGCTCAAGTGGACGTTCGTCAATGCGTTCCATCTGCTGAGAGCCGTTCGTCGGAATGCGGGACGGGTGCGTTATGGTGAACGCACCCGCCCGCATTCCGCGTTTTCGGAGTGCTTCAGCCGGTAGTGGACCGATGGTCCCGAGCCCGGGCGGGTGCATCGCGCATCGAGAAGCGAGGCGTCGAGCATCGAAACGCAGAGAGGCAGCATGAGCAGGATCGCGGTCATCCCGGGCGACGGGATCGGGCAAGAGGTCATCGCCGAGGCGCAGAAGGTGCTCGCCGTGGCCCTTCCCGGCTACGAGTCGACCGAGTACGACCTCGGTGCGCGCCTGTACAACCGCACCGGCGAGGTGCTGCCCGAGAGCGTGCTGTCCGAACTGGACGAGCACGACGCGATCCTCCTGGGCGCCATCGGCGACCCGTCGGTCCCGCCGGGGGTCCTGGAGCGCGGTCTGCTGCTCAAGCTCCGCTTCGAGTTCGACCAGTACGTGAACCTGCGGCCGAGTCGCCTCTACCCGGGCGCGTCCTCGCCGCTGGCCGACGTCAAGCCCGGCGACATCGACTTCGTGGTGGTCCGCGAGGGCACCGAGGGCCTCTACGCCGGAGCCGGCGGGAACCTCCACACCGGTTCCCCGGCCGAGATCGCCACCGAGGAGTCCCTGAACACGCGCTACGGCGTCGAGCGGGTCGTGCGCGACGCGTTCGAGCGGGCGCGCCGCCGCCGCGGTCATCTCACGCTCGTCCACAAGACGAACGTGCTGGTGCACGCGGGCGGCCTGTGGAAGCGGGCCTTCGACGACGTGTCCGCCGAGTACCAGGACGTGACCACCGAGTACCAGCACGTGGACGCGGCGGCGATGTTCCTGGTGAACCGCCCCCACACGTTCGACGTGATCGTCACCGACAACCTGTTCGGCGACATCCTCACCGACATCGCCGCGGCCGTGACCGGCGGGATCGGCCTGGCCGCGACCGGGTCGATCAACCCCGACCACACCCACCCCTCCACGTTCGAGCCGGTCCACGGCTCGGCCCCCGACATCGCAGGTCAAGGCATCGCCGACCCGATCGCCGCGATCTCCTCCACCGCGCTCCTGCTCGAACACCTCGGCCGCGCCGACGGCGCCGCCGCGGTGAACGCCGCGGTGGAGCGCGAACTGGCCGGGCGCGAGTCCGGCGCCGCGATCCGCACCGGGGAGGTCGGCGACCGAGTAGCCGCCGACGTCGCCCGGCAGCTCAGCTAGACCACAGCACCAGCTTCAGCGCCCGGCGACGCGGCTCGACAAGAGCCCTGTCGCCGGGCGTTTCTCCGTGTCGTCCGGGACCCGAGCACGACATGCCCAGCCACCTGAACGAGCGGTAAGTTAGTCATCAGGACCACGTCTTCCGCTCTAAACGTCGAAGGACAACTCATGACCAGCGAAGGTCTTCCCGACCTGCGGCGCGAGCCGCACCCGAACCCGACTCCGGACGCCGAGCGCGCCCGCATCCTCGCCGACCCGGTGTTCGGCACGGTCTTCACCGACCACATGTTCCAGATGACCTGGACCGAGGGCCGCGGCTGGCACAGCGCCACCCTCAAGCCCTACGGCCCGCTGACGCTCTCGCCGGCCGCGGCGGTCCTGCACTACGCCCAGGAGATCTTCGAGGGCCTCAAGGCCTACCGGTACGAGGACGGCGGCATCGGCCTGTTCCGCGCCGAGGCCAACGCGCACCGCCTGAACATCTCGGCCACCCGCATGGCCATGCCGCACCTCCCCGAGGAGTGGTTCCTCGCCTCGATCCGCGAGCTGCTCGCCGTCGACGGCGACTGGGTCCCCAGCCAGGACGAGGCCACGCTCTACCTGCGCCCGTACATGATCGCCTCCGAGTCCTTCCTCGGCGTGCGCCCCGCGAAGGAGTACCAGTACCTCCTCATCGCCTCCCCGGCCGCGGCCTACTTCAAGGGCGGCCCCAAGCCGCTGACGCTGTGGGTCTCCGAGGAGTACAACCGGGCCGGACCCGGCGGGACCGGCGCGGCCAAGGCCGGCGGGAACTACGCCGCGAGCCTCCTGCCCCAGTCCGAGGCCATCGAACACGGCTGCGACCAGGTGATCTTCCTCGACGCGGTCGAGTACAAGTACGTCGACGAACTCGGCGGCATGAACCTGTTCTTCGTCTACGAGAACGAGCGGGTCGTCTACACCCCCGAGCTCGGCACGATCCTCCCCGGCATCACCCGCGACGCGATCATCACGCTCGCGACCGAATCGGGCTGGGAGGTCCGCGAGACCAAGTACTCGATCGACCGCTGGAGGGACGACGCCGAGTCCGGGCTGCTCACCGAGGCGTTCGCGTGCGGCACCGCCGCCGTGATCACCCCCGTCGGCACCGTCAAGGGCCGCACCGGCTCCTTCACGATCGGCGGCGGCGAGGCCGGCAAGTTCACGATGCAGCTGCGCCAGAACCTCCTCGACCTCCAATACGGCCGCACCGAGGACACCCACAACTGGACCACCCGAGTCAGCTAGACCACCCGTCACCCGAACCGCCCCGCCCGCATCGGACGGGGCGGTTCGCGTGACGGCGCCGCCCTGGCCAGCGCGGTTCGCGACAGTGCCGCCAACGACGGTGCCGCCGACAGTCCCCGTTCACGTCAAATCCGGGCGCCCGGTCGCATTCGCCCCGTACCCTTGTATCCCACGCGGAGTGCCCGACTGCACCCCGCGTCTTGCGCGCCGCGGGAGGAATATTGGGCGAGGCCACCGTACGGGTCAACCGGCTCGGCCTGGAGCAGGGCCGCATGTGGCCGGCCGTGCTCGCCGCCGCCGCGATCGCGTTCCCCCTGGTCGTATGGCTCGGACTCGAACGCGCCCTGGGCGAATCGGTGCGCACCATCGGCGAGGGCGAGACCCTCTACCTCCAGTCCTACCCCGTGGCCGGGGCCAGCCTCGAATACGAACTGCCCGGCAAGGGCTGGACCAGCCCCGGCATCCACTTCGCAGACCAGCGCCAGAACTTCACCCGCGACCACCTCTCCGCCTCGGTCGAAGTCGACTCCGGCGTCGACAGCCTCGAGCGCCTCCTCGAAAGACGCGCCGAACCGATCGTGGCCCAGAACGGCTACACCTACACCGACGTGCGGGCCTACACCAGCAAGGACACCGGTCTGTCCGGGTACCGCGCCGACATCCTCGGCATCGACACCGCCGGTTCGATCACCGTGCTCGGCAACGACGACGGGGCCGCCGCGATCCTGGTCCTCCTCGCCCCCGGCGCCGACACCGGGGCCGCCGAGATCGACCCCGCCCCCTACGTGGCCGCGTTCAGACTGGAGGGCAAGTGATCGTCCGCACCGAACGCGTCGTCGTCGAGAGCCAAGGCGCGTTCATCCGGCTGCGCCGCCCCGCCTACTGGCTGTTCGTGGCCTGCCTCGTCTACGGCCTGCTCGAACTCGGCCGGGTCCTCTCGCCCTCCTACGGCGACATCGCGACCGCCCTGTGGGCCTCGATCGCCATCAACGCGGTCCTGGCGATCGTGTTCCTCCAGATCCTCGCCCGCCTCGACCTGTTCGAACGCGAACCGCCCACCGTGCGCGCCGCCGCCCTCGCCTGGGGCGGCCTCGCGGCCGTCGCGTTCTCCATGCTCGCCAACAACGCCGCGCTGGTGGTCCTCGCCGAGTTCACCGACTCCCAATGGGCCCGCAAATGGGGCCCGGCCATCGCCGGGCCGCTCGACGAGGAATGGTTCAAGGCCCTCGGCGTGGTCCTGCTCGTGCTCATCGTGCGCGAGCACTTCGACCGCTCCATCGACGGCCTCATCTACGGCGCCCTGGTCGGCCTCGGCTTCCAAGTCGTCGAGAACCTCACGTACGCCATCAACTTCGCCGTGCTCAACCCCAACTCCGACCTCACCGGCGCCCTCAGCGTCACCTTCACACGCGTGCTCGTCGCCGGGCCGTTCTCCCACCCGCTGTACACCGGCGCGGCCGGGCTCGGCATCGCGTTCTTCGTGACCCAGACCCGCCGCCGCCTCAGCACCCGCGTCGGCGTCGCCGCCGGACTGTTCGTCCTCTCCCTGGGCATGCACGCCCTGTGGAACCTGCCGGTCCCCGGCGGCCTCGCGCCCGCGCTGGCCATCCCGATCACCTACGGGAAGGGCCTGATCATCCTGGGCCTGTTCTTCGTGCTCTACCACTTTGCGGCCCGCGCCGAATGGCAGTGGTTCGTGACCACCATGTCCGATCAGGACGACAGCGTGATCACCACCGCCGACCTCACCGAGATGCGCTCGCTCCACAGCCGCCGCCGCGCCCGCAAACTCGCCGCCAAACGCTGGGGGAACAAGTCCTCGCAGCTCTTGCGCCAGCTCCACCGCGAACTGGTCAGCCTCGCGACCCTCCTCGCCCGCGACCAGCGCCGCGGCGAGGACGCCCCCGAAGGGCCCGACGTGGCCGCCGTCAAACGCAACATCACCGCGATCCGCGCCGAACTGGCCATCGCCAAGGACGCCGCCCCCAGACCCGAACCCACCCGGGTCGGCGGCCACTCCTGACCCTCTAGAGCGGCGCCTTGCGCGGCTGCGGCGCGGCCGAGGTGATCGGCGACTTCGCCTCCTCGGGGCCCGACGTGGCGATGTCGCTGGGACCCGGCTCGCTCGTGGGCTCCTCAGTGGTCGGCTCCTCGGTCGGCTCCTCGCTCGTCGGACCCTCAGTGGGCTCATCCGATGTCGGCCCGTCCGTGGGCGAACCGGTCGACGGGTCCGGCGAAGGCGTCCCCGGGCTGCTCTCCTCGCCGCCCGGCCCCGAGGTCTCCTCACCGATCGGGACCAGCCCGGGCGAGGTGCCCGGCGCAGCGGTCCCGCCCCCGGCCCGCGACCGCGACTCCTGGGCCTCCTGCGTCGACTCCAGCCCCTCGACGCCCCGCGTGGCATCCCACTCGGCGTCGTCGGAGGTCGCATCGGACTCCTCGGCCTCCTGCCCGGCCGTGCCCGCACCGAGGCCGAACCAGCCGTCGATGATGTCCGAGCCCTCGCCGTCGCCGTCCATGCCCGCCAGGCCCGGAATCGGCTCGCGCAGCAAAGCGCCGGTCGCCAGCACCCCGCCCGCCACCGTGACCACGGCTATCGCACCCACGCGACGGAACCGCCGCGAGCGGCGAAGATCGTAACTCAGCGAGCGCACCGCGCCCTTGGTCTCGCGCCCGATGGCGCCGAAGAGTCCCACCTGGATCCCACCGTCCGTTCGTGTCCTTCACTCGGATCAACGAGCGAAGCGACCGGTGGTAACCACAGGGTCACCCGTGCGGGGGGCATCCGCCCCGACCGGGTGACCGAAACCGGGTCAGAAGTCCCGCTTCACGGCCTTCACGAGCAGACCCGCGAACACGTCCAACGCCGCCGGATCCACATCGGCCCGCGACGCCGCCAGCGCCGCCTCGGCCTCGGCCGCGAGCGCCTCGATCCGCGCCTCAGTGTCGGCGAGGGCCCCGGTGTCGCTCAGGATCGCCCGCAGCCGCCCCACCCCGGCCCCGTCCAGACCCGGGTCGCCCAGGCCCGCGTCCAGCGCCGCCCGCTGGCCCGCGTCAGCGCCGGCCCAGGCCCGCGCGATCAGGAACGTGTGCTTGCCCTCGCGCAGGTCGTCCCCGGCGGGCTTGCCGGTCTGCGCCGGGTCGCCGAACACGCCCAGCACGTCGTCCCTCAGCTGGAACGCCTCGCCCAAAGGCAGCCCGATCGCCGAGTAATGGGCCCTGACGCGCTCGTGCGCGCCCGCCAGCGAAGCGCCGATCAGCAGCGGCCGCTCGATCGTGTACTTCGCCGACTTGTACCGGGCCACCTTCGCCGCGGTGGCCTCCGAGACGTCCCGGCGCACCTCCGAGAGCACGTCCAGATACTGCCCGGCGCTCACCTCGGTGCGCATCAGGTCGAAGTCCCCGCGCGCGGCCGCGACCTTCGCGAACGGCATCCCCGCCGAGCAGAACAACTCGTCCGACCACGCCAGGCACAGGTCCCCGAGCAGGATCGCCGCCGCCGAACCGAAGCCCTCGGCCCGGCCCGACCAGCCCTCGGCCCGATGCAGCCCCGCGAACCGCCGATGGATCGACGGCGCGCCCCGCCGCGTGTCCGAACCGTCGATGAGGTCATCGTGCATCAGCGCTGACGCCTGGAGCAGCTCCAGCGACGCCACGCACGCGACCAGCTCGTCCGAGTCCTCCAGCCCCGCGCCCCGCGCCCCCCAGTACGCGAACGCCGGACGCAGCCGCTTGCCCCCGCCCAGCACGAACTCGCGCACGGCGTCGGCGTACACGCCGAGCGACGCGTCGATGCCGCAGATGACACCCGCCTGCCGGTCGAGGAACGCGGCCAGGGCCGCTTCGATGCGCTCGTTGAGCTCCACGGAGCGAACCATAGGCCGTCCCCCGCCCGTCTCACCCTTTGGGTGTCACCGAATGCAGGTCAGGACACGTGCGCCGATCCGGTTACGGTTGAATGCATGACACTCGGAGTGCCCAGCGTGATGCCGGTCAAGACCGCCAAGATCGGCGACCTGCTGCGCGAGGGCACCCCGAAGTTCTCCTTCGAGCTGTTCCCCCCGCGCGACGAGAAGGCCGACGCGGTCCTGTGGCGCACCATCCGCAACCTCGAACAGCTCGGCCCCGACTTCGTGTCGGTCACCTACGGCGCGGGCGGACGCACCCGCGAGAAGACCGTCGAGACCACCGAACTCATCAACGCCGAGACCACCATGCTCACCATGGCCCACTGCACCGCCGTGGACCACTCGGTGAGCGAACTGCGCAACCTCATCGGCCACTTCGCCAACGTCGGGGTCCGCAACATCCTCGCCCTGCGCGGCGACCCGCCCGGCGACCCCCTCGCCGACTGGGTCGCACACCCCGAAGGCCTGCGCTACGCCCGCGAACTCGTCGAGCTCATCAAGACCTCCGGCGACTTCAGCGTCGGCGTCGCGGCCTTCCCCGAAGGCCACCCCCGCGACCTCGACTGGGACTCGGGGGTCCGCCACTTCGTGGACAAGTGCCGCGCCGGGGCCGACTTCGCCATCACCCAGATCTTCTTCGGCGTCGAGGACTACCTGCGCCTGAGGGACGCCGTCGCCGCCGCCGGATGCGACATCCCCATCGTCCCGGGCATCATGCCCGTCACCAACATCAAGCAGATCGAACGGTTCGCCGTCCTCACCGGCATGGACTTCCCGGCCGCGCTGGCCGAGCGCCTGCGCGCGGTCGAGGCCGACCGCGACGCCATCCGCGACATCGGCGTCGAAGTCGCCACCGAGATGGGCTCGCGCCTCCTCGCCGAAGGCGCCCCCGGACTGCATTTCACCACCCTCAACCACTCGCGCTCGACCCGCCGCGTGTGGCAGAACCTCCGCGCCTGAGCGCACTGTCGGCTACCCGATCGAGGTATTGCGGTCACCGAATGAACACGTAGAGTGCTCTTCTATGTCCGATGCTGCGAATGCGCGTTTGATGCCGTCTGCTACAACAAGAACCATGAGCACCCGAGTGCCCGCCGACTCCCTCGTCGGCCGGGTCATCCTCTCCACCCGGTTCCAGCCCGGCGTCGTCGTCGGCGTCGGACTCTTCGCCAGCCTCCTCATCCCCCTCTGCGTCCTCGTCGGCGGCCCGGTCATCCTCGCCGCCCTGCCCCTGATCGGCGTCACCGCGCTGGCCGACTCCTCGTACACGCTCCTCGCGGCCCGCTCGACGAGCCTGTCGCGCCGCGTCCTGGTCCTCGAACCGCTCGCCGCACGGCTCTCGGAGGCCGCGTGGCTCCTCGCGCTGTGGTTCCTCGGCGCGCCCGGCTGGGCCGTGGCCGTGACCGGGGCACTGTGCTGGATGTACGTCCTCACCCGCAACCGCGCCCGCCAGGTCGGCCTGCGCGACCTGGGGATGACCACGATGGGGGAGCGGTCGGTCCGGGAGGTCGTGGTGGCCCTCGGCTTCGGCGCGGCCGGTGTGATCGCGGTGGCCGGCGGCGGCCAGTACGAGCGCTGGATCGGCGGCGCGGTCACCATCGCGTCCACCGCGTGGATGCTGCTGGCCGCGCTCGGCCTGTTGCAACTGGTGATCGTGGTCTCCGCTGCCCTGCGCAACGACTGAGCGGGAATGATCCCGCGCAGGCGTGCGTTGAGCCCAGAATGCGAGACCACGAGATCACCGACGACCAGATCGCCGCTTTCATCGACGCCGCCTCCCGGGAGACCCAGGTCCCCGAGGAGACCCAGCGCCTGCGCGACGCTGAGGAGATGCTCGCGCACAAGGACCCGTACGCCGCGCTCAAGTTCCTCGAGCCGCTCCTGCGCGACCACCCGGACCACCCGGACGTCATGCTCGCGGCCGCCCGCGCCTACTTCAAGTCGGCGCAGCTGAACAAGGCGCTCGTGCTCTCCGAGCGGATGGTCGAGGCCAACCCGGCGGACTTCTACGCCCGCCTGCTCCTCGGCCGCACCCTCCAGCGTCTGGGCCGGGCCGACGAGGCCCGCGGCCACCTGCGCCTGGTCAACGAGATCAGCGAGTAGCCCTCCGGCGCCCGGTTCTTCGAACACCGGGTGTCGGCCGGGCTTCGAAACGCGAGCGCTCCGGGCCGCGAACCTTCGGGTTCGCGGCCCGTTCGCGTTGCCGCGCAACCACATCGCTGTCGCATAGGCGACATTCCGTAGTCGGCGGATGATTTTCGGCGACGGTGGGGGTTGGCAATGTCGTACCCCTGTGGTTCGATATTTCTCGAACGCAAGTTCGAACAGGTGTAGGAGGCCCTCATGGCAGCTTCACGACCCGGAGCCACCCGATCCGCTTCTACCGTCACGTCCCGAGGCACCGCCTCGCCAAGGCTCGTGCAGGCAGGGGCCGTCTCGAACTCCCGGCTGCGCATCCCCGCCGACCAACTCCCCAACCGCTCCCCGCTCCAACTCCTCGCCACCGCGAGAGTCGACCTCGACGACGCCGCCGAGCGCACCCGCCCCGGCGAGCGCTACGCCGAGGCCCACATGGCCGCACTCCGCGTGGCCGTCGCCGTGCTCGCCGTCAGGGCCGGAGACGCCACCGGCCGCCGCCGTCCCGGACGACCGTCGAGCACCTGGGAGCTCCTCCGCGGGGTCGCCCCCGAGCTGGAGGAATGGGCCTCCCACTTCGCTCGCACCGCCCGCAAACGCGTCCTCGCCCAAGCCGGCATCCCCGACATCGTCACCTCCGAGGAGGCCGACGCGATCGTGGCCGACGCCCGCCGCTTCCTCGACGTGGTGGTACGACTCCTCGGCTTCAGCGCCCTGGCCCGCTAGAGCGTTCACGCCGTTTCGGTGACGCTCGCCGTGGGCGGTGGCGGGCGTGCTCTTTGCGAAGGTCGGCGGTTATACGATTGCTGTCGGTGCTGGGGGTTCGCGAGAATGTCCCGAGGCCTTCCTGCAAATCGTTTCCTTCGAGGAGTTTTGAGCCCGTGTATCGGACACACCTCGCCGGCACGTTGAGTGCCGCTGACGTCGACCAGCAAGTCACCCTCGCCGGATGGGTGGCGCGTCGCCGCGATCACGGCGGGGTGGAGTTCGTGGACCTGCGCGACGCTTCGGGCGTCGTCCAGGTCGTGTTCCGCGACTCCGAGGCCGCCGAGCTCGCGCAGCGGCTGCGCAACGAGTTCTGCGTCTCGATCACCGGCACCGTGCACCGCCGCCCCGCAGGCAACGAGAACCCCGAGCTGCCGACCGGCGAGATCGAGGTCAACGCGTCGAACCTCCAGGTCCTCTCCGAGGCCGCGCCGCTGCCGTTCCAGGTCGACGACCACGTGGACGTCTCCGAGGACATCCGCCTGCGCCACCGCTACCTCGACCTGCGCCGCACCGGCCCGAACCAAGCGATCCGCCTGCGCTCCAAGGCCAACCACATCGCCCGCAACCTCCTGGTCGAGGACGGCTACGTCGAGATCGAGACCCCGACGCTGACCCGCTCCACCCCCGAGGGCGCCCGCGACTTCCTCGTGCCCGTGCGCCTCCAGCCCGGCACCTGGTACGCCCTGCCGCAGTCCCCGCAGCTGTTCAAGCAGCTCCTGATGGTCGGCGGGTTCGAGAAGTACTTCCAGATCGCGCGCTGCTACCGCGACGAGGACTTCCGCGCCGACCGCCAGCCCGAGTTCACCCAGCTCGACATCGAGGCCTCCTTCGTCGACCAGGACGACGTGATCGACCTGGGCGAACGCATCGTCAAGGCCCTCTGGTCGGAGCTGGCCGACTACGACGTCCAGCTGCCGATCCCGCGCCTTAAGTGGCACGACGCGATGAACCGCTACGGCTCCGACAAGCCCGACCTGCGCTTCGGCCAGGAGCTCGTCGAGCTCACCGACTACCTGCGGGGCACCGAGTTCCGCGTCTTCGCCGGAGCGATCGACGCGGGCGGCTACGTCGGCGCGGTCGTGATGCCCGGCGGCGCGTCGCAGACCCGCAAGGAACTCGACGGCTGGCAGGACTGGGCCAAGGCCCGCGGCGCGAAGGGCCTGGCCTACATCACCTTCAACGCAGAGACCGGCGAGCCGAAAGGCCCGGTCGCCAAGAACCTCTCCGAGGCCCACCTCGCCGGGCTCGCCGACGCCGTCGGCGCCAAGGCCGGCGACGCGGTCTTCTTCGCCGCCTCCACTGACCGCCGCGAGGCACAGGAGCTGCTCGGCGCGGCCCGCCTCGAAGTCGGCAAGCGCGTGGGCCTGATCGACCCCAACGCGTGGGCGTTCTGCTGGGTCGTCGACGCCCCCATGTTCGAGCCCACCGACGACGGCGGCTGGACCGCGATCCACCACCCGTTCACCTCGCCGAACCCCGACTGGGTCGACCGCTTCGAGTCCGACCCGGCGAACGCGCTCACCTACGCGTACGACATCGTCTGCAACGGCAACGAGCTCGGCGGCGGTTCGATCCGTATCCACGACGCCAAGGTCCAGAGCCGTGTCTTCGACGTGCTCGGCCTGACCCACGAGGACGCGC
>NZ_JBEYYO010000034.1:0-23018 GCF_040645615.1 Glycomyces sp. NPDC046736 | reverse complement strand
CGGTCCCATTCCGAACCCGGTCGTTACGGCTTCCAGCGCCGATGGTACTGCACCCGAGAGAGTGTGGGAGAGCAGGACACCGCCAAACATGAAACGAATAGCGAAGGCCCCCACCATGGGTGGAGGCCTTTTCGCGTGTCCAGTTCTAGGAAGCGGTCGTGAGCGCGTCCCTGACCTTCGCCACACCGACACCGATCCCGAAGATCGCGCCTGTCACCAGGAACGTCAGTAGCGACACGGTCACGAGTGCGATCGCGATCCCGACCGCTCCGATGAGACTGAAAAATGTGCTCACGTGGCCTCCTCCGTTGCAGGCTCGTTCCTTGGGTTTTGCCCTTCAAGTATTGTCGCACATCGATGCAACACACGTAGCGTGCGTCACAAGTTAGATAGCTCACAACTCTGGATACCGCTGTGGATTCCGGCAATTCGTGATCATCCAGGCTATTTGGCCATAGGATTTCGGCACGTGTGTGTCAGGAACCGAGTCGCCTACGGGAGTGAGTGATGACCTCAGACAATGACGGTCTGTTGCAGGGCGGGGCCCAAGCACGGACCGGGTCGGCGGTGTTCGTGTCGATCGCCGCCGCCCTGGGCGGGTTCCTGTTCGGGTACGACACTGCGGTGATCAACGGGACCACCGGCGCCCTGGAGAACCAGTGGGGCATCGACTCGATCGAGACCGGTGTGGTCGTCTCCTCCGCGCTGCTCGGTTGCGCGGTCGGCGCCTGGTTCGCCGGCTCCCTGGCGAACAAGTTCGGCCGCCCCAAGGTCATGATGCTCGCGGCGGTCATCTTCTTCGTGACCTCCCTCGGCAGCGCCCTGGCCACCGGTCCGGTGGACCTGACCATCTGGCGCATCGTCGGCGGCCTCGCCATCGGCGCCGCCTCGGTGATCGCTCCCGCCTACATCGCCGAGATCGCCCCGGCGCACCTGCGAGGTCGTCTCGGCTCGCTCCAGCAGTTCGCGATCGTGCTCGGGATCTTCGGCGCTCTGGTGGTCAACTACGGCATCCAAGCTTCGGCCGGCGGCGCCAGCGGTGAAGTCCCCTGGGGCGGTACGGCATGGCGGTGGATGTTCGCCGCCGCGGCGATCCCCGCGTTCGTGTACTTCATGTTCTCGCTGAACATCCCCGAGTCGCCGCGCTACCTGGTGGCGAAGGAGCGGCTCAGCGAGGCCAAAGAGGTCCTCACCAAGTACGTCGGCGGCGACGTCGACACCAAGATCGTCGACATCCAGCGGACCCTCAGCAGCGACCACCCGCCGCGCATCTCCGACGTCCGAGGTTCCCGCCTGGGCCTGATGCCCATCGTGTGGATCGGCATCTTCCTGTCGATGTTCCAGCAGTTCGTGGGCATCAACGTCATCTTCTACTACTCGACGTCGCTGTGGCAGTCCGTCGGGTTCAGCGAGAACGACGCGTTCTTGACCTCGGTCATCAACTCGGTCGTCAACATCGCCGGTACGGTCCTCGCGATCATGCTCGTCGACCGGGTGGGTCGCAAGAAGCTCCTCATGTGGGGCTCGACGATCATGTTCTTCGCGCTCGGCACGATGGCCGTCATCTTCGCGACCGCTTCGGTGGACGCCGAGAACAATCCGATCCTCGGTGACGCGCAAGGCGTCGTGGCCCTCATCGCGGCGAACGTGTTCGTGTTCGGGTTCGCGTTCACCTGGGGCCCGGTCGTGTGGGTCCTGCTGGGGGAGATGTTCCCCAACCGCATCCGCGCCTCGGCGCTCGGTGTGGCCGCCGCGGCCCAGTGGATCAGCAACTGGCTCATCACGGTCACGTTCCCCGAGCTCGCGGCGACCGGCCTGTTCCTGGCCTACGGCCTGTACGCGGCCTTCGCGCTCATCTCGTTCTTCTTCGTCTTGAAGATGGTCAAGGAGACCAAGGGCGTGGAGCTGGAGGACATGGAGGACCTGGAGGGCATCGAACGGCCCAAGCCGGCCGTCTGACGCGCACACGAACGGAAGGGGCGCCCCGGCTGGGGCGCCCCTTCCGTGTTTCCTTGCGGTGGAAGGCTATTCGTAGGCGATCGCGCCGAGGATGTCGACCTTGGAGGCCCGCACCGCCGGGGCGATGGCCGCGACGAGTCCGACCAGGACCGCCGCGCCGAGGTAGGCGGCGATGAGCGCGGTCGGCACCGCGAACACGTTCACGCCCGATTCGGCCAGCGCGGTCTGGACCGCCCACCCCAGGGCCAGGCCCACGGTGACGCCGAGCACCGCGCCGAACAGGGCGATCGTGACGCTTTCGACGGTGATCATGCGGACGGTCTGGCCGCGGGTCATGCCGATCGCGCGGAGCATCCCCAGTTCCCTGGTGCGTTCGAGGACCGACAGGATCAAGGTGTTGACCACCCCGATGACCGCCACGATCATCGCCAGGCCCAGCAGCAGCTGGATCGCGATGATCGCGAAGTCGTAGAACACGGTCGTCTGGGCCACGAACTCGTCGTGGTTCTGGACGCTGACCTCGGGTTCGTCGGCGAGGATGTCGTCGACCGCGGTGCCGACCGCGTCGACGTCGGCGCCGTCGGCCACGTCGACCAGCGCCGAGGTCGGCTTGGTCGTGTAGAACTCCGCCGCGTACGCGGGGTCGACGTACCAGCCGTCGGTGGTCTCGTTGTCCTCCAGGAGCGCCACGATGGTGAACTCGTGCGCCTCGGTGCCGCGGCTGAACGTGGCGGCCACGGTGTCGCCGACGGCGACGCCGAGCTGGTCGGCCGCGGACTCGTTGACGATCATCTCGTCGGCGGCGAGCGAGTCAGGCTGTCCCTCAAGGAACTTCCCGCCGTAGAGTTCGATGCCCCCGGTCAGGTCGCTGGTGGCGTAAGCGCGCTGTTCGGTGCCGTCGATGTCGACCGGGTCGTAGTAGACCTCGACCGCCGCGGCGACGCCGTCGACGGCGCGGATGTCGTCCATGAGCGAGGCGTCGAAGGACGGCGCGAGGGCGGCCGTGACCGGCCCGGTGACGAACAGCTCGGCCTTGACGGTGTCCTCATAGGCCTCTTGGATGCTGGCCTTGACGCTGGTGAGCAGCGTGGCAGTGGTCGTCACCAGGGTCACCCCGATCATGATGGCGGCGGCGGTGACGGCGGTGCGCCTGGGGTTGCGGGAGGCGTTGCGCCTGCCGAGCTGCCCGGCGAAGGACCACGCCCAGACCCGGCCCAGCAGCGCCACGAGTGGTTTCGACAGCCATGCGGTCAGGAGCGTGACGCCGATGAACACCAGGCCCGCGCCGGCCGCGGTGCCGATCAGGTCGTTGCGGTCGCTGCCGAGGTTTTCGGTCAGCCCCAACGCGATCACGGCCACGCCCGCCAGGGTCACGAGCACCCCGGTGACCGTGGTGGCGGTGATCGGCTTGTCGGCCTTGGCCGCTTCGCGCATCGCCTCGACCGGCGGGATCTTGGAGGCGCGGACCGCGGGGACCAGCGCCGAGAGCACGGTGACGCCGATGCCGACGGCCAGCGCGGCGAGGATCGCCGTGGGTGGGATCGCGACGCTCACCGAGGCGGTGTCGAGGGCGAACCTTGATACGGCGGAGGTGAGTCCGGCGCCGCCCGCGATGCCCACGACCGCGCCTGCGACGGCGGCGACGGTGCCGAGGAGGAACGCTTCGGCGAGGACCGAGCGCACGACCTGGCTCCTGGCCGCGCCGATGGCCCGCATCATCGCGATCTCGCCGAGGCGCCCGGCGATGACGATCGTGAAGGTGTTGGCGATGAGGAACACCGAGACGAACACGGCGATGAGTCCGAAGCCGAGCAGGAAGTAGCCCACCACGTCGGTGATCTCTGCGGTCTCGGCGGTCGCGTCGGCGTAGTACTCGTCCCAGGTCAAGGCGGTGGCCTCGGCGCCGATGGCGTGCTCGACGGCGGCGAGGAGCTCACGGTCGCCAACGCCTGCTTCGCCTTTGACCGCGACGGTGGAGTAGGCGTCCTGGCCGTCGAACACGAGGCGCTGCGCTTCGGCGGTGGTGAAGGCCAGTTCGGTGCCGCCCCAGAGGGAGTCTCTGCCGCCGGGGTAGCCGTAGACGCCGACGATCTCGTACGCGGTCTTGTCGGAGGTCATGGAGTAGGCGGTGACGGTCTCGCCCAGGCCCAGCCCGGCGTCGGCGGCGAACTTGGCCGAGACGGCCACCTCGCCGTCCGCCTCGGGGGCGCGGCCTTCGCGCAGTTCACGTGAGGTCGACTCGTCGCCCCAGTTCACGGCCATGGTGGGGGAGAAGCCGCCCACGACCTTTCCGTTGTCGCCGATGGCGTTCACCATCCAGGTGACGGTGGTGCTGACCTCGGCGACGCCTTCGGTGTCCTCGATCGCGGCGAGGGTCTGGCCGGTGACGCCGTCGCGGACCATGCGGTCGGCGCGGGTCTCGGGTTCGACCGGTTCGACGAGCACGTCGACGCCCGCGTAGGCGTCGGTGTTGAGGTCGTCGACGGTGGCCTGGATGGATGCGGTCAGGACCAGTGAGGCGGCGATGAACGCCGAGCCGAGGACGACGGCGAGGCTGGTCAGGGCCAGGCGGGCCTTGCGGGCCGCCATGCCCTTCAAGGTGGCGCGGAGCATCGCTTAGCGGGCCTCTCCGGCGAGCGGGACGCGGGCGTCGAAGCCGCGCATGGTGGCGATGACCGAGTCGACGGTGGGGGAGCGGAGGTCGTCGACGATCTGGCCGTCGGCGAGGAACACGACGCGGTCGGCGTAGGCGGCGGCGTTCGGGTCGTGGGTGACCATGACGATGGTCTGCCCGAAGTGGTCGACCGATCTGCGCAGGAACCTGAGGACTTCGCCGCTGGAGCGGGTGTCGAGGTTCCCGGTGGGTTCGTCGGCGAACACGACCTCGGGCCTGGTGGCCAGGGCCCTGGCGCACGCGACGCGCTGCTGCTGGCCGCCGGAGAGTTCGCTCGGCTTGTGGGAGAGGCGGTCGCGCAGGTCGAGCGTGTCGATGACGCGGCGCAGCCACTCGGGGTCGGCCTTGGTCCCGGCGATCGAGGCGGGCAGCTGGATGTTCTCCTCGGCCGTCAGCGTCGGCAGCAGGTTGAACTTCTGGAAGATGAAGCCGATCTTGTCGCGGCGCAGTTTCGTGAGGTCCTTGTCGTTCAGGCCCGTGAGCGCCGTCTCGCCGATGTGGACGGTGCCGCGGTCGGTGGCGTCGAGCCCGGCGAGGCAGTGCATGAGCGTCGACTTGCCCGAACCCGACGGGCCCATGATCGCCGTGAACGCCCCGGAGGTGAACTCGACCGAGACGTCCCGCAGCGCGACCACTTGGGCCTCGCCCGAGCCGTAGGCCCGCCACAGTCCGGTGGCGGTGACGGCGGCGCGGGTGCGTGTCTTCTCAGGGGCGGGGGGAGTTGCGAGTGGCACTGGAAGGCCTTCCTGATCGGGTGTCTTTCCCTTTGCCACAAGGCTATTGACGAGCGGTTCGACCCGCTTCGGTCCGCGGGCCACAGTTGTGGTCCTCCCGCAGGCGGAGCCTGGTCCGCCCTTTCGGCCGTTCGGCCGATGCCCGGCGATCGCCTTCTCCGCATTCCGGCGCCCAGACGAACGGGAGGGGCGGCGCCACAGGCGCCGCCCCTCTACCTGGTTTCCTTTTCAGTGAAGTTATTCGTAGGCGATCGCGCCCAGCACGTTGAGCTTCGCGGCGCGTGCGGCCGGGGCGAGCGCGGCGAGCAGTCCGACCACGACCGACACGAGCAGGTAGGTCACGATCAGGCCCCACGGGAGCGCGAAGTTCGTCAGGCCTTCCGATTCGAGCGCCTGCTGGACCGTCCATCCCAGGCCGATGCCCACGCCGATGCCGAGCACCGCGCCGAACAGGCAGATGATGATGCTCTCGACGGTGATCATCCGCCAGGCCTGGCCCCGCGTCATGCCGACCGCCCGCAGCAGCCCCAGTTCCCTGGTGCGTTCGAGGACCGACAGGACCAGGGTGTTCACCACGCCGATGATGGCGATGATGATGGCCAGCGCGAGGAGGATCTGCACGGCGTTGACGAGCGTGTCGAGGCCGCTGGTCTGCTGCTCGACGAACTCGGCGTTGTTGGTGACCCCGACTTCGGGCTCGTCGGCGAGCGCCGCTTCGACGTCGGCCTTGACCGATTCGACGCTGGCGCCGTCGCTGACGTCGATGTAGGCCTGCATGGGCTTGGTGATCGCGAAGTGCTCGATCTGCTCGGGCGAGACCCACCAGCCGTTGGTGAGGTCGTAGCCCTCCAAGAGCGCGGTGACGCGCAGCTGTTCGACGGTGCCGTCGCTGAAGGTCACCTCGACGGTGTCGCCCAGGGCCAGGTCGTTGTCCTTGGCGGTGCCCTCGTCGATGACGACCGCGTCGGCGGGCAGGTCGGTGACCGAGCCTTCGGTGACGGTGCCGCCGAAGACCTTCAGGGTCGCCTGGAGGTCCTGACTCGACGACAGCGCGGCGTCCTCGCCCTCGACCTGGGCGCCCATGAAGTCGACGTAGACGTCGCCGACGGCGTCGATGCCGTCGATCGTCTTGATCTCTTCGAGCGCCTCGGTCGAGAACGTGGGGATGTTCGCGCCGGTCTGGAGCCCGGCGACGATGAGGTCGGAGTCGAGGTTCAGGTCGATCGCCTCGGCCGTGGTCGCCTTCAGGCTGGAGACGACCGTGGCGATGCCGGTGATGAGCGCGACGGCGATCATCAAGGCGGAGGCGGTGATCGCGGTCCGGCGCGGGTTGCGTCCGGCGTTGAGTTTGCCGAGCTTGCCGGTGAACGACCACGACATCAACAGGCCAAGGAGTGCCACGAGCGGCTTGGAGATGATCGGCGTGAGCATCGTGATGCCCACGAACGCGACCCCGACGCCGGTGAGGATCCCGACGAGCTCTTCGCCGCCGAGGTTGTCGCTGAGGCCCAGCGCGATGAGGATCGCGCCGACCAGCGTCACCGTGGCTCCGGCGATGGTGATGGTGCGCAATGGCTTCGGCGGGTTGACCGCCTCGCGCATCGCCGCGACCGGCGGGACCCGGGAGGCCCGGACCGCGGGCACGACCGCCGAGAGGATCGTGACGCCGATGCCGACGACCAGCGCCCACAGTGTCGTGGCGGGGACCGTGAACTGGACCGCCAGGCCGCTGAACATGAACTGGCCGACCGCCAGCGACAGGCCCCAGCCCAGCAGCAGGCCCAGCCCGAGCCCCAGGATCGAGGCCACGGTGCCGACGATGAGCGCTTCGGCGAGGACGGAGTTGACGACCTGGCCGCGCCCGGCGCCCATGGCGCGCAGGATCGCCAGCTCGCGCTGGCGCTGGGCCACGATGATCGTGAACGTGTTGATGATGAGGAACACCGAGACGAACACGGCGATCAGGCCGAAGCCGAGGAAGATGTAGCCCATGACGCTGGAGATGACGGACAGGCCTTCGGCGAGTTCGTCGCTGGCCTCCTGTCCGGTCTGGACCTTGTACGTGCCCGCGCCGAGCGCCTGGTCGACGTCGTCGGTGGAGAAGTCCCCGTAGAGGTACACCGAGGAGTAGACGTCTTCGCCGCCGGTGATGAGCTGCTGCGCGGCCGGGGTGGTGAAGGCGACCATGGTCTCGCCGGCCATCGACTCGCGGTCGCCGGGGAGCTTGAAGGATCCGACGATGGTGAACTCGGCGCGGTCGGCGGTGTAGGAGTACACCGTGACCTGGTCGCCGACTTCGAATCCGGAGTCGGCGAGGAACTTGGTGGAGACTACGACCTGGTCGTCGGCGGCGGGCTCGGTGCCCTCCTGGAGGGCGTAGAACTCCTGGTTGGCGTTGGACTCCCAGTTGAAGCCGATGGTGGGCGCGAAGGTGCCCACGAGCTTGCCGTGGGCGCCGATGGCGTTGATCTGGCCCTCGACCGCGCCGTCGGCCGCGTCGACCCCGTCGACCGAGGTGATCGTCTCCAGCGCGTCGGCGGGGATCAGGCCCGCCGAGGACCCGAAGCCCTCTTCGTACTGGGCCGCGCCCTGCGCCGGCGTCACCACGCCGTCGACGCCTTCGTAGGCGTCGGCGACGAGGCCGCTGAGCGACTTGTCCATGGTGGAGGTGAGCACCATCGCAGCGGCGACGAACATCGTGCCGAGGACGATGGCGAGGCTGGTGAGGACAAGGCGGGCCTTGCGGCTGGCCATGCCCTTCAAGGTGGCGCGCAACATGGTTAAGCGGCCTCTTCCTGTGCGGCCGCGACGAGTTCTTCGAAGTGCTTCATCTTGTCGATGACCTTGTCGGCGGTCGGGTCGGCCATGTCCTCGACGATCTGGCCGTCGGCGAGGAACACCACGCGGTCGGCGTAGGCGGCCGCGCCGGGGTCGTGGGTGACCATGACGATGGTCTGCCCGAAGTCGTCGACGCTGGTGCGCAGGAACCGGAGCACTTCAGCGCCCGAGCGGGTGTCGAGGTTGCCGGTGGGCTCGTCGGCGAAGACCACTTCGGGGCGCGAGGCCAGCGCGCGGGCGCAGGCGACGCGCTGCTGCTGGCCGCCGGAGAGCTCGGTGGGCTTGTGCGAGAGCCGGTCGGTGAGGTCGAGGGTGTGGATGATCCGCTTGATCCAGTCGGGGTCGGCCTTCGCTCCGGCGATCGCGAGCGGGAGCGTGATGTTCTCCTCGGCCGTGAGCGTCGGCAGCAGGTTGAACTGCTGGAAGATGAAGCCGATCTTGTCGCGGCGGAGCTTGGTCAGGGCCTTGTCGCCCAGGCCGGTGATGGTGGTGTCGCCGATGGACACCGATCCGCGGCCGGTGGTGTCGAGCCCGGCGAGGCAGTGCATGAGGGTGGACTTGCCCGAGCCCGAGGGGCCCATGATGGCGGTGAAGGCGCCGGAGGCGAACTCGACCGAGACGTCGCGCAGCGCGACGACCTGAGCCTCGCCCGAGCCGTAGGCCTTCCATACGCCTTGGGCCGCAACGGCGGTGGTCTTGACAGGGGATGCGGTGGACACGACGCTCTCGCTTTCGGTGAAGGTGTCGATGTGCCGAGGGTTTCGGTGTTCGGTTTCCTCGTTCGCGGGACGCCGCCCGCGGGTGTTGTGGTGATGCACGTCCATGACGTCGATGCGTCAGATTGTGACATCATACCTGATGTCATTTGACGTCGTGGGTACCGTGGTCACTCATGACGATATGGGAAGCGGGAAGTCCGCGCATCCGCTTCGAGAACGGTCTCGGTCTACGTCCCGAGGTGGAGGCGCACCCGACCGGGGTACGACCTTCCGCTCAGACCGCCTACTCCCCGGAGCCGGGTTTGACCAGGCCGCTCTCGTAGGCGAGCACGACCGCCTGGACGCGGTCGCGCACGCCCAGCTTGGTGAGCAGGTGCCCCACGTGGGTCTTGACGGTGGTCTCGCCGACGGTGAGCGTGTCGGCGATCTCGGCGTTGGTCAGGCCCTTGGCCAGCAGCAGCAGCACTTCCCGCTCGCGGGCGGTGAGCGCGGCGAGGATCGCCGGGCTCCGGTCCCCGCCGCTGTCGCGCTGCTCGGCCAGGCGCCCCAGGAGCGTGGAGAGGATGTGCGGCGCGACCACGGCCCCGCCGTGGTGGACGGTGCGGATGGCCTCGACCAGGTCGGCGGCCGGGGCGTCCTTGGTGAGGAACCCGGCCGCGCCCGCGCGGAGCGCGCCGACCACGTACTCGTCCAGATCGAACGTGGTGAGCACCAGGACCCTGGTCGGCAGCGCCGCTTCGACGATGTCGGCCGTGGCGGCCACGCCGTCCCTCCTGGGCATGCGGATGTCCATGAGCACCACGTCGGGGACGAGCCTGCGGGCCAGGTCGAACGCCTCGACGCCGTCTCCGGCCTCGCCCACGATGTCGATGTCGGTCTCCGCGCCGAGGACCATCTTGAATCCCGCTCGCAGCAGCTGCTGGTCGTCGGCGAGAAGCAGTCGGATCGGGCGCTCGGACATCATTTGACTCCCTGTAGGTGGGCGTTCTTGGGGAAGCGGGCCTCGACGAGGTAGCCGCCGCCGGGCCGGGGCCCGACTTCGAGGGAGCCGCCGTACAAGGTGGCCCTCTCGCGCATGCCGATGAGCCCGTGGCCCCCGGAGAACCCTGAGACCAGGGGCGCTCCCGTGCCGGAGTCGCCGATCGAGATCCGGAACTCGGTCTCGCCGTACTCGACCACGACCCCGGCCCGGGCCTGCGGCCCGGCGTGCTTGATGGTGTTCGTGAGCGCCTCCTGGGCGATCCGGTAGACCGCCAGGCTCACGCCCGTCGGCAGCGGGTATTCCTCGCCGCGGACGGTGTACCGGACCGGCAGGCCCGCGTCCCTGGTCTGCGCCACCAGCGCCCGCAGTGAATCCACTGTAGGCTGCGGCTCCAGCTCGGCCCGGCCGCCCTCCTCGTTGCCCTGCCGCAGCACGGTGAGGATGTCCCGCATCTCCCGCAGTGCGGTGCGCGCGGTCTGGTTCACCGTCGTCAGCGCCTCCTCGGCCGCGTCCGGATCGGTGCGCAGGACCCGCTTGGCCCCCTCGGACATGACCCCGATGACGGAGATGTGGTGCGCCACCACGTCGTGCAGCTCGCGTGCGATGCGCCGCTGCTCGTCGGCCACGGCCTGGGCCGCGAGCGCCTCCTGGTGCTGCTCGGCGAACCGGGCCCGGTCGGACAGCTCCTCGACCTTCTCGCGCCGGTTGCGCACCACCCAGCCGATCCAGAACGCGGTCGCGGCCAGCATCAGGTTCACCAGGATCAGCACCGCGCTGGTCACACTGTTGACATCGCTGATCAGCGGGAACGACGAGATCGCCACCGAGACCGGCACCCACATCGCCGCCGAGGCGGCCAGCGCCTTGAGGAACGGCCGGTACGCCGCGGCGGTGTAGGTCAGCACGAACAGGCCGATCCCGGAGTCGGCGCCCATCATCTGGAGCGGCTCGATCAGGACCGACGCGAGCAGGATCAGCACCGCCAGGACGATGCCGCCCCACAACCAGCGCCGTCGCAGGCAGATCACCGAGAACGGCACCATGACCATGCCCGCCTGGGCCCAGTTGACCTCGTAGTCCGGTATCAGCTGGACCGAGGCGAGGTAGAACGATGCGTAGGCGAGGGCCATGACGACCGCGAGCACGCAGTCGGACAGGAACGGCCGTTCGAAGAACCAGTACCGGAGCCTGGGAAAAGTGGAGGCGACTTGCACGCTCTACACCGTATCGGCCGGTCACTCCCGAATCATCGCGCGCGAGAATGATCCGCGCGTCCGCCTCAGGGAGGAGGGATCTCCAGTCCAGGCAGGACCGTAGGCAGCGGGTAGGCCGGAGGTTCCCCTCCGAACTCGGGGCAGTGCTTCTGGTGGGCGCACCAGCCGCACAGCTTCGACTTCTGCGGCCGGAACTCTCCGGTGGCGATCGCCTCGCGCATCGTGGCCCACAGCGCCTTCACCGTGCGCTCGAACCCGGCCAGCTCGCGTTCGGTGGGCGTGTAGTCGAGCACCTGTCCGTCACCGAGGTACATCAGCCGCAGCAGCGTGGGTACCGTGCCCCGGGTGCGCCACCACACCAGGGCGTAGAACTTCATCTGGAACAGGGCCTTGTCGGCGAACCGGTCCGGCGGGCGCTTCCCGGTCTTGTAGTCCACCAGCCGCACCAGCCCCGCGGGGTTCACGTCCGCGCGGTCGATGAACCCCTTGAGCTGCGTCCCGTCGTCGAGCGTGGTCGCCACCAGGCACTCGGTGCGGTGCGGCTGGAGCCTGGTGGGGTCCTCCATGCTGAAGTACGTCTCGACCAGGCGCCGCACGCCCCGCAGCCAGTCCGCCTCGTCGTCGAGGCCCTCGAACAGCTCCGAGTACTCCTGCGAGCCTTGGAGCTTGGACCACTCCGGCTCGATCATCGCCAGCGCCTCGGTGGTGGTGCGCCGGCCCGCGTCCAGTTCGTAGAGCCGCTCCAGCACCGAGTGGACCAGCGTGCCCTGCACCTGCGCGCGCGACGAAGGCTCGGGCAGGCGGTCGACCGCGCGGAACCGGTACAGCAGCGGGCACTGCTTGAAGTCCCCGGCGCGCGAGGGCGACAACTGGGTCGGTCGGGTGGCGTTCGACATCCTCCGAGCATAAGACGGGGGTCCGACACCCCCGCCGGGCCTCCCCGCTCAGACCGGGCGGGCCTTGAACGCGAACGTCTTGTACGGCATCGCGAACGACTCCGCGCCGCGCAGATCGGGGTGGGTGTCCACCAGCTCGTTCACTACCGCGGTGATGCTCGCCCGCTTCGCCTCGTCGGCGGTCAGGTAATACGACCGCGACTGCACGAGCCGGACGAGCCGCGCGCGGTCCATCGGCCACTCGTGCGCGAACACCTGGTACTCGACCTCACCGAACACGCCGCCGAAATAGCCCGGCTCGGTCGCGGCCAGCGCGTCCCGCTCGCCCTGGGAGTCCCCGATCGCCTCGGTGAGCGCCTTGACCCACCCGGCCGACTCGTCGCGGACGTTCCAGATCGGCGCCAGCACCCCGCCCGGGCGCAGCACCCGCTCGATCTCCGGGAGCGCCCGGTCGCGGTCGAACCAGTGGAAGGCCTGCCCGGCGGTCACGACGTCGGCGCTGGCGTCGGCCAGAGGCAGCGCCTCGGCCGCCCCCAGGTGCGCGGCCGCGATCCCGGTCGTGGAGGCGGTGAGCTTGGTGAGCATCTGCTCGTCGGGCTCGACGGCCGTGACGCGGTGGCCGAGCGCGACGAGCCCGCGGGTGAGCAGCCCGGTGCCCGCCCCGAGGTCGGCCACGTCCACAGGAGCCTCGCCCGCCAGCCACCGCAGCGCCGCTGCCGGATAGGTCGGGCGGATCGAGTCGTAGAGGTCGGCGGCGGCGCCGAAGGAACGGGCGTTGGCAGCGTGCGCGTCAGTCATGCCCTAACAGTACACCCGTTATGTTAAATCGGCCTCGCTGCCCGGACACCTTCCACATCGGCCGCGTAGCATTGCCGCCGATGTCGACAAACGTCCTGGCCTTCCGCCGCTCCGGGTTCACGCTCCTGCGCTTCAAAGGCATCCCCGTCACCCTCGGCTACACGTGGCTCATCCTCGCCGCGATGGTCGTCGCCATCTACGCGCCCATCGTGCAGCGCTCGGTCCCCGGCATCGGCACGGGCACCTCGCTGTTCGTCGCCGCCCTGTTCGCCCTCACCCTCCTCGTCTCGGTCTTCCTCCACGAGCTCGGCCACGCCCTCGTCAGCCTCCGCGCGGGAATCCCGGTGCGGCGCATCAACCTCGACGCCCTCGGCGGCTTCACCGAGATGGACCGCGAGGCCTCCCGCCCCGGCACCGCCGCCGCCATCGCGCTGGCCGGACCGGCCGTCTCGGCCGCCCTCGGCGTGGTCGGCCTGGTCGGGCTCTTCGCCACCGAGCTCGGGTCCCTGCCCTGGCAGTTCGCCTTCCAGGTCTGCGTCGCCAACCTCCTCGTGGCCGTCTACAACCTCCTGCCGGGCCTGCCGCTGGACGGCGGCAAGGCCCTCCAAGCCGGCATCTGGGCCGCCACCGGCGACCGCTGGACCGGCTACCGCGCCGCCGGCTGGGCCGGACGCGTGGTCGCCGTCGCCACCGTCGGCGCCGGACTGTGGCTGTTCGCCGCCCAGTGGTTCTCCTGGATCGGCCTGATCCTGCTGCTCATGGTCTCCTTCGAGCTGTGGCGCGGCGCGAGTTCGGCCATCCGCGCCGCCCGCATGGGCCCCCGCGTCAAGGCCCTCCACGCCGCGGCTCTCGCCCGCCCGGCCGTCGCCGTCCCCGCCGCCGCGACCCTCGGCGAAGCCCTCGCTGAGGCGGCCGGACGCGAGGTCGTGGCAGTCGACGGCCGCCCCGTCGGCGTGCTCGACCGCACCGCGGCCGAGGCCGTCCCGGCCGAGCAGGTCGCCGCGATGCCCCTCCAAGGCCTGCTCCGCTCGGCCGAGCGCATCCCCGCGCTCCCGGCCGCACTCAAGGGCCAGGCGCTGGTGGACGCGATCGGCGGCAGCGGCGCCGAGCGGTTCCTCGTCCTCGATGAGGGCCGCCTGACAGGCCTGCTCTACACCTCTGACGTGGTCAAGGCCCTCCGTTAAGATGCTTCGGACCTGAACGGGCCCCGAACCGCAAGCGCAAGGAGACACGAGGACAGTGGCATCTGACCTGCTGACGACGGGCGACCGCGTGCAGTTGACCGACGCGAAGGGCCGCAGGGCCACGATCACCCTCGCCGAAGGCGGCGCGTTCCACACCCACCGCGGCAGGCTGTTCCACGACGACCTCATCGGGCGGCCCGACGGCGTCACCGTTACCACCGAGGGCGGCACCGCCTACCTGGCACTGCGCCCGCTCCTGCCCGACTACGGCCTCTCGATGCGCCGCGGCGCGCAGGTCATCTACCCCAAGGACATCGCGCAGATCCTCACGTTCGGCGACATCTACCCGGGCGCCCGCGTGGTCGAGGCCGGGGCCGGTTCCGGCGCTTTGACGAACTGGCTGCTGCGGGCCGTCGGTCCCACCGGCCACGTCTTCTCCTGGGAGCTGCGCGAGGACTTCGCCAAGATCGCCCAGGAGAACGTCCAGGGCTACTACGGCGAGCTTCCCGAGCAGTGGACCCTCACCGTCGGCGACGTGGCCGAGGCCGACCTGGAGCCGGTCGACCGCGTCGTGCTCGACATGCTCTCGCCCTGGGACGTACTGGACACTGTGGAGCGCATCCTGCGCCCCGGCGGGGTCTTCGTCGGCTACGTCGCCACCACCACGCAGATGTCCGAGCTGGTCGAGGCCCTGCGCGAGCGCAAGACCTTCACCGAGCCCGAGGCCTGGGAGTCCCTCATCCGCGGCTGGCACCTCGAAGGCCTGGCCGTGCGCCCCGACCACCGGATGATCGCCCACACCGCGTTCCTCATCACCGCCCGCAAGCTCGCCCCCGGCACCGTCGCCCCGATGCGCAAGCTCAAGCCCTCCAAGGGCCAGCAGGCCCTCCGCGAGCGCAACGCCCGCATCGCGGCCGAGGCGAAGAGTGACGAGACCGCCCCCGAGGACCCCGCGGACGCGTAACACACGACGTCTTCGTGTAACAAGACGGCTTTTTTCTGAGTCGGATTCACGACTCTGCAAGCGCTGAAACGAAAGCGCGCGGACCCGCCGAGGAGTGCGGTCCGCGCGTTCTCGGCGTCTCAGTCGTCGGCGCCGGGGCCCGCGACGGCGGCCTTGTCCTTCCGGTCGCGGACGTAGATACACTCGCCGGGGCAGTCGTGAGCGGCGTTCACAATGTCCAGTCGCAGGTGCTCAGGCACCTTGACTTGCGAACCGGCCGTAGTCAACAGCTCGCCGTCAGTGTCCTTCACGTACGCGAGGCCGTCGATGTCGAACTCGAACACGTCGGGCGCGTACTGCACGCAGAGCCCGTCGCCGGTGCAGGCGTCCTGGTCGATCGACACTTCGAGTTCACGTTCCTCAGCCATGTCCCCCAGATTAATTGCCGCGAAGAAGCTGGCGCAATGTCGGTGTCGAGTCTTACTATTGGCGTCCCCAGCCAGCTACGGTTGGAGTACGAACACTCTCTCTGGGAGGTGTGACCCGTGGCACGAAGCAACGATGACCGTCGACAGAATCTGGGCCAGGGCTCAGAGCACGACGAACTGTCAGGACAGGTCGAAGAGCTCCAGGAAGAACTGGCCGCGGCTCGTCGCCGTCTCACCGAATCGCCCCGACACCTGCACATTCTGGAAGAGCGCCTCGCGGCGGCGCAGTCCCAGATCGATCGCCTGTCGGAGCAGAACGAACGACTCGTGGGGACGCTCAAGGAGGCCCGCGAGCAGATCGTCTCATTGAAAGAGGAGATCGACCGGCTCGCGCAGCCGCCGTCGGGGTACGGCGTGTTCCTCGGCGCGCGCGAGGACGGCACCGTGGACGTGTTCACGTCCGGGCGCAAGTTCCGCGTCTCGCTGGCGCCGTCGATCGATCCCGACGAGCTCGAGCGCGGCCAGGAGGTCCTGCTCAACGACGCCATGAACGTCGTCGAGGTGCTCGACTACGAGCGCATCGGCGAGGTCGTGACGCTCAAGGAACTCATCGAGAACACCGACGGCAGCCCGCCCGACCGGGCCCTGGTGACCAGCCACGCCGACGAGGAGCGGGTCGTGCTGCTCTCCGAGGCGCTCATCGACGGGCCGCTGCGCGCCGGCGACTCGGTCATGATCGAGCCGCGCGCCGGGTACGCGTACGAGCGGATCCAGAAGAGCGAGGTCGAGGAGCTCGTCCTCGAAGAGGTCCCCGACGTCGACTACTACGACATCGGCGGCCTCGACGGGCAGATCGAGATGATCCGCGACGCCGTGGAGCTCCCGTTCCTGCACGCCGAGCTGTTCCGCGAGCACGAGCTGCGCCCGCCCAAGGGCATCCTGCTCTACGGCCCGCCCGGCTGCGGCAAGACGCTCATCGCCAAGGCCGTGGCCAACTCGCTGGCCAAGAAGGTCGCCGAGATGCGCGGCGAGGAGGCCTCCTCCAAGAGCTTCTTCCTCAACATCAAGGGCCCCGAGCTGCTGAACAAGTACGTCGGCGAGACCGAGCGGCACATCCGCCTGGTCTTCCAGCGGGCCCGTGAGAAGGCCTCAGAGGGCATGCCGGTCATCGTGTTCTTCGACGAGATGGACTCGATCTTCCGCACCCGCGGCTCGGGCGTGTCCTCCGACGTGGAGAACACCATCGTCCCGCAGCTGCTCTCGGAGATCGACGGCGTGGAGGGCCTGGAGAACGTCATCGTCATCGGCGCCTCGAACCGCGAGGACATGATCGACCCGGCGATCCTGCGGCCCGGCCGCCTGGACGTCAAGATCAAGATCGAGCGGCCCGACGCCGAGTCGGCGAAGGACATCTTCTCGAAGTACATCACGCCCACCTTGCCGCTGCACGACGACGACCTGCGCGAGCACGACAAGGACCGCGACTCCACGGTCAACTCGATGATCCAGGCCGTGGTCAACCGCATGTACTCCGAAGTGGACGAGAACCGGTTCCTGGAGGTCACCTACGCCGACGGCGACAAGGAGGTCCTCTACTTCAAGGACTTCAACTCCGGGGCCATGATCGAGAACATCGTGGCCCGCGCGAAGAAGATGGCCATCAAGGACTTCCTGACCCACCAGTCCAAGGGCATCCGCCTGACCCATCTCATCGACGCCACGGTGGACGAGTTCCGTGAGAACGAGGACCTGCCCAACACCACCAACCCCGACGACTGGGCCCGCATCTCCGGCAAGAAGGGCGAGCGGATCGTCTACATCCGCACGCTCGTCTCCGGCAAGGGCTCCGACTCCGGGCGCAGCATCGACACCGTCTCCAACACCGGCCAGTACCTGTAAAGCGCCGAACGACTAAGGATCGGCCGACGGCATCCGTCGGCCGATCCCCGTTCGCGCCCACGTGTCGCGGGCCCCGGACCCGGGTAACCGACCGCCATGACCGAAGCTTCGCCGAAAGCCCCTGTCAGCAGCGTCGAAATCGAATCCTCTGCGTTCGGAGGGGGCGCAACGGGGCCTGGACGGACTAGTCTCGAAGGCATGACCGTACGCCGCATTATGGGCACCGAGATCGAATACGGGATCTCCGTGCCGGGCCAGCCCGGGGCCAACCCGATGGTGACCTCCTCGCAGATCGTCAACGCCTACGCCGCCCGCCCCGAGCTGTCCAAAGGCGGCCGCGCCCGGTGGGACTACGAGGAGGAGACCCCCCTGCGGGACGCGCGCGGCTTCACCTACACCGGCGCGCTCTACGACCCCGCCGAGAACCTCGCCGACGAGGACTCAGGGCTCGCGAACGTCATCCTCACCAACGGCGCGCGCCTCTACGTCGACCACGCCCACCCCGAGTACTCCACTCCAGAGGTCACCAATCCCCGAGAGATCGTCCTTTTCGACAAGGCGGGGGAGATGACGATGGCCGAGGCCGCCCTGCGCGCGGCCCACACTCCCGGCATCGGCCCGATCAACCTCTACAAGAACAACACCGACAACAAGGGCGCCTCCTATGGCGCGCACGAGAACTACCTCATGTCGCGCCAGACCCCCTTCGCCGACATCGTCGCCCACTTCACCCCGTTCCTGGTCACCCGCCAGGTCTTCGCCGGGGCCGGGCGCATCGGCATCGGCCAGGACGCCGCCGAGCACCGCTACCAGATCTCCCAGCGGGCCGACTTCTTCGAAGTCGAAGTGGGCCTTGAGACCACGCTGAAGCGGCCGATCATCAACACCCGCGACGAGCCGCACGCCGACGCCGAGCGCTACCGGCGCCTCCACGTCATCATCGGCGACGCCAACCTCGCCGAGTACGCCACGTTCCTCAAGGTCGGCACCGCCTCGATCGTGCTGGCCATGATCGAATCCGGGGTCTTCGACGGGTCCCTCGGGATCGCCGAGCCCGTGGCCGAGCTCCGCGCCGTCAGCCACGACCCGACCTTGCGGCACAAGATCGAACTGCGCAACGGCAAGCGCTACACCGCCGTCGAACTCCAGCAGTCCATCCTGGAGCAGGCCGAGGCCTACTGCGGACCCGATGCCGACCCCGACACCCGCGAGGTCCTCGACCAGTGGGCCTTCGTGCTCGACGCCCTCGCGCGCGACCCGATGGAGCTGGCCGACATGCTCGACTGGCCCGCGAAGCTCTCGCTGCTCAACCGCTACCGCGAACGTGAGAGCCTCGACTGGGGCGCGGCAAAGCTCCAGGCCATCGACCTCCAGTACCACGACGTGCGCCCCGAGAAGGGCCTCTACCACCGGCTCGTGGCCCGCGGCAAGATGAAGCGGCTGCTCACCGACACCGAGATCATCGACGCGATGACCGAGCCGCCTGCCGACACCCGCGCGTTCTTCCGCGGCCGCTGCCTGGCCCGCTACCCCTCCGAGGTCGTGGCCGCCTCCTGGGACTCCGTCATCTTCGACGTGGGCGCCGACTCGCTCGTGCGAGTGCCCATGATGGAGCCCGAGAAGGGCACCAAAGCCCATGTGGGGGAGCTGTTCGAACGCTGCGAGGCCGCCAAGGACCTCCTCGACATCATCACCGCCGACTAGCGCCCGAAGCGCATTCGGGGGAATAAAGCACTCCGGTACAGCGTCGTATCTGGCGTGCTGTCGTACTCTCGCGGTACGGTTTAGTCACCACGGGTAGAAGGGAGAACAGCTATGGCAGCGAAGGACTCCGGCGGGCAGTCACAGTCGCAGCGGTCACGGCAGGAAGCCGACGCCGAGGCCACAGAGGCCGCTGTAGACCCTGAAATCGCCGAACGGCACGAAGCCATCACCGAAGAAGTAGACGACCTGCTCGACGAGATCGACGACGTCTTGGAGACCAACTCCGAGGAATTCGTCCGCTCGTTCGTGCAAAAGGGCGGACAGTAAGCCCCCTCGCCGCCGCGGGGCCACCGGGTGCGACGTCGTACAGGCGCATCGGAGGCCCCGCGGCGGCGAGACCGCCGCCGCGGCGGCCAGCCGCAACACTGCATAGAGGATCAGGGAGGTCATGTCGTGACAGGTCAAGGATTCCCGGGCAAGATGCCCCACGCGTATATGACGGCTGGAACCTCCTCTTTCTCGGAGTTCCTCGCGAATGCCGCCCCCGAACTGCTGCCGGGGCGCAGGCCCCTGCCGCCGGGGGACTTCGCCGAAGTCAGCGCGCACGCCACCACGATCGTGGCGCTCAAGACCGCCGATGGCGTGGTCATGGCCGGCGACCGCCGCGCCACCATGGGCAATTACATCTCCAGCCGCGACATCGAGAAGGTCTTCCCCGCCGACGGGTACTCGCTCGTCGGCATCGCGGGCACGGCCGGACTCGGCATCGAGCTGATCAAGCTCTACCAGGTCGAACTCGAACACTACGAGAAGATCGAGGGCGCGCCGCTGTCCTTGAACGGCAAGGCCAACCGCCTCGCCACCATGCTGCGCGGCAACCTCGGCATCGCCCTCCAGGGCCTGGCCGTGGTGCCCCTGTTCGCCGGGTTCGACCTCGACGCGGCCTCGGCCGCCGAGGCCGGCAAGATCTACAGCTTCGACGTCGTGGGCGGCATCTACGCCGAACGCGACTTCGACTCGATCGGCTCGGGTTCGATCTTCGCCAAAAGCTCCCTCAAGAAGCGCTACCGCCGGGGCCTGAGCACCGACGAGGCTGTGGGCTTCGCCGTCGAGGCCCTCTACGACGCCGCCGACGACGACTCCGCCACCGGCGGCCCCGACCCGACCCGCGACCTCTACCCGGTGGTCATGACCGCCACCGCCGAAGGCTCCAAACGCGTCGACGAGGCCACCGTGGCCGACATCGCCCGCGCGGTCATCGCCGCCCGCACCGAGAACCCCTACGGATAAGGAGAGGAGCCGGACATGGCCATGCAGTTCTACACCAGTCCCGAACAGATCATGCGGGACCGGGCCGAATTCGCCCGCAAGAACATCTCCCGCGGCCGCAACGTCGTGGTGCTCTCCTGCGCCGACGGCGTCCTCCTGGTCGCCGAGAACGTCTCCTCGGCCCTGCACAAGGTCTACGAGCTCTACGACCGCATCGGGTTCGCCGCGGTCGGCAAGTACAACGAGTTCGAGAACCTCCGCACCGCGCTCGTCCGTATGGCCGACCTCCGCGGCCTGTCCTACGACCGCCGGGACGTCAACGCGGCCAGCCTCGCCAAGGCCGCCGCGCAGTCGCTCGGCGCGATCTTCTCGGAGCAGACCAAGCCGTTCGAAGTCGAGATCTGCGTCGCCGGCGTGGGGGCCACCCCCGAGGCCGACGAGCTCTACCGGCTCACCTTCGACGGCTCGATCAACGACGAACCGGGCTACCTCGCCATGGGCGGCGCCGCCGAGCAGCTCGTCGAGGTCCTCGAAGAGGGCCACGACTCCGAGGCCCCGCTCGCCGAAGCGTTCGCGCTGGCGCTGCGGGCCCTGTCCAGCGACGGCGGCAACGGCACCCGCAGGGAGCTGTCCACCGACGTCCTGGAGGTCGCCGTCCTCGAGCGCGCCCGCCCGGGCCGCTCGTTCCGGCGCATCGAGGGCCTGGCCCTGGACGCGCTCATGCCCGCAACCGAGGCCCCCGCCGAGGCCGAGGAAACCGCAGCGGAGACCGAGTCCCCCGAGTCCGACGAGTCCTGACCGTTTGCGACCGGACCGACCGGGGCACCCGCGCTCTCGCGGGCCCGGCCGGTCCGGTCGCGAACCGATCCGGCATTCGTGCCACCGTCCCTCCGCACACCATTCGTCCCTCTCGAGTGGACGATCGGCCCAGGCGGTCGCCGCCGGCCTCGCGCCGGGGCGTTTCGCCTGAAAGCGAACATTCTCCATAGTGCCCGTCGCAGAACGGATTCGTTCGACAGCGAGGGGTATCCCTCTCAACCGAATCGGGGTAGGGTTTCGACATGGACAGGCGCATTTTCGGACTGGAGACCGAATACGGGGTCACTTGCACCTTCAGGGGACAGCGTCGCCTGTCCCCGGACGAAGTGGCCCGATACCTCTTCAGGCGAGTGGTCTCCTGGGGCCGCTCCTCCAACGTGTTCCTCCGCAACGGCGCCCGCCTCTACCTGGACGTGGGCTCCCACCCCGAGTACGCCACCCCCGAGTGCGACTCGGTCGAGGACCTGGTCAAGCACGACCGGGCCGGTGAGCGCATCCTCGAAGGCCTGATGATCGACGCCGAGAAGCGCCTCCACGACGAAGGCATCGCCGGCGACATCTACCTGTTCAAGAACAACACCGACTCCGCCGGGAACTCCTACGGCTGCCACGAGAACTACCTCGTCAGCCGCCACGGCGAGTTCGGCCGCCTCGCCGAGGTCCTCATCCCGTTCCTGGTCACCCGCCAGCTCATCTGCGGCGCCGGCAAGGTCCTCCAGACCCCCCGCGGCGCCCGCTACTGCCTGTCCCAGCGCGCCGAGCACATCTGGGAGGGCGTCTCCTCGGCCACCACCCGCTCGCGCCCCATCATCAACACCCGCGACGAGCCCCACGCCGACGCCGAGCGCTACCGGCGCCTCCACGTCATCGTCGGCGACTCCAACATCAACGAGGTCACCACCATGCTCAAGGTCGGCTCGGCCGACCTGGTGCTGCGGATGATCGAGACCGGCGTGACTATGCGCGACCTCACCTTGGAGAACCCGATCCGGGCCATCCGCGAGATCAGCCACGACACCACCGGCAAACGCCTGGTGCGCCTGGCCAGCGGCCGCGAGGCCTCCGCATTGGACATCCAGCGCGAATACCTGGAGAAGGCCATCGACTTCGTCGACCAGCGCGGGGCCGACGCCACCACCAAGCGCGTGATCGAACTGTGGGGCCGGGTCCTCGACGCCGTCGACTCCGGCGACCTCGACTCGATCTCCCGCGAGATCGACTGGGTCGCGAAGTACAAGCTCATCGAACGCTACCGCGAGAAGCGCGGCCTGCCGCTCTCCAGCCCCCGCGTCGCCCAGCTCGACCTCGCCTACCACGACATCCGCCGCGGCCGGGGCCTGCACCACCTCATGGAGAAGCGCGGCGAGGCCGAACGCCTCACCAACGACATCGAGGTCTTCGAGGCCAAAGAGGTCCCGCCCCAGACCACCCGGGCCCGCCTGCGCGGCGAGTTCATCCGCAAGGCCCAGGAGAAGCGCCGCGACTTCACCGTCGACTGGGTCCACCTCAAGCTCAACGACCAGGCGCAGCGTACGGTGCTGTGCAAGGACCCGTTCCGTTCGCGCGACGAGCGAGTCGACAAGCTCATCGCCAGCATGTGAGGCCCCCGATGCCCGAGACCGAACAGACCCAGGCCGAGGCGACCACACCCGCACCGGCCCCGCGCCGCACGGGCGCGTTGTCCTCGCTCGACCCGGTCGCCGCCTATGAGCGCCGCACCGCCCGCATCCGCGAGGAGATAGCCCGCAACCGCCGCGGCGAGTACTCGGTGCCGACCTGGGTCCTGGCCCTCGCGCTGGCGGGCGTGGTCGCGCTGTGGATCCTGGTCCTGTTCGTGTTCTGACCCGACGCAGACGAGCGGCCCCGCGCGTCGGCGACCGTCACACCGCGATCGGTGATGTTGGCGCTCCTGCGTTCGGTCGCAGGCCGGCTCGAATCAGAAGGCATACCTGGATAGT
>NZ_JBEYYO010000033.1:0-25111 GCF_040645615.1 Glycomyces sp. NPDC046736 | reverse complement strand
GCGCCCAGAAGATGACTGGGTTGATAGGCCCGACATGGAAGCGCTGTAAGGCGTGGAGTGGACGGGTACTAACCGCCGAGAACTTAACACAACACGGCATCCTGCAGACAGAAACAAAAACATTAAGCTCACGCACACTATGCGATTCTGAAACAACACACAAGTACGTGCTTGTTGCAGCAACACCGCGAACACGCACACACAAGGCAGCTCGACCCTGAAACCCTCGGGTTTCAGGACACCGACGCAAACCATACGACCACATCGTGGTCCCACAGGTTTGTTTGGTGGTGACAGCGGAAGTGCCACACCCGGTCCCATTCCGAACCCGGTCGTTACGGCTTCCAGCGCCGATGGTACTGCACCCGAGAGAGTGTGGGAGAGCAGGACACCGCCAAACATGAAACACAAGCGAAGGCCCCCACCACCGGTGGGGGCCTTCGGCGTTCCCCGTGAAAGATCAAGCGCCGCAATGAAGAAGGCCGGAACTCTGATGGGTTCCGGCCTTTCTGCGTTCGTGCCTAGACGTAGGGGCCTTCGAGGTGTTCGCCCGCGTGCTGGCGGTACCACAGGCCCCGGTAGCAGCGCCACGGTTGGGGGCGGAGCTGGGTCGGGGCGAAGATCTGCTCCAGGAGGCGGCGGGCTTCGAGGAAGAAGTCAAGGCGTTCGTCGGGGGCGGCCACATGCTGCGAGTCGTCCACGGGCGATTCGGCCGGGAGGATCGTCAGGGAGGGCCACATCGTGGTCTGCTCGGCCAGGGGCAGGAGCCAGGCGCGCATCTCGTCGAGCGGTTCGCTGCCGACCGTGTAGGTGAACGAGGTCCGGTGGCCGGCCTCGCGCGCCGCTGCCAGGATCTCCGAGAGGCGCTCTGACTGGTGGCTCGCGTTGGGGCCCAGCGGGTCCGCCGCGTCGGCGTCCTCGGGGACGGACGGTTCGGCCGCGGCCTGGGCGTCGTCCTCTTCGAACGTCTCGGTGGTCAGGAACAGCAGGACCGGGCCGACCTTCTCCGAGAGCTCCGCGAACGCGGTGCCGGTGCGGAGCGCCGGGGTGAGGACCCCGAGCGTGGTCGTGTCGGGAAGCCCCTCGGCGGTCATCGCCTCGCGGACGGCGGTCAGGTGCTCGACCACCAACGCCTCGTCGTGGGCGCTGCCCGCCGAGAGCGTGACCTCGTCGAACAGGTGCGGCTCGTCCTCGGACAGGTCGGAGGCCAAGGCCTGCAACAAGTCCCGGTAGCACTTCACCAATTCGGGTGATTCAGTATCCGCTTGGAGCAGCAGCGTGGCCGCCGTTCCGTCGGCGCGGAGGTAGCCGCGGACCTCTTCGCCCGGCTCGGCCTCGATGATCTCGGCGACGGGGGTGCCGTCGACGCAGAGCTCGCTGAGGCCGTGCTGGGGCGAGGACGGGTCGACGTGGGCCCTGAGGCTGAACGGCGAGGTCGCCCTGTCAGCGGGCAGGACCAGCATGAACTCCTCGTCCTCGGAGTTGAGGCGAAGGCGCATGCCTTCAGTGTTGTTGCCGCGCAGACCATAGAGGTTGAGCGCGATGAGCAGGAGCTCGCTCCACTCCAGGTCGTGACGGACGGCGAGACGCCGCCACCGGTGGACCGTCGAAGAGATCGGCCCGGCCGAGTCAGCAGGCTGCGTAGGCACTTCCATGACCAGTTCCGATCTTTCCTCTCGTCCCCACCGCGGAAACTCCACCGTACAAGAGACTTGGCGGTAGAGGTGGACGCGGTCCTCTTCTATGCTAGGTGGACCGAGGGACAAAAGCACCCGTCGTGAGCATCGGCACGCGGTCGGAATCGCCGGGTGCTCGCGAACGGTCGTGCGCCACCCTCCGGGCCGAACCCTTGCACCCCATCGATCCGGAGTCGAGATGAGCGACGAAGGCACGGCGTCCCCTGCGTCGTCACCCCATGCGCAGGGACAGGTACTCAAGGCCGTCGCGAAGACCTGGCCGGGGTTCATCGCGGGCGCGGTGGAGGGCCGCGCGCACGAGCTGATCGAGGACGGGCGGTACGGCGAGGCCGCGGCCGTCGTCGAGGAGGGCATGGAGCGGTTCGGGCCCGAGACGGTCTCGCAGCTGCTGCTCGCGTGGTGCCTGTACATGGCCGAGCGGTACGACGAGGCGATCGGGTGGGCCGACCGGGCCGCCGAGGAGGAGCCTGAGAACGCCGACGCGCATTGGCTGCGCGCGAGCCTGCTCCTGGAGCTGGAGCGCCGCGATGAGGCCGTGGAGGCGCTGTGGGCGGCCGTGGACCTGAGTCCGGACGACGGGCGTTATTACATGCAGTTGGCGTGGACGCGGCACGAGGACGAGTCGTTCGCGGTCACGCGGGGGTTGATCGAGCAGGCGCTGGAGCGCGCGCCCGAGGACGTGTGGGTGCAGTACACGGCCGGGCGGATCTTCGAGCACCACCTGCGGCACCGGCGGGCGCAGGTGCAGTACGAGCGGGTGCTCGAACTCGAACCCGGGCACGTGTCGGCGCGCTGCGACCTCGCCGAGGTGTTGCAGAGCCGCGGCCGGTTGAGCGCGGGGGTGCGGGTCGCGTGGGAGACCGCCGACTTGGAGGACGACGAGTCGGATCCGCGGGCGGTCTACGAAGCCGTGCTGCGGCGGTGGTCGTGGCGGTGGTTCGAGTGGGCGTTGCGGGTGGCGTTGGTGCTCAACGTGATCGACTGGATCTTCCCCACGCCGGGCCTGGTCGGGGAGGTGCTGGCCGGAGCGGTGGTCGTCGGGTTCGCAGTCGGGTGGGTGCGGGCGTTCTCGGTGCTGCCGAAGGCGTGCCGGGCCGATGTGGTCGGGCGGCGCGGGCATTTCGCGGCCTCCGCGCTGCTCTCGGCGGTCGTGCTGGCGGGGATCGCGGCGGTGCTGGTCGGGGAGCCGTCGGGGTTGCAGCACTTGGGGGTCCTCGGGGCGCTCGTCGGCGGGTACGTGCTGTGGATCTGGCGGGCGACCGGGATCTCGGGGCGGGCGATGTTCGGCGGCGAATGACGGCCGCTCGTCACTAGCCGCGCGGCAAGGTAGGCTTCGGTGCGTTCATAGACAAGCGCCGGACCTGGGGTTCGGCAACCCCGGTCGGGCCGCAGCGGTCCGGCCGCTGCGCACAAGGAGGCCCCGTGGTCGATCAGGGTGTGGTCTGTTCGGTCGATCCGATCGTCAGCCGAATCGGAAGCGACGTGCTCGCGGGCGGCGGCAACGCCGTGGACGCGGCGATCGCGGCCGGGGCGGCGCTGACGATCGTGGCGCCGCACCTGTGCGGGCTCGGCGGGGACCTCTTCGCCCTCGTCCACGTGCCGGGCGAGGACGTTCCGGCGTACCTGAACGCGTCGGGGCGGGCCGGTTCCGGTGCCGATCCCGAAGCGCTGCGGGCCGAGGGGCACCGTGCGATGCCGTTCCGGGGCGACGTGCGCACGGCGACCGTGCCCGGTTGCGTGGACGGTTGGTTCGCGCTGCACGAGAAGTACGGCACGAAGCCGATGGCCGAGCTGCTCGCGCCGGCGATCGCTCTGGCGGCCGAGGGGTGGCCCGCGACCGCCATGCTCGCCAAGGCGGCCAAGACCATTGCGGGCGTTGCAGGTGCGGAGGACCTGGCCGGGATCGAGGCCGGGGCGACGGTGACGCGCGCGCGGACCGCCGCCGCCTTGCGGGCCGCGGCCGAGGGGGGCCGGGACGGGTTCTACCTCGGTGAGTTCGGGAAGGGACTCGTCGAGCTCGGGGATGGCTTGTTCACCGAGGCCGATCTGGCTGCGTCCCAGGCGAACTGGGAGGAGCCGCTGTCGGTGGAGGCGTTCGGGCACCGGATCTGGGCGGCCGCGCCGAACTCGCAGGGGTACCTGCTGCTGCTCGCGCTCGCGATCGCGGAGCGGTTGGAGCTGCCGGTGGACGCAGGCGACCCGCTGTGGGCGCATTACCTGGTGGAGGCCGCGCGGCAGGCCGGGTACGACCGGCCCGAGCGGCTGTTCGAGGGCGCGGACGTGTCGGACCTGCTGGCGGCGGCTGCCGAGCGGGCCGCGGAGATCAGTCCCGAGCGCAGGGCCGAGGTGCCGGTGCACCAGGCGGCGGGCGGGACCACGTACATGGCGGTGCTGGACGGGAACGGGATGGGCGTCTCGTACATCCAGTCGAACGCGGCCGGGTTCGGCACGTGGCTTTTCGAGCCGCGCACTGGGATCGGGCTACAGAACCGGGGGACCGGGTTCAACCTGGTGCCCGGGCACGCGGCAGAGTACGGGCCGGGTCGGCGCCCGCCGCACACGCTGGTGCCGGCGCTGGTGACGCGCGCGGACGGGTCGCTGCGGCTGGTCGCGGGGTCGATGGGCGGCGATTCGCAGCCGCAGATCGTGTCGCAGCTGATCGCGCGGGTGCTGCACGGCGGGGAGTCGGTCGAGGCGGCGGTGGCCGCGCCGCGGTGGCGCCTGCATCCCGGGGAGACCGGGTTCGGGACCTGGGACGGGGTGTACGAGATCGACGTCGAGCTTGAGGCGGGCGCGCCGGAGGCTTGGGACGCGGGGCTCGCGGAGCGCGGCCATGCGACCGAGTGGGCCGAGGCCGGTGGCGGTTTCGGGCACGCGCACTTGATTGAGGTGGATGAGGCGGGTCATGTCGAAGGCGCGGCGGACCCGCGGGCGGAGACGGGGACGGCGTCGTACGCTCCGAATTAGGCGGGCGAGGTCGCCGCGGATCACGCGGTCGGGTGTGTCGCGGCGTAGGCGCCCCCGGCTTTCGATGATGGCGTAGGGGTCCGACAGTGGCGGGGTGCGAGCCGTGGCCCGGCCGGAAGGCTCCGGTCCACGCGGTCGGGCGTGTCGCGATGCAATCGCCCCCGATTCGATGATGACCGCCGGGTCCGACATGGAGGGTTCGCGGGAGGCGGGCGGGTCGGTTCGGAGTGGCGCGGGGCATAGTCGGCTTCGGGCCGCCTGCATTGTCGGGCGGCGGGGTTGTCGGACCCTCGTTGTACGGTCGGGGGCGATGTTCGCGGAAGTGCGTGGGAGGACAGAACAGTGCCCGAGTCGTTGCGGCTGGCCGATGCTCGGCGGATTGCGATCGCTGCGCAGTTGCGGCCCAAGGCCACCCGGTTCAAGACCGTGCTCGAACGGCTCGGGTGCATCCAGCTCGACACGATCTCTGCCGTCCGGCGGGCGCATGAGTTGACCTTGCTCGCGAGGAACCTCGACGTCGACGAGGCCGTGCGCAGTCTCGACAGCCGTCGCAACCCGGTCGCGTTCGAGTACTGGGCCCACGCGATGTCGCTGCTGCCGGTCTCCGCTTGGCCTTACCTCGCCCAGCGTCGCCGCAATTGGCGCGAGCGGTATGACGACGACTCGCTGGCCGTCGCCGAGGCAGAGGTCCTCGCGCTGCTGGCCGAGCGCGGGTCGATCACCGTGTCCGACTTCCCCTCTGGGGCCATGCACCGTGGCCAGGCCGTGAACAACATGGGTGACAGCTGGAACTTCCGCACCGACCACAAGCACGCCGTCGAGCGGTTGCTGTGGTTCGGTGAGGTGGCCTGCACCAGCCGCGTCGGCTTCAAGCGCGTCTACCGGCTCGCCGAGCGAGCGATCCCCGCCGAGCACTTCCGGGACGCCGATGACGAGGAGTGCCTGCGGTTCATGGTCACCACCGCGCTGCGCAACCTCGGCGTGGGCACCACCAAGGACGTCGCCGACTACTTCCGGCTCAAGATCGCCGCCACCGAGCGGGTGCTGCGCGAGCTGGAGATCGAGCAGGTCGCCGTGGAGGGCTGGAAGGCCCGCGCCTGGATCGACCCGCAGGTGCGCCGCACCCGGCTGCCCGGGGCCGAGCGGGCCGTCGCGGTGTCGATGTTCGACCAGCTCGTGTGGCTGCGCGAGCGCATGGAGCGGCTGTGGGGGCACGGCTGGAAGATCGAGATCTACGTGCCCGAGCCGCAGCGCACCTTCGGCTATTACTGCCTGCCGATCTTCGTCGGGGACGATCTCCCCGGTCGGGTCGCGTTGCGCCGCAGCAACGGTGAGCTCGTGGTCGAGGCCGTCCAGTGGGACGACGCCCGGGCCGACCGCGAGCACCTGCACGCGGCCGTCGACCGGGCCGCGTCCTGGGTCGACGCCGAGGTCCGCTGGAAGGCCGCCCTCTAACGAAAGGGCCGCGCCCGAAGGCGCGCCTGCGTCAAGGCGGACCGTCCTCGTCGGGCCGCGCCCCACGCCACTGCTCCGCGTCGCGCTCTCTACCGGCCGCGTCCTCACGTCCGCCTTTGCCCGGCAAGGGGAAGGCCCGGCCGGAGGTGCCGACCGGGCCCTTCAGGGGGAGTGCCGCGCTAGCTGGTGACGAGCGTCAGGCCCCAGGCCGACAGGGCCGGTCCGATGGGCTGGAAGTAGGTCGTGCCGCCGACCGAGCAGTTGCCGTTGCCGCCCGAGGTCATGCCCTGGGCGCTGTTGCCGGTGATGAACGAGCCGCCGGAGTCGCCGGGCTCGGCGCACACGTTGGTGCGGGTGAGGCCGTAGACGGTGCCCTCGGCGTAGTTGACGGTTTGGTTGAACGCCTGCACGGTGCCGCAGTGCCAGCCGGTGGTCGAGCCCGAACGGCAGATCGAGGAGCCGACCGCCGCGGTGTTCGAGTTGTAGACGTACCGGGTGCCCGAGTACATGTTCACCTGGTTGTACAGCGGCTCAGAGGCGCCGACCGAGACCCAGCCGCGGTCCGAGCCGGGGAAGGCCGAGCCCTGGAAGGTGCCCGGGGCGGCCTCGCCGCTGGTGACCCGGTCGCCGACCGAGCCGCAGTGGCCCGCGGTCACGAAGCCCGGGGTCGATCCCTGGCGGACCGAGAAGCCCACCGAGCAGCGCCACGAGTTCTCGACGATGTACGAGTCGCCGCCGCGCACGAAGAACAGTTCGGGCGCGAGCGCTTCGGTGTCGACCGTGACCAGCGCCGCGTCGATGCCGGCGGCCTCGATCGCGTCGGCCGCGACGTCGGCGTCCGCGGTCTCGATCACGAGCGTGTTGTCGAGCAGGTCGATGTAGTGGCCGTAGAGACCGTCGACGGTGAGGGCGTCGAGCTGGTCGGCGGCGGCTTCGAGGTCGGCCAGTTCGTGGTCGACCAGGACCGGGGTCGCGCCCTCGGCCCGCAGCTGCACGGTGTCGGCGGGGTCGGTGGTGGCCACGAAGATCTCGTCGGCGTCCTCTGAGACCCAAAGGCCCGCATAGGAGTCGGCGAAGGCGTCGGGGATCTCGGCGAGGAGTTCGGCGGCCACGGCCTCGACGGCGAGGCGGTCGTAGGCCTCGGCCTCGGTGATGCCGAAGGTGTCGGAGAGCTCTTCGACCAGGCCGGGGGCGACCTTGCCGACGAGTTCGGCGCGGGCCTCCTCGGCCTTGGCGTCGAGGACCTCTGCGGAGGCGGGTGCGGTGGCGGCGCCGACCGCGAGAGCGGTGGTGAGTGCGCTGACGGCGGTGACCGCAAGTGCGCGTTGGCGTTTCATCTGATGCATGCCTTTCGGGTGAGGGCATCGGCGGTCGTCGGGGAGGCGACCGCCCAGGCCGGTCGTCCTCCCGCGGACGCGCCGCGGATGGTGAGCCGTGCCATACACAGAGATTAGGGGTAAATCGTGCAAATTTAAAGATATCAATAATTCAGTGAATATCGGACGAAATGCCGTGTTGTTTCAGGAATGTTGACGAGCCTCGGAATTCACAAGATGAGGTGCGAAAAGGACGCCACCGGCATCGGTGGCGCCCTTGGGTTCGGGCTCTAGCGGAACGCGTCGGCGTGTTCGACGGCCCACTGCTCGAAGGTCCGCGCCGGGCGTCCGGTGACCGCTTCGACGGTGCCCGAGACGGTCTTGCCCTCCTCGGGGGTGTTGCCGAGCGCCTCGGTGAGGAACGCGATCATGTCCTCGCCCATCCCGTTCGCGGCCCAGTTCTCATGCGCCTCTTCGACGGTGAGCTCCACGAACTCGATCTCGCGCCCGACCGCCGCGCTCAGCGCCCGGAACCGGTCGGGGATCGAGACGACCTCGGGACCGGTGATGACCAGCTCCTGGCCGTCGTAACCGCCGTCGAGGAGGACCTTCGCGGCGACCGCGCCGATGTCGGCGGGGTGGACCATCGCGCTGAGGCGGTCGCCGAAGGGCTCGCGGATCGGCTGGCCGGACTTGATGGTCTCGGCCCACCACATGAGCGCGTTCGACATGAACTCGACCGGGTGGAGGAACGTGGTCTCGATGGGGCTCTTGACGAGTGCCTGTTCGAGCGCGCCCTCGTCGCGACCGCCCAGCACGGTGGCGCGCCGGACGCCCGCGGCCTCGGCGAGCGCGACGACCGCGTCGGCCTCGGGGAGCGGGGCGTACTGGTCGCCGGCGAAGTTGATGAAGTGGACCGCGTCGACGCCGGTGAACGCCTCGGCGAGGGTCTGGGGCTCGGCCAGGTCGCCGACCGCGATCTCGACGCCCTCGGGGAGGTCGGCCGCCAGGTTGCGGGTGAGGGCGCGGAGCTCGACGGCCGGGTCGAGGGCGATGAGCTGCTCGACGACGTTGCGACCGACCGAACCGGTGGCGCCGGTGATGAGAATGCGCATGGAGGTCTCCTCGAAAGTCTGGAACGGAATGACTTGTTCCAAGAATAGCAGAGCGGAATGATCTATTCCAGTCGGGTCAGGTCTGACGCGGGTCCCCGGCCGTGACCAGGCCCGTCTCGTACGCGCAGATCACCGCCTGGGCCCGGTCGCGCAGGCCGAGCTTCGCGAAGACCTTCCCCACGTGCGTCTTCACCGTCTGCTCTGAGACGAACAGCGACGCGGCGATCTCCGGGTTCGACAGGCCCCGCGCGATGAGCCGCAGGACCTCCTCCTCCCGCGGGGTGAGCTCGTCGAGCCGGGTCGAGCGGCGCAGCGCGGGCCGGGCCTTGAAGCAGTCCTCGATGAGGCGCTTGGTGACCGAGGGCGCGAGCAGCGCGTCCCCGGCCGCGACGATCCGCACGGCCGCGATGAGGTCACCCGGCGGCGCGTCCTTGAGCAGAAACCCGCTGGCGCCCATGCGAAGCGCCTCGTACACGTAATCGTCCACATCGAACGTGGTCAGCATGAGCACCTTGGGTCGGCGGTGCTCGGGCGCGGACAGGACCCGCTTGGCGGCCTCCAGGCCGTCCATAGTGGGCATGCGCACGTCCATGAGCACCACCTCCGGCCGCAGTCGCGAGGTCTCGGTGACCGCGGCGACCCCGTCGGCGGCGTCGCCCACGACCTCGATGTCCTCCTGGGCGTTGAGCAGCGCGGCGAAACCGGCGCGGACCATGGCCTGGTCGTCGGCGATGAGCACCTTGACGGTCACTCGGACTCCTCTGGGGCAGAAAGGTTCTCGATCGGCAGCACCGCGTGGACGCGGAAGCCGCCATCGGGGGTCGGGCCGGTCTCCAGTGTGCCGCCGTCGAGCGAGACGCGCTCCCTCATGCCGACCAGGCCGAGCCCGGAACCCTGCGTCCTGGCCTCGGCCGCGTATCCGGGCGGCGGGCCGTTCGCGACGGTCACCTCCACGCGGCCGTCGCGCACGGCGGCCTCGATCGCGACCTCCGCGCCCGGGGCGTGACGGACCACATTGCTCAGACCTTCCTGCGCAACCCGGAACACCGTGAGCGCCAACGTCTCCGAAAGCTCCTCGGGCAGGTCGACCTCCAGCGACACCGGCGTCCCGGCCCGGTTCACCGCCTCGGCCAGCCCCCGCAGCGACTCCGGACCCGGCTGGGGCGCGCGCAGACTCGCGTCGCCCTCCTCGCGCAGCACCCCCAGCAGCCGCCGCATCTCCGCGAGCGACTCGCGCGCCTGGTCGCTGATGGAACGGAACTCGGCCTTCGCGGCCTCGTCCAGGTCCGGCACCCGGTACTCGGCGGTCGAGGACTGCACGGCGATCACCGACATGTGGTGCGCGACGATGTCGTGCAGCTCGCGCGCGATCCTGGTGCGCTCCTGGAGGAGTCGCCTGCGGTGGCGCTCGGCCTCGGCGATCTCCTCCTCCTCGGCCAGGCGCTGGCGCACGTGCCGCCAGATGCGCAGGGTGAGGCCGAGCAGGAACGCCGCCGCGCCGAGTTGCGCGGCGAGGTAGAGGTTCCCCGACTCCGGAGTGCCGAACGGGAAGTACACCGGGCCTCGGAACGCGGTCACGGCATCGGAGATCATCAGCAGGTACACCCCGCTCCCGATCGCGATCGTGGCCGCCCACGCGAGAGTCCCGACCCACGGGCGGCGGTCGCGTCCGAGCGCGAACAGGACCACCATGAACGCGAACAGGTTCGGGACCGTGACCGGCCACGGCTCGCCTGGAACCGCGTTGGTCCCCAACCCGACCGCGACCATCGCGGCGAGCACCAGGAGCGACGCCGCGACCGGCCGCCAGCGCGCGAGCACGATCGCGGTGCTCGTGGCCGCGGCGATCACCGCGCCCCACGTCATCTCGAAGTCCATCTCGATGATGTAGAGCTGGACGTCGAACAGTATGAGCGCGAACGGGACCGAGCCGGGGCCGATGAGCGCGAGGGTGGTCGCGAAGCGCCACCGCCACGAGCCGTCCCCTGCGGGGCCGGTGGCGATCAGGTAGCTGATCAGGCGGCGGACGGGGTGCGCGGAGTTGGTCACCGCACCAACCTATGTCGGACCGTGCCGGGCCGCCTCACACCCCGGTACGGGTTCGGGAGGGCCGTCTCACCCCAGGGGGTGAGGGCGGATTCCACGCCTCGGCTTGAGGGAAGGGGACTTCCCGGAACCTACCGTTCGCCGCATGAATCGAACTGTGTTCCTCACGCGGACAGCCGAAGTGGTGGCCATGTCCGGTATCGCGGCGAGTCAGGCGGGCTTCGTCGTGATGCACCTTTCCCAGTCCGCCGCAGTCGATCCGGTGGCGACGCCGGTCTCGTCGTACGCGCTCACCTGGCCTGGGGTGGTGCTGTTCCCCGCGTCGGTGCTGAGTCTGGCGCTGGCCTGCGCGATCCTCGCCGGGCGCGGGGTGGGCCTGGCCCGCGAGGGTTTCATCCGGTTCCTGTTGGGCGCCACGGCGCTCATGCTCGTGTGCGCGGCGGCGTTTCGGACGGGGAAGCCCGAGATGGGGCTGTCGTGGAGCGAGCAGATCCACCGCTACTCGGCCGGGGCGGCGTTCGTGCTGCTGACGGTGGTGGCGGGGCTGTGCGCGGTGCGGATGCGCGACGCGGCGGTGCCCGACTGGGTGCGGCGCGGGACCTGGTGGGTGACGGCGGTGGCGGCGCTGACGTTCGCGACCACGACGGTCAACACGTTCCTCCCGGGCATAGCGGATGGCGGCGACTGGCGGGGGATTCCGCAGCGGGTGCTCTTGGTGGTCCTGTCGGTGCTGGTCTGGATCCTGGCGGTCAATTCGAGCCGGGCGACCTTGCCGGCGCAGGCCGTTGCCCCGGTACCGGCCCTGGCGGGAGCACGGTCGTGATCCGCCGCCTGAGGGCACGCTTCGTCAAGGCCCGCATGAGGTTCGGCTGCCCCGAACTGCGCCGGGCAGCCGAAGACTTCACGATTTTCCGCCCCGTGGACGATCCGAGTCGAGGCCCAACCTTCGGCAGCTGGCTATAGTCGCGGCATGGACTCCTCCTCGACGCGACCGCCCCTCACGATCGCGCTCGCGCAGCCGGACCTGCGCCCGGGCGACCTTGAGGGAAACGCGGCCGCTCACGCCGACGCGATCCGCGCCGCCGGCGCACGGGTCGTGGTCTTCCCCGAACTGTCGCTGTCGTCGTACGCGATGGCGGCGCCGACCGTCGATCTCGACGATCCGGCGCTGGCGCCGGTGGTCCGGGCTTGCGCGGAGACGGGCGCGATCGCGCTGGCGGGCGCGCCGGTGTGCGATGACCGGGGGCGCGAGCACATCGCGATGGTGCGTTTCGACGCCGACGGGGTGGCGCCGGTGTACCGGAAGATGTTTCCCGGTGAGCCGGAGGCGGTCCGGTTCAGTCCGGGGGAGGCGCCGGCGGTCCTGGAGATCGACGGTTGGCGGCTGGGGCTGGCGATCTGCCGTGACATCAAGATCGACGAGCACATCGCCGCGACGTCGGCCCTTGGGATCGACGCGTACGTGGGCGGCAGTCTCCACGACCCCGCAGGCGCGGTCGGCCGCGACGGCCTGATGCCGCAGGTCGCGGCCGCGTACGGGGTGTGGATCGCCTTGAGCTGTTTCGCGGGCCCGGGCAGCGACTACGAGGAGGCGATGGGCGGCTCCGCGGTCTGGTCTCCAGACGGATCCCTGGTCGACCAGGCCGACGACCAACCCGGCCGAATCATCACGGCAACGCTGACCTGACCGGCCGACGCCTGTACTGCGGCTTGCCGGGGGCCAACGCGGTTCAGGGGAGCCGGTCGGAAACCGCGCTTCGGGGGATGCTGACGTTTTCCTCCGCGGACAGAGACACGGGTTCCGAGTGAGGGCCGAGGCTGATAAGTCAGGTGCTTGACTGGTCGGGTGGTCGCGGGTTGAATGGTCGCGACGGCTTCGAGGGGGCTTCATGGCTGGTGGGAGCAGGGCGGCGCAGGTTGCGGCCACTCGGGAGGCGATTCTGGGCGCGGCGGAGCGGTTGTTCGCCGAGCACGGGGTGGCGGCGGTTTCGAACCGTCAGATCTCCGAGGCCGCGGGGCAGGGGAACAACACGGCCGTGGGGTACCACTTCGGGTCCAAGACCGACCTGGTCGCCGCGATCATGCGCAGGCACATGGGCCACATCGAGCGGCTGCGCGTCGAACGCCTCGACGCGCTCGGGCCCGACCCGGATCTGCGCGATTGGGTCGAGTGCACGATCCTCCCCACCACCGACTACCTCGCCACGTTCGGCGGCACGACCTGGTTCGCCCGCTTCGCCGCCCAGGTCCTCACCGACCCGACCCTCCGCGACGTGGTCGAAGCCGAAGTCCTCCGCGCCCCCTCCCTCCGCCGAGTCACCAAGGGCCTCCACCGCCACCTCGACCTCCCCCCGACCGTCCGCGACGAACGCGACGACCTCGCCCGCCAACTCATGATCATCACCCCCGCCCTCCGAGAATCAGCCCTGGCCAACCACACCCCAACCCCCCGCCCCACCTGGCCCGAGGCAGGCCAAGGCCTAGTAGACGCAATAGTCGGCCTCTACCAAGCCAAGATCACCACCAACCACCACCCGAACTAAGCGGGGAGGCTCCATCCAGCGGCGGAGGGGTTCGTGGGTTGCTAGGCGGGGGTCGCTTCCACGTACAGCTCATCGATCTCCGGCTGAGCCTTCTGCTCGCGTGCGGTCCACTCGATTCGGAACATCACTCCGCTTCTCCGACTGGTTTGGACCGGTTCGTGTCGGTTACTTGACATGCACTGCGGGTGCGGGTCGGGATACTCCAAGGGAGCGTATCCCTAGGGAGTGGCCCATGTCCTCGGTCGATGAGTTCAGTGCTGCCGTTGGCAAGGCCGTGTCGACCGTGGAGTCGGTGATCAATGCGATCAGTGCGGCGAAGTCCAATGGCGACGAACTCGCCAATGAGACGGCACAGACCGGCGCCGAGGGGTCGACCGCTCGGGTGCGGGCGATCGGCGGGAGACTCGAATCTGAGGCCGCGGCGATGGCGGTCCAGCTCAAGGACCTGTTGGATGAGATCCGACAGCAGGCGCATGGGCTGCGCGAGTCATTAACCGGAGCGTTCAGCGGCTCCGGCGGACCTCGGGGATCTTCAGGCGCAGCCGCGAATCTGCCACCGCCCCGATTCGAGCCCAGCGCGGTCCACGATTCGCTGCCCGCCTTCGAGCGGAAGCGCGGTGCCCAGCCGCGAACGCACGGCGTCCTCCGATTCGACTCCAATCGAGGCGCGGGCCGAATGGAGTTTTCCAGCGGAGAGGACGACTCCACGCCCCGAATTCGCGAGCACATGTGGGAGCACACCGGCCCCGTGACACCGCCGAACGGGTTCTGGTCCGAGTCGCACGCCGAATTGAAAGCGGCACTCGCCATGAGCGACAAGGAGATCAAGAAAGCCGATCTCGTCATCAACAATCCCGGCGGTCCCTGCGAAGGCCGCCTCGGATGCGACGGCCTCCTCGCCCGATACCTCCAGCCGGGCTCCACCTTGACGGTGCATTGGCGAGAAGACAACGGGTCGATGAGCTCGAAAACGTATACCGGCACACTACGATGACCGCAAGGGGGCAGATGTGAGCGTGCGCGCCTATTACCGACCGGGGCACTCCGACACCCCGCTGGTCGCGTCGACGGCCGAGGGGCTGGGCCGGATCCTCGACGATCTCCTGAAGCAGCCCTACGAGTTCAGCATGGCCAATCTCTACATCGCCGAACGCGAAGACGAGGATCCGGTCGTCGAGCTCTCGGTCGGGTTCGACCCCGACCGCGGTGTCGGAGGCCTCCAGTACCTGCACGGCGAGGGGCGATGGTTCTCCAAAGGGCGGCCGAGCACCTATGCGGAGGTCGTCTACTGCTACTACGGCAATGCTTGCGTCTACCCGCGCGACTCGGAGATCGCCATCGACGCCATCCGCTCAGCGGTCCTTCAGTTCCTTGAGACCGACGGACAGCGCCCGACGGCGGTCGCCTGGCAGCCCGCTGTGGACGGGGCCTAAGCGCGCCAGTAGGCCATCGCGTGGACTCGGTCCTTGGGGAGGCCGAGGTCCTTGCGGGCGTGGGCTGACAGGGCCCGCGTGGTCGCGGCTTCGGCGGTGATCCAGAGGTAGGGGGCTTCGCCTAGGAGGCTCGGGAGCTCTTCGCGGACCCGTGCGACCAGCGCCGCGCCGTCCTCGCCGCGGGGGATCAGTTGCAGGTCATGGCGTTCGGGGTCGACGCGGAAGGGGAGCTCGTCCTCGTCGGCGGTTTCGAACCAGATCGTCGCGGGGGTGTCGGGGAAGGCGTCCAGGAGCGAGTTGATCGCCGGGAGCGACGCGGCGTCGCCCACGATCAGGAGGCGGCTCGGCTTCGGGTCGGGGGCGCTGAAGGCCGTGCCGTACACCGTCGCCGCGATCGTGTCGCCCGGCTCGGCCGTGCGGGACCAGTCGGCCGCGCTGCCGTCGTGCAGCGCGAACTCGATGTCGAACGTGCCGGCCTCGGCGTCCGGGTCGACCAGCGTGTAACCGCGCTGGTGCGGCTTGCCCTCGTGCTCGAACCACAGCCGCACCCACATCGCCGGGTGGATCGGGAGTTCCTTGAGCAGGCCGCCGTCGGTGAACGACAGACGGCGGTAATGTTCGGTCACCTGCTCGGCGCCCGTGACGGTGAATTTGAAGTCCTTGGCGCGCAGCAGCTTCAGTACTGCGCCTTCCCAGCCGCGTCCCATCCCGGGGGCCTCCTTCTCGTCCCGAGCGGGACATGAACCGAGCACTATTCTGATTAGGTTAGACTAACCTAACTATGAGTTTCGAATGCTACCGGGATGCCTGGGGCGTCCCCCATTTGCGCGCCCCCGACCCCCGCTCCCTGGCATACGCCCAAGGCTGGAACGCCGTCGCCGACCGAGCTTGGCAGCTCGAAAACGCACGTCGCCGCGCCCATGGCACCGCCTCCGCCCTCATCGGCGAGCGCTGGCTACATTGGGACCGGCTCGCTCGGCAAACTCGCATCATCAGCGCGGCCCAGGCCGCGTTCGACGCGCTTGACGAGGGCACTTCGGCCTGGGTGCGCGCCTACGTCGACGGCGTCAATGCCGCGCTCACCGACGATCTTGAACCCTGGGAGCCCTGGACGCCCCTCGCCATCTGGCATTCCGAGCACCTGCTGTTCGGCGGTGGATTCCCCGCCAAGCTGTGGCGCGAACGGGTGCGAGACGCCTTGGGGGAGCATGCGGTCGACCAGTTCGCCCTCGACGGACCTGAGCCCGAAGGGTCCAACGGCTGGCTCATCGACGGCTCCCGCACCGCCTCCGGCGCGGCGATCATCGCCGGTGACCCGCATCGGCTCATTCAGAAGCCCGGGTTCTATCAGCAGGTTCGGCTTTCCTGCCCCGAATTCGACGTCATCGGGTTCGCCGTTCCCGGGATTCCCGGCATCGCCCACTTCGGACATGCAGGTGATGTCGCCTGGGGCATCACCAACGCGATGGCCGACGCGCAGGACCTGTTCCGGGAGCAGTTGCGCCGCAAGGCAGACGGCTCGATCGAAGCCCTCGGCCCGCCGGTTGGGAAGCCGCTCGGAGCCACCTGGAAACCATCGAGGTCGCCGGTGGCGACACGCACGAAGTCGAGGTCATCGAGACCGCTCGCGGCCACATCATCGCCGAAGGGTTCGAGTTCGCGCTCAGCCTCCGCGGGCCCGTGCAGGAACTGCCCGACCTCGGATTCAGTGCGATCCCCAAGCTGCTCCGCGCCCGGACCGTGGCCGATGTCGATGCGGCCTTTGACGACTGGGTGCTCCCGGTCAACGTCGTGATGGCCGCCGACACCGCCGGTGGAACCCTGCACCGCGTCGCCGGGCGCGTGCCCGACCGCGACGAGGCCAACCGGCGCTACCCCGTGCCCGCCTGGGAATCCCGACACGCCTGGAACGGCTGGCAGGCCATGCCCAAGTCTGATGTGGACGGACTCGCCGTCATGGCCAACGACCGCGGCATCTCCGCCCCGCTCGGCGTCGAGTTCTGCCCGCCCCGGCGACTCGACCGCATCCGCACTCTTTTGGAGGCCCGAAACGACTGGGCCGCAAGCGATATGGGTGCCATCCACATGGACACCCTGCTCTCCACCGCAGGGCTGCTCATCGACCTGCTCCCTGGGCTCGAACTCGGCCGCGACGCCTCGCTGCTGCGCAAGCGCCTCCTCGCGTGGGACCGCCGCATGGACGCGGGCAGCGCCGACGCCACCGCGTTCGCCGCGTTCCGGGGCGCGTTCCTGCGCCGGCTCGCCGCGCTTCCCGTCTTCGGTGATCTCGCCGAACCTTCAACGCACCCTGAGGTGTTCACCCCTTGGCTCACTCTGCTGCCCAGGCTCGGGCACGCCCTGGAGTCGCTGCTCGAAAGTGGACTCATACCCGACGAGGAGCGCGACGCCGCCCTGACCGCCGCCCTCGAAGAAGCCGCCACCGAGCACGAAGCCTGGCGCGACGTGCACCTCCTCGACCCCTGGATCGACCTGCCCTACGGCACCCCCTGGCCCGACGCGCTCGCCGGGCCCGGCGGGGACGCCGATTGCGTGCTCTCCACGTCCGTCGGCCCCGGCGTCACCGAGCGGTTCACGCGCGGCCCGACCGCCCGCTGGGTCTGGGATCTCGCCGACCGCGAGCAGAGCCGCTGGATCGTCCCCTTCGGAGCCTCCGGAGAGCCCGGCCCGCATCAGTCCGACCAGTTCCCGTTGTGGCGCAACGGGGAGCTGATTCCCCTCGTCACCGACTGGAACGCTCTGAAGGAGGAGTTCCGCATGATCGACCGCCCCGCCGCCTACGAGCAGACCCTGGAGGGCTTCGGCCGCGTCAGCGTGGTTCCCGTGCGCCCCAAGGAAGACCTCGACCTCACCTATGGATGGGTCACCGAGGAGAGGGCCAAGTTCTGGGGCATGACCGAGCACTCGAAGGAGTACGTGCTCGCGATCTACGAGTACCTCGACGCCCTCGACACCCACCACTCCTATCTCCTGCTGCTCGACGGCGAGCCGATCGCGCTGTTCCAGACCTACGACCCCGCCGCTGACCCGGTGGGCGAGTGCTACGAGGTCGAACCCGGAGACGTCGGCACCCACCTCCTGGTCGCCGGCGCCCGTGGCAAGGCCCGCGCCGGGTTCACCGGGGCGCTCATGGGCGTCCTGGCCGGGTTCCTGTTCACCGATCCGAAGACCCAGCGGATCGTGGTCGAACCCGACGCGCGCAACGAGCAGGCCCGAGCACGCCTGCGCCGCACCGGATTCACGCTCGGACCGGAGATCGACCTGCCCGACAAGCGCGCCCGCCTGGCGTTCCTGCGCCGCGCCGACGCGCCCTGCACGTTCGGGTAGGGACCGCCCCGGCGCGCTTCGGCGCGCCGGGTGAGGATAGGGGCATGAAGTCCAACGTCGCCGACGACGTCCTGCGCTGCGCCCTCGACCTGTTCGCCGAGCAGGGCTACGCGAACACCAGCGTCCAACAGATCGTCGACGCCGCGGGCGTCACCAAGGGCGCCATGTACCACTACTTCACCTCGAAGGACGACCTGCTCTTCGCGATCCACGAGCGGATGCTCTCCCACCAGGAGCGGCGCCTGGACGAGATCACCGCCGCCGGGGGCCCGACCGAGGACGTGCTGCGCGCCGTGTGCGAGGACGTGATCCTCTCCTCGATCGCCCACCTCGCCGAAGGCACCGTGTTCTTCCGCAGCCGGCACATGCTCACGCCTGAGCGGCGGGCCGAGGTCAAGCGCCGCACGCGGGAGTACCACGAGAAGTTCGCAGCGATCGTCGACCGAGGCAAGACCGAAGACCTGTTCCGCGTTGACATCTCGACGTCGGTCCTGATTGCACACTTCTTTTCGGACGTCCACTACTTGCCGCAGTGGCTCGACACCGAAGGGCCCGAGAACCGCAGCGAGGTCGCCGCCGAACTGACCGAGCTGTTCCTCCGCAGCATCCGAAGGATCGACGCCTGACGATGCGTCCCGGTCGCTCGGTTGACGTCCGAGACTGAAGTGCCGCGAGAGTAGTTGCAGCTCAAGGCGCACAACATATCGAGGGGTTTCACCGCCTCGGGCATACCGTATGGTCGGTATCTACTGTATGGTAACCATAACCCGACCCGAAGAGGTGCAGCTACGACCATGACGACCCCTCACCCCGTGCCGCGGCTCGACGTGCGCGGCCTCGATGTGGCCTTCGGCGGGCTCCTAGCCCTCCGCGAGGTCGACTTCGAGGTCGGCGACGGCGAGACCGTGGCGCTCATCGGCCCCAACGGTGCGGGCAAGACCACGGTCTTCAACGCCGTCTGCGGCCTCGTGCGCCCCCGCAAGGGCACCGTGCGCATCGACGGCCGCCCTGCCCCGGCCAAGACCACCGCCCTGCTCAAAGCGGGCGTGGCCCGGACCCTCCAAGGGCTCGGGCTGTTCGACCGCATGAGCGTCCGGGAGAACGTGCTCGTACCCCTCACGAGCCTCCGCGACCGGGACGCCGAGGCCAAGGTCCGCAACGCACTCGACGAGCTCGGCCTCGCAGGCCTGGCGTCCCGGCCCGCCGGTACGCTGCCCTACCCCGAACGCAAGCGCGTCGCCCTCGCCCGCGCGCTCGCCACCGAGCCCCGGCTCCTGCTCCTCGACGAACCCGCAGGCGGGCTCGGGGCCGCCGACATCGCCTCGCTCGCCGACACCGTCCGCGCCGTCGCGGCCCGCGGCTGCTCCGTACTGCTCGTGGAGCACCACGTGGACTTCGTCATGGGACTCGCCGACCGGATCGTCGTGCTCGACTTCGGCGAAGTGATCGCCTGCGGCACACCCGAAACCATTCAGAACGACCCGGCCGTCGAGGCCGCCTACCTCGGGCTGGAGGCCGCCGCATGACCGCGCTGGCCTGCCATGACCTCACCGTCGGCTACGGCGACGGCGCGCCCGTCATCGACGGGCTCACCCTCGAACTCGGCCAAGGCGACGTGGTCGCGCTCCTCGGTGCGAACGGCGCGGGGAAGACCACCCTGCTCAGGGCCCTGACCGGCCTCGTCCCGACCCGCAGCGGACGCGTCGAACTCGGCGGCCGGGAACTCGCCCGACTCTCCACTGAGGAACGTGTCCGCCGCGGCCTCGCGCTCGTGCCCGAAGGACGCAGCGTCGTCGTCGAACTCACCGTGGACGAGAACCTCCGCCTCGGCGGCCTCTGGCGGCACAAACACAAGGCCCGCAAGGCAGCCGTCGAAGAGATGTACGCCCTGTTCGAGCCGCTCGCGCGCCGCAGGGACGCCGCCGGGCACACCCTCTCGGGCGGCGAGCGCCAGATGCTCGCGCTCGCCCGCGCGCTCCTGGCCCGCCCCGACGTGCTGCTCCTGGACGAACCCTCGCTCGGGCTCGCCCCGCAGGTCACCGCCCAGCTCCTCGGCGTGCTCCGCGAGAGTGCCGCCCGCACCGGGCTCACCGTGCTCCTCGCCGAGCAGAACGTCACCAGCGCGCTCTCGGTGGCCGCCCGCGGCGTGGTGCTGTCCCTCGGCAGCGTCGTGGCCGACCGATCGGCCCCCGAACTCGCCGCCGACCCCGCCCTCCGGCACGCCTACCTGGGGTTCTGATGGACCGATTCGTATTCCTCTTCTCGGCCGGGCTCGCCCGCGGCGCGGTCCTCGCGCTGTTCGCGCTCTCGCTCGTGATCGTCTGGCGCGCAGCCAGAGTCGTCAACTTCGCGCAGGCCGCGCTCGCCGTCGCGGCGGTGTACGCCGCGTTCGCGGTGACCGCCGCGACCGGCTCCTACTCGGCCGGACTCGCCGCAGGGCTCGCCTCCGGGGCGCTGCTCGGCGCTCTGGCCGAACGCGGCCTCATGCGCAGGCTCGGGGCGAACGCGCCGCTGCCGGGGATCATCGTCGCCATCGGCCTCGTCATGGTCGTGCAAGCGGGCCTGGCCATCGGGTTCGGCCCCGAGCATCGGCCGATGCATCCGCCGTTCTCGCAGCGGCCCTTCGTGATCGGCGGCGTGCCGGTCCTGTCCCCGTACGACCTGTTCACGCTTATCGCGGCCGGGGTCGTCATGGGCGGCCTCGCGCTCCTGTTCAACCGCAGCTCACTTGGGCTCCAGATGAGGGCCGCGGCGTTCGCGCCCGAGACCGCCCGGCTCCTCGGGGTCCGGGTGTCGCGCATGGTGACGCTGGGCTGGACGCTCGCCGTCGCCGCCGCATCCCTCGCCGCACTCCTGTTGGTGCCCAACGAACTCGGCCTCAACCCGCACGCGGCCGACCTCCTGTTCGTGAACGCGTTCGCGGTGGCAGTGATCGGCGGACTCGACTCCCCGGCGGGCGCGCTCATCGCCGGGATCGGAGTCGGCCTGCTCGGCAGCCTCGTCACCGGGTACGTGTCCGCGTCGGCCTCGCCACTCGCCGTCCTTGCCCTGCTCACGCTCGTGCTGCTGGTGCGGCCCGGCGGGCTGTTCGCCGCGAAGGAGGCCCGGACCGCATGAGACGCCTCAGCATCCCGTTGCGCGCCTTGCTCATCACGGTGCTCGCCATCGGCGGGACCTTCGGGCTCGACCCGTTCCGCAACTACCAGCTCGCCACCGCCGCCGCCTGCTTCGCCGCCGTCGCCGGACTCACCGTCCTGGTAGGACTCACCGGGCAGCTCTCGCTCGGCCACGCCGTGCTCATGGCCTCGGGCGGTTACGGTTTCGCGTTCGCCGCCTCGGCCGCCACCGGCCCCGCGATCCTGGTGCTCGCCGCCGGGCTCCTCGGCGCGGTCGCGGTCTCGGGGCTCCTCGGACTGCTCCTCGGCCTCGCCGCCGCCCGCCTTCGAGGCCCCTACCTCGCAGGGCTCACGCTCGCCCTCGTGATCGCGCTGCCCTCGGCCGCGAACACCCTCCCCATTGGCGGCGACCAAGGCCTCCGCGCCCCGTTCCTGCCTGTGCCCGAAGCCCTCACGGCCCTCATCGCCGTCGAGCAGTGGCACGCCTGGCTCGCGATCATCGTGGCCGCCCTCGCCGTCACCCCGCTCGTCATGCTCCGCTCGGGCCGCGCGGGCCTGCGCATGAGGGCCGTGCTCGACGACGAGACCGCGTCCCGACTGTCCGGAGTGGACCCCGGATCGGTCAAGACCGGCGCGTTCGTCGCCAGCGCGGTCCCCGCCGGGCTCGGCGGCGCGATCCTGGCCATCGCCACCCAGCAGGTTGCGCCCGGCGGCTACGGGCTCGCGTTCTCGTTGCTCCTGGTGGTCGCGGCTGTCGTGGGCGGCCTCGGGAGCATCGGCGGGGCCGCGATCGGCTCGGTGCTGGTGGTCTTCTTCCCCTGGGTCGTGGACGAACTCGTGGCCGCCGCGCCTACCGACCTGGGGCAGCGCCTGGACGGCAACCTCGCCGTGCTCGTCTTCGGGGCGGTCATCGTGGCCGTCACCGTCCTCTGGCCGGGCGGCGCGGCCCGTCTGCTCGACCGGTTCCTCGCCGCCCGGCCCCGACGCTTCGCAACTCCCGCAACGAACACAGAGAGGTGATCCATGCACAAGAGACACTTGACGGTGGCCGCGGCGGCGGTGCTCGCGCTGACCGCGTGCAGCACGCCGAGCTCGGAGGAGTCGACTCCGGGCGTCACCGACGACACCGTCGTCATCGGCACCCATCAGCCGCTGACCGGTCCGGCCGCGGCCGGTTACTCCGCGATCTCGGCGGCGACCTCGGCGTACTTCGAGTACGTGAACGCCAACGGCGGCATCAACGGCCGCCAGATCGAGTACATCGTGAAGGACGACGGGTACGACCCGGCGAACACCCAGAACGCGGTGCGCGAGCTGGTGACCGAGGACAAGGTCTTCGCGGTCGTCAACGGCCTCGGCACGCCGACCCACTCGTCGGTGCTCGACTACCTCGACCAGCAGGGCGTGCCCGACCTGTTCGTGTCCTCCGGCTCGCTCACCTGGAACCAGCCGGGCGTGTACCCGAACACGTTCGCGTACAACGCCGACTACGTGACCGAGGGCGCGGCGTTGGCGAAGTACGCGATCGAGCAGGACCCGGACGCGGTGATCTGCGTGCTGGGGCAGGACGACGACTACGGTGACGGCGTCATCGAGGGCGTCGAAGACGTGGTGGGCTCCAACACGATCGCGGAGGTGCAGTCCTACGCGACCTCCGGCGAGGACCTGAACGCGCAGATCGGCGCTTTGATGAGCGCCGGGTGCGAGGTCAACGTGCTCGGGACCATCAACGGGTTCACGGCGATGGCGATCGGCACGGCCGCGCAGCTCGACTGGTTCCCCAAGTGGTACGTCTCGTCCTCGGGCGCGGACTACCCCACGCTGGCCGGGTTCCTCGGCGAGGAGCTGGCGCCGGTCCTGTTGGAGGGCATGGTGAGTGTGAACTACCTGCCGTTCAGTCCGGACGGGGAGTGGGTGGCGCTGTTCGAGGAGATCAACGCCGAGTACAACGACGGCGCGCCGTTCACCGGGAACACGGTGTTCGGTATGAGTGTGGGCTATCTGTTCGCCGAGGCGCTGGCGGCCGCGGGGGAGGACCCGACACGTGAGTCCCTTGTGGCCGCGATCGAGTCGGGTGAGCTGCTGGGCAACGGCATCCTGCCGCTGTCGTACTCCGACTCCGATCACGCCGGGTACCGGGGCGTGGGCATAGCGACGGTGAGCGACGGCGTCCAGGACTATGTGGACGTGGCCTATGTGGTCTCGGCCGGGCAGGTCGACGCGGTCGAGCCCGACCCGGTGCCGCTGGAGAACGACGGCATCCCCGGAAACTGACCGCCGAGCCCGTCAGGGCGGCCTTTTTGAGACTACGCTCACACTCAACGGAAGGAGACGTGCAATGTCGCACCGCCCTGACCCCGCGATCGACGGTCCCGGACCGGGAACCCTCTCGATCGCCGCCATCCTCGCCGAGTCGGCCCGCCGCAGGCCTGAGGCTCCCGCGCTCCACTTCATGGGGCAGACCATTCCCTATGGGGCCCTGTGGGATCAGACCCGCGCTTACGCCGGGGCGCTCGCCGCCCGCGGCATCGGGCCCGGCTCGCGCGTGGCCGTGCTGGTGCCGAACGTGCCGGACTTTCCCCGCGTCTACTACGCCGCGCTCGCGCTCGGCGCGGTCGTCGTGCCGATCCACCTGCTGTTCAAGGTCGACGAGATCACGTTCGTGCTCGAAGACGCCGAGGCCGACCTCCTCGTGGCCGCCGCGCCGCTCCTGGGTGAGGCCGCCCCGGCCGCCTCCCGCGCAGGGGTCCCGCTCGTCACCGTCCTCGCCCCCGAGGGACTGGAGATCGGCGGGGCCCCGGTCCCGCGGCTCGAAGCCGAAGCGGCGCAAGCCGAACCGATCGAGCGATACGTGTCGGTCAACCCGCTCGCGGCTGCGACGATCCTCTACACCTCGGGCACGACCGGGACGCCGAAGGGCGCGGTCGGGTCGCACCTGGCGATGATCGAGCAGGTGCATTGCGCGCTGCTCGACGCGTTCGACGTGCGTCCCGACGACGTGCTCTATGGAGGGCTGCCGCTGTTCCACACGTTCGGGCAGATGGCGGTGCTCAACGTCGGGTTCCGGCGCGGGGCCTCGATCATCCTGCTGCCGAAGTTCGACCCCGACGAGGCGCTGCGGCTGCTCGTCGACCACCAGGCCACGCTGTTCACGGCGGTCCCGACGAACTTCGCGCAGATGGTGGAGGCCGCGAAGCGCTCGGCGGCGCGGCCGCCGCTGCGATACGCGATCTCGGGCGGGGCGGCGCTGCCGGTGGCGCTGCTGGAAGCGTTCGAGCGGGCGTTCGGCGCGCAGGTCCACGAGGGGTACGGGCTCACCGAGACCTCCCCGACGGCTTCGTTCAACAACGTGGACGTGCCGATCCGGCCCGGCACGGTGGGGACGGCGCTGTGGGGCGTGGACGTGGCGGTGGCCGATCCCGAGGTCGAGGGCCGGATCGAGCTGCTGGCTCCCGGCGCGCTGGGCGAGATCGTGGTGCGCGGGCACAACCTCATGAAGGGCTACCTCAACCGTCCTGATGCGACGGACACGGCGGTGGTCGACGGCTGGTTCCGCACCGGCGACCTCGGCACGGTCGACGCCGAGGGCGTGACCACGATCGTCGATCGCAAGAAGGACATGATCATCCGCAACGGCTACAACGTGTATCCGACCGAAGTGGAGGCCGTCCTCGCGCGCCACCCCTCGGTCTCGATCGCGGCGGTCTTCGGCGTGCCGCACGAGACGCACGGCCAAGAGGTCTGCGCGGCGGTGGTCCCGGCCCAGGGCGCCGACCCGGACCCGGCGGCGCTGGTGGCCTACATGAAGGAGAAGGTCGCGGCGTACAAGTACCCGCGGACGGTCCATGTGGTGGACGAGCTGCCGCTGGGCCCGAGCGGGAAGGTGCTGAAGCGGGAGCTCCAGCGGATCTACGCCGACTGACCTCGGCCGCGAAATCGAATAGGATATATCCTATATGATATAGGATTCTCGGCGAAAGCGGCGGCGAAAGCGGCGGCGAAAGCGGCGGCGAAAGCGGCGGCGAAAGCGGCGGCGAAAGCGGCGGCGAAAGCGGCGGCGAAAGCGGCGGCGAAAGCG
>NZ_JBEYYO010000032.1:0-26544 GCF_040645615.1 Glycomyces sp. NPDC046736 | reverse complement strand
CCCCCGACGGCCGTTATCCGGCCCATTCGCCCGCTCGCTTCGTTGTCGGCCTTCCCGATACAACACCGGTATCGGGAAGGCCTTCCGCCTCCCGACCGAACGAATGGACTCGGATACCGACTCGCCGCGAGTTCCCAAACACGCCCTAGACCCACTGCGCGCGCCGCGCGGCGCGGCGCAGGACCCGCAGCAGCAGCGGGCCGGTCAAGAACACCAGCACCGCCGTGGTGATCGCGCGGCCGATGTCCCAGCCCAGGGACGTGGCCAGCGAATACGCCAGCAGCCGCGGCACGTTCTCGTCCAGCCCCCCGCCGGGCACGTACGCGAGGTTCCCTTGCGTGATCGCGAACGGCCAGAACGACAGGTTCATCAGCAGGCCGTACACGATCGACGCGACCGCACCGTACGAGGCCAGCAGCGCCAGCTCCGCGACCCGACCGGCCCGCCGCGTCACGTCGGTGCGCGGCAAGAGGCCCGCGCCCAATCCCACGAACGCCGCCGCGAACATCTGGTACGGCATCCACGGCCCGACCCCGCCGGTGAGCAGCGCCGACGCGAACAGGCCCGTCGTCCCGAGAATGAACCCGAATCCGGGCCCGAACACCCTGCCCGCCAGGATGATCAGGAAGAACACGGTCTCCACGCCCGCCGCGCCCGCCCCGAACGGCCGCACCGCCGCCACCACCGCCGACAAGACCCCGAGCATCGCCACCGCCCGCGCGTCCAGGCCCCCGTCCGCGAGCTGCACCAGCACCGCCGCGGTCACCAGCGGCAGCAGCAGCGCGAACAGCCACGGCCCCGACGTGGTCTCGGTGAGCGCCCCGCCCGGGGCCGCCAGCAGCGGCCACGACATCGCGACCAGTCCGAACCCGGCCGCCAGCGCCAGTGCCAGCGCGCCCCGCCACCGCACGGCCGGGCGCGGCCCCGCTTCAGTCACCGCTGGCCTCCAGTGCCGCCGCGACTTCGGCGGGGGTGAGCCAGCCGGGGAGGATCTTCGCGGTCTGGGGCGCGAACATGGGGGAGGCGGCCACGATCTGCCGCGCGGGTCCGTCGGCCACGATCTCGCCGTCGGAGAGGATCACGACCCGGGTGGCGAATTCGGCGCAGAACTCGACGTCGTGGGTGGAGACGACCACGCAGTGCCCGGCGTCGGCGAGTTTCGTGAGCCTTGTGGCGAGTGCGGCTTTGCCGGGGTAGTCGAGGCCGCGGGTCGGTTCGTCCAGGAGCAGCAGTGGCGGTGCGGCGGTGAGGGTCACGGCCAGGGCGAGTGCGAGGCGTTGACCTTCGGAGAGGTCGCGGGGGTGGGCGGCGGGGTCGATGCCATCGACGAGGTCGTCGAGGATCTTCGCGCAGGTGCCGTTGGCGGCGCGGCCGTCGTGGTCGGCGCCTGCGCATTCGGCGGCCACGGTCTCGGCGTAGAGGAGGTCGGCGGCTTCGGCGGGGACGAGTCCGGCGAGGCGGCGGCGTTCGGCGGGTTTCTGGGCGGCGGGGTCGGTGCCGGTGATGGCGAGGTGTCCGCCGGAGCGTTTCCCGGTGCCTTGCAGGGCCCACAGGAGGCTCGATTTGCCCGAGCCGTTGCGGCCCATGAGGGCGATGCGTTCGCCGCGGGCGGCGTCGAGGTCGACGCGGTCGACGGCTCGGACGCCTGGGTAGTCGACGGTGATGCCGCGCGCGGCCACGAGGGACGGTCCCGAGGGTGCGGCCTGCGTGGGCGGGGTGTGCGCCTCGAGTGCGGTGCGGAGGTCGGCGGCGTGCCTGCGGGCTTCGCGGATGGTCACGGGCGGGCCGGGCCATGCGGCGAGGCGGCCGAGTGCGACGACCGGCGGGGCGACCGGCGAGTCGGCCAGGACGGTCCCGAGTGGACCTGCGGTGACGGTGCCGCGGTCGAGGAGGAGCGCGGAGTCGGCGTATTGGACGACGCGTTCGAGGCGGTGTTCGGCCAGGAGCACGGTCACGCCGAGGTCGTGGACGAGGCGGTGGAGGGCCGAGAGCACTTCGTCGGCGGCGCCGGGGTCGAGCGCGGAGGTCGGCTCGTCGAGGACGAGTGCGGCCGGGCCCGCGACGAGGGCCGCGCCGATCGCGACGCGCTGCCGCTGCCCGGAGGAGAGCTGGGCGAGGGCGCGGTCGCGGACGTCGGCGAGGCCGAGGAGGTCCACGATCTCGGTGACGCGTTTGCGCATCGCGGCGGGGTCGAGGCCGAGCTGCTCGGCGGTGTAGGCGAGTTCGAGTTCGACTTCGTCGGTGACGAATCCGGCGAGGGGGTCTTGGCCGACGTAGCCGACGGTGTCGGCGAGGTCGGCGGGCGAGGCGCCGCGCACGTCCCTCCCGGCGACGGTGACGCGGCCGCTCACGGTGCCGCCGGTGAAGGCCGGGACGAGTCCGTTCACGGTTTTGAGGAGCGTCGACTTGCCCGCCCCGGTGGGGCCCACGAGCAGGCAGAACTCGCCTTCGGGGAGGGTGAACGAGACGTCGTCCAGGACCGGGCGGCCCGGGTAGGCGAAGGACACGCGGTCGAATTCGATGCCGTTCATGGTTCCTCCGTTGCGGATGGCACGAGCAGCGCGGGCGATGCGGCCAGGAGCACCCCGGCCGCGCCCCACAGCGGCAGGTCGGGGACGGCGAGCGGGTTCGTGGCGGGCCACAGCGCCCCCGGTTCGAACACTCCTGACAGGACGGTCCCGCAGACGGCGGCCGCGCCGCAGGCGAGCACCGCCCAGTCTTTGGGCCCGAACCGGTCGGGGCGGTAGCGGGTGTGGGGGACGCGCCGGGAGGCGAACGCGAGCCCGAACGCGGCGGCGCAGACCCCGGCGGCGAGTAGGGACCAGGCGACCGGTGCGGGGGTGGCGGCTCCGAGCAGTGCGTACGCGCCCGCGCAGAGTCCGAGCAGGCCGACCAGCAGCGCGGCGGCGGTCGCGCGCCGGGCCGGGGCGGGAATGCCCGCCGAGCGCCCGTAGCCGCGCGAGGCCATGGCGGCGGCCAGCGCGAGCGACCGGTCGAGGGCGTCGTGCAGGACCGGGGCGACCACGGTGGCCATGAGGTTGGCCGGGCTCCGGTTGGTGTTGCCGCGCAGGGCACGGGCGCGGCGGACGCGGCCGACTCCGGCCACGAGTTGCGGGGCCACGGAGAGCGCCACGACCACGGCGACGCTTACTTCGTAGAGTGCGGCCGGGACTGAGCGGAGGAGGCGGCGGGGGCTGGCGAGCGCGTTGGCCGCGCCCACGCAGACCAGGAGTGTCGCCAGGCGCAGGCCGTCGAACGCGGCGGCGAGCGCGCCTTCGGCGGTCACGTTCCCGCCGAGCCGGAACCCGGCGGCCCAGTCGGGGAGGGTCACCGAGGGGATCGAGAACAGGACGGTGGGCCCGTCGGAGCCGCCGAAGACGACGTAGAACGCCATGCGCACCGCGACGGCGCTGAGCCCGATGAACAGGAACACGCGGTAGGCGCCCGACCAGGGCTCGTCGCCGCGGCAGTAGGCGACCACGAGCCCGGCCACGGCGGCGATGAGCAGCAGCAGCCACGGGTTCGAGGTGCGCCCGGCGGCGGTGGCGAGCAAAAGCGCCCAACCCCACCAGGCGACGGGGTGGGCGGTGCGTCGGCGCATCGCCAGGCGAGGCGGCGTGCCGGGACGCGGAGCAGTGCGGCCGGCGCGGACCGAGTCCGCTGCCCGCCCGTCGCTGGGTGGGCCCGACGCCGACCCGACGCCGCTCGGCCGGTTCACGCGCGCCGCGACGGTGAGGGCTGAACTGTCCGATGCGCTCGCTCGCTTGGCGGGCTCGCCCGTTCGCTCGGCGGGTTCGCTCGCGGACTGTGCCTCGGCACGGTCTCGCGGTTCCTGTTGCCTCGAATCGGTGTCGCGTGCGCGACCGGCCGAGCTGTCCGGCGGCTGCTCGGCGTCACCGCTGGACGGGCCGGACGCCGCCCTGACGCGGCCGGGTCGGTTCACGCGCGCCGCGACGGTGAGGGCTGAACTGTCCGGTGCGCTCGCTCGCTTGGCGGGCTCGTCGGAGGGCTGAGCCTCGGCACGGTCGGCTGGTGGTTCCCCATGGCCTGGAACGGCGTCGCGTGCGCGACCGGCCGAGCCGTTCGACGGCTGCTCGGCGTCGCCGAGCCGCGCGCTGCTCACGCGCGCCGCGACGGCGCGGGCTGAGCTGTCCGGTGCGGCCGCTCGCTGGTCGGGCTCGCCTGAGGGCCGTGCCTCGGCATGACCTCGCGGTTCCCGTTGCCTCGAATCGGCGTCGCGTGCGCGACCGGCCGAGCTGTCCGGCCGTTGCTCGGCGTCGCCGGGCCGTGCGCTGCTCGCCGCGACGGCGCGGGCGGATTTTTCCGGTGCGGCCGATCGCTCGGCGGGTTCACCGGAGGGCTGTGCCTCGGCACGGTCTCGCGGCCCCCGGTGGCCCGAACCGGAGGCGCCTGCGCCACCGGTGGTGCCATCTGGTGGCTGCTCGGTGTCGCTCGGCCGCGCCCGGTTCACGCGCGCCGCGACTGCGCTGGCCGAACTGTCTGGTGCGCCCGTTCGCTCGGCGGGTTCGCTCGCGGACTGTGCCTCGGCACGGTCTCGCGGTTCCTGTTGCCCCGAATCGGCGTCGCGTGCGCGACCGGCCGAGCTGTCCGGCGGCTGCTCGGCGTCGCCGGGCTGTGCGCTGCTCACGCGCGCCGACCGCGTCGACGCCACAGCACGAGCGCGCCGATCAGGGCGAGTGCCGCGACGGCGATGAGCCACGTGTACGAGGCCCCGCCGGGCTCCTCGTCCGGTTGGGGCGCTGCGGGAGCGGCGTCGGCGGGGGCGATTTGGGGCGGGGTCGACCCGTCGCCGAAGGCCCACCCTTCGACGTCGCCCGAGTCGGGCGAGGCGTCGGCCCCGCCGACCATCGAATAGGTCCACTCGGCGTCGCCCGCTTCGGCGTGCCAATAGGACCAGTACGCGTCGGCGGGCGGCGACCCCCCGCAGTCTGCTTCGGGCAGCGCGTCGATCCGGCACACCATCCCGCGAATCGAGGCGACCTCGGTGACCGCGAACCCGGCCTGCGCGAGCGCGTCGAGCCCGCTTGACGGCTCGGCCGCGCACCCGACGACCGGATGGGAGGCGAGCGCCCCGAAGTCGACCACGACCGTGACCCCGGCGCAGGCCTCCTGAGCCGACGCGGGCAGCGCGGGAGAGAAGAAGAAGAGTGAGGCGAGCAGCGCGGCGAGAAGAAGGCGGCCGCGGCCCGGCGAGAAAGTGGCCCGCGCCGAGGTCATGCGCCGCGATGCGACGGCCGAGGCTGATAGCGCGGGGAGTCGTCGCGACGACAGCGAGACGCGGAAGCCGCGGTGGCCGGGGCGGACAATGCGTCCGCGCGACCCGGCGACCGCCGGTCCCGCCACCGGCGTGGCGAGGAGCCGTCGTGCCGAATCGGCGGCACGCCGCCGCGACACGGCGGGGTCTCGCGCCGCCGCGATTCTCGCACGCAGGTCGGACACCTGCGCGCGAGGGCGCGCGTCGGAAGCGGTCATGGCCTCAACGCGGCTGCGGAGGGACATGGGCCGCCCCGCCGCGCTAGCGGCGACACGCCAGCGGCGCGGCCACGAATCGGCACCGCGGGCGACGCCCACTGCGTGCGTCGCGTCGCGTTCGTCCGCTTCTGCGGGGGCGCCGCTCAGGGAGCGGCCGAATCGGCCGCTCCCTGAGGGTTGTTCGGGTCGGGACACGTGCGGTGCTACTGCTCGTCGGTGTCTGCGGCGCTGCCCTTGGTCGCGGACGCGGAGCGGCGGGCCTTCAGGGCGAGGGCCACGATGACGGCGGCGATGACCAGGACGGCCGCGCCGATCGCCCACGGCAGCCACGAAGCTGAGTCCGACTCCTCTTCGCTGGCGGCCTCCGCGCCGCACTTCAGCTCGGGGACCTCGGCCGAAGCGTTGGAGCCGTCCAGCTCGGTGTAGCTCTGACCCGAGATCGGGACCAGGGCCTGCGCGGTCGCGTACAGGCGGCCCGCCTCGCCGAAGTCGGGGTCCTCGGGGTCGGTGAACATGACCGCGCCCGGGGCCGCGCCCTCGCAGTCGAACTGGAGGCCGACCAGGTACGCGACGGCCTTCTGGGCGGCGTCGTCGCGGCCGGTCGCGAAGAACGCCTGCGCGGCCATCGCGGTCGAGTTCGCGTTCTCGCCGAAGCCGCCGTCGAACCCGCCGTTCTCGCCCTGCGCGGACTCCAGCCAGGTCACGGCAGCGTCCAGTGCTTCGGCGTCGTCGAACGTCGCGAGCGCCGAGACGACCAGGCCGGTCGTGTCCGGGTCGGAGAGGCAGTCGTCGCCGCCGTCCACGTCGGCGAAGTTGAACCCGCCGTCGGGGCACTGCATCGCCGCGAACGCCGCGGCGGCCTCAGGCCCGGCGGGGGCGTCGGTGCGCGAGAGACCGAGCACGGCCCACGCGGTGGACCCGGCGGTCCCGTCGCCGTACGCGCCGGTCTCGGTCTGCGAGGCGGCCACCTCGTCGGCGAGTTTGATCCCGCCGAAGTTCGTCGGGTCGCCCCCGGCGGTGGCCACGGTGTACATGACCTTCCCGGCCGCGCCCGCGTTCAGCGCCGCCGATTCGGCGCCCTCGCCGGTCGGGTACACGTACGGGGTGAGGGTGTCGGTGTCGTTGAGCCATTCGAGCGTGGCCTGGACCTGGTCGCCGCCCACCTGGGCGGCGAGGAGGCCGATCGTGGCCTCCAGCGAGGTGGCGACGTCCCCGCCCGACCACGAGGGGCCGTCGGACTGGGCCACGAGCCAGGACGCGGCCGCGTCCTTCGGCTCGTCGAACGGCTGGGACTGGGCCCCCGCGGCGGACGCGGTGGCGAGGATCGACATGGGCACGACCGCGGCGGCGGCCAGCAGTCGACCGGACAGGTGGCGCATTGCCTGACCTTTCCTAGAGCGAGTGGGTCTTCGGGCAGGCGGCGACGCCGCAAGCGCCTGTAGACCACGACAGGCGTTGACAAATTCGGTCGGCGCAGGGTGGGTATTCGGGCTCACGCGGGTGGACCGAGCGATCGAGAGGTGCTCGGCTGATTCTTGAGAATCCGCGACTACCGTTGCGGGTCAGCGCCGGCCTTTCACCGGACTTCCCCCACCTGGCGCCTGTGCAGTTTGGCTCATTCTCTCGGTTGGGCTCACGGGGTGTCAAGCTGGTCGCACCCCCAGTGCGTCCGTTCACTCGCGTCTCGCGAGTGAACTCCCGCCTTCCGGTTATTGACCCGTAGCACCGGGTGTCGATACGGTGCTCAACGTGAGCAGAAATAAGAACGCCGATTTGGACAGAGTCCTCCGCGCGGCGACCAAGGTCTTCCTGGAGCGCGGATTCTCCGCGACGTCCATGTCGGACCTGGTCGCGGCGACCGGAATGAACCGGGCCGGACTCTACGCCGCGTTCGGCTCCAAGCATCAGCTCTACATCACCGCGCTCGGAAGATATAGAGACGACACCGAACCGGAACTGCGCGCCGTCACCCGCCGTGCCCTCGAAGCCCCCGAAGGTGAGCCGGTCGACGTGCCGAAAGTCCTCGCCGAGGTGCTCGACGTGGTCTCGCGCCACGCAGCCGACGGCGGGTTCGTCGTCCGCGCCGCGGTCGAACTCGCCGACGACCCGGCCACGATGCGCCGCGTCCAGGACGCGTGGACCGACCTCGAACGGGACCTCGCCGCGATCCTGGCCCGCGCGGTCGAGCGCGGCGAGATGGACGACTCGGCCGACACCGCCCGGCTCGCCCGCACCGCCCTCGTGTTCATCCAGGGCGCGCTCGTGGTCGGCCACGCCGACGAGGACGAGGCCCGCCTCGGCGACGCCGCCGCCGGACTCGTCGGCCTCCTCGCCGCTCACAGGCCCTCGGCCACCGCCGAGGAGATCCGCAGCCAGGCCCCCGACGACGCCTTGCTCAACGAGTCGTAGCGGATCGGCTCGCCCGAGTCGAGCAGCTTCTCGTACGGCGCCAGCAGCACCGCCCGCGTCCGGGCCGCGAAATGCCGCTGCACCGCGGGCAGGTCCACGTCCTTGCGATGCGCCGGCATCGACACCACCGACACCGCCCCGCGCACCAGGTCCCGCCTGCCGGTCTGCTCCAGGTGGTCGAGCATCCGCGCCGCGGTCTCCGCCGAGTCGTTGCGCGCCGACATCGTCACCACCAGCTGATCGGTCGCGTCGATCGCGGCCTGCCAGTTCGCCGCCCGCACGTTGTTGCCCGTGTCGACCACGATCAGCTTGTAGAACCGCGACACCGCCTCGCGCAGGTCCCCGAACGCCTGCGAGGTCAGCATCTCCCCGGCCGTCGCCGACTCGTCCGAGGCCAGCACGTCGAACATCGCGCCGCCTTGCGCCCTCACATACTGCGACAGGTCCCCGATCCGCCCGGTCGGACCCCGGAAATGGTCGAGGTCCCGCAGCAGGTCGCGGACGGTGCGCACATGGAAGTCCTGCTGGGCGCGCATCCCCAGCGTCCCCTGTGTCTCGTTGTTGTCCCACGCGAGCACGTAGCCGCCCCGGTGGCGACCGAACGTCATCGCCAGCATCAGCACCGCCACGGTCTTCCCCGCCCCGCCCTTGGGGTTGACCACGGTGATCTGCCGCAGGCCCCCGAAGTTCCGGCGCACCGTCTCCACCGCCCGCTGCCGGGCCTGCTCCCGCGGCCCAGGTGGCAGCGCCACCAGCCCGAAACTGAAGCGGTGCAACGCCCCCCGCAGCCCGGTCTCGGCCACCGGCGCGCGCGGCGGCACCACCCGCCGCGACGCGAAGTCGTCCGCGGTCACCCCCACCCGCTCCAAAGCACCGGCGTGATCGGGGAACGGCACCGGCAGACGCGACGGAGGCGAGGGCTGCGCGGGCGGCTGCTCGAACGGCGCGGCCGGATGCGCCTCGGGCGCGATCGGCTGCGGTGTCTCAGGCATGGGCGGCGTCGCCGGGGCCTCGCTCGGCACGTGATCGCCGCTGCGCGGGTGATGTACCGGGCGCTGCTCGGCTCCGTTCAAAGGCGCTTGCGGCGCTTCATGACGCTGATTCATTTCAGGGGGTGCGAAGGGAGACCACCCAGGAGCATCCGGCCGGTGCACAGGCACAGTGTCCTCTTCGGTGTGCTCCATCGGGACTCCCAGCGTGAGACTTCGGTTACCCGACTATTGTGTCTCATCCGTTCGTGTCCGCGTGGGAACTCCACTAGGCGCGCGAATGCGCTATTAGAGCAATCGCGGCTGCTCAGGGCCCGAACGAACTTGAGGAACCATCCCGAATGGACTGAACAGTCCCTGGTCCACATCGGCCAGCAGCGGCGAGCCCGGACCGGTGTGGCTCACATACGCGAGGTCCCGAGTGCGCCCCAGCGCCACGTACAGCGCCCGCCGCGCGGCGGCCGTGTTCGGCCAGTCCTCGGCGGTCATCCCGGTCAGGCACACCACCCGGTACTCGCCGTCCGCGGCCTCGGCCACGCTCATCCCGTCCGGCCCGATCACCGCGAGCTCTTCGGGGGCGACGTCCAGGTCGGCGAGGCGGTCGGTCAGATCCGCGACGAAGCGCTTCTCGTCCTCGGCGTCGACCGCGAAGCACCGGCCGATCCCCGAGCCTTCGAGCGCGGGGCGCTCGGGCTGCACCAGGCGGCCCGGGACGCGGCTGATCGGCTCGATCACCTGCGACGCGGCCACCAGGACCGCAGCGGGGCTGCGGTGGTTGCGCGACAGGCGCATCACGTGCGCCTGCGGGAACCGCTCGCCGAACGCGGCGAACGCGGCAGGCTCGCCCTCGGTCAGCGCCGAGTCCGGGTCGCCGGTGGCGGTGATGTCGGCTTCGGGCCCGCGCCGCTCGGTGAGCTGGCGGAACAGGCGCATCGGCATGCGCGGCAGGTCGTCGACGAACACATGGCCCAGCTCGGGCGGGCTCGCGGCCGCGAAGTCGTCGAACTCGGCCACGGTGATCGAGGCGGCCTCACGTCCAAGGAGCGAGCCGAGCTCGCGGCGGATGCGAGCCGATCCGGCGGTGGAAGGGGCCAGGACCAGGCACTGCCCGGCGGGCACGCCCAGCTCCTGCACCAGGTAGGCCACGCGGCGGATGAGCAGGTGGGTCTTGCCCGTGCCCGGGGAGGCGTTGATGAGCAGCGGCCCGGTGCCGGCCGAGGCCGCGACGCGCTGCATCGCGTCCAGCGAATCGAGCAGTCCCGCGCCGACCTCGTCCATGCCCGTCAGCAGCGGCGCGGATTCGAGCCACGGATCGGGAGTGCGGGTCGTCAGCGCCGGTTCGGGCATGGGGACGGCCTCGCGGGCGAACCGGGCATGGGACCGGTGCGCGCGCCGACGCCGCTCGGCGGTGGTCCGCATGTCCGCGGAAAGCTCGAACAGCGGCGACGCCGCCTGCGGTTGCTTTCGTTCATCAGGACGGCGCACCTAAGCATCCTCGCAGACAACCCGGCCCAGGCCCGAGGCGGCTCCCCGGGGAGCGGGGCGCGAGTGCGGGGGATCACCGGGCCGAATGCGCAGCATGCGGGCCTCGCTCATCCGCCCGCGAACGGCGGCAGGACCTCCACGGTGACGCCCGAGGGGAGCGCGGTGGCCTCGTCGCGCGCGGCCAGGCCGTCGACGAGCAGCGTGGAGACCGCCAGGACCTTGTCGAGGACGGGCCCGTGCCGCTGAGCGAGGGCCGCGCGCAGCTCGGCCACGTCGGATGCGTCGATGCGCTCCTCGCCGATCCCGGCGGCCGCTTTGGCGCCCGCGAAGTACCGCACCGTGACCACCTCAGCCGCCGATCGCCGACATCGGGCGGGCCGGCTGCAAGAACGCGGGGTCGTCGATCCCGTGCCCGGGGAGCTTGCCCCACATCGCCTCGCGCCATAGGCCTGCGACCTCGGCGTCGGTGCCGCCGGAGCGGAGCAGGCCCCGCAGGTCGGTCTCGCCGCGCGCGAACAGGCAGTTGCGGACCTGCCCGTCGGCGGTCAGGCGGGTGCGGTCGCAGTCGCCGCAGAACGGGCGGGTGACCGAGCCGATGACGCCGACCTTCGCGGGCCCGCCGTCGACCAGCCACGTCTCGGCCGGGGCCGAGCCGCGGTGCGCCGGGTCGGGGACCAGGTCGAACTCGCCTCGCAGCGCGTCGAGGATCTCGGCGGCGGTGACCATCTCCTCGCGCCGCCACACCCCGGCCGCGTCGAGGGGCATCTGCTCGATGAACCGCAGCTGGTAGCCGTGTTCGAGCGCGAACCGCAGCAGATCGGGCGCTTCGGCGTCGTTGACGCCCCGCATGAGCACGGTGTTGATCTTGACCGGAGCGAGCCCGGCCTCGGCGGCCCCGGCGATGCCCCGCAGGGTCGCCTCCAGCCGGTCGCGCTTGGCGAGTTCCTTGAACGTGTCCGCTCGCAAGGTGTCGAGCGAGACGTTGACGCGGTCGAGCCCGGCCGCGGCGAGCGGACCGGCGAGGCGCTCCAAGCCGATCGCGTTGGTGGTCAAGGAGAGCTCGGGCCGCGGTTGGAGACCGGCGGCGGCGGCGACGATGTCGGTCAGGCCCGGCCGCAGCAGCGGCTCGCCGCCGGTGAACCGGACTTCGCGCACCCCCAGGTCGCGCACCGCGATCGCGACCAGGCGCGAGACTTCCTCGTCGGTGAGCAGCGTGGGTTTGGGCAGCCACGGCAGGCCCGCTTCGGGCATGCAGTACGTGCAGCGCAGGTTGCACCGGTCGGTGAGTGAGACGCGCAGGTCGGTCGCGGTGCGGCCGTGCCGGTCGCGCAGGCCCTCGCCCGGGCGGGTCGCCGGTGCGGCTCCCGCGGTCGAACTGGTCGGTGCAGGCATGCTTCGAGCGTAGTCCGTCACTATGATAGTTCCGTAAAGTGAGACACAATTCCCATCAATTGGTCGCGATAGGCGCGGCCGTACAAGGTGGTGTGGACCAGCAGCGGGAAGAGTTGGTGCAGGCCGATCCGCTCGTCCCAGCCGTCTGCGAGCGGCCGGGCCTCGTCGTAGGCCGCCAGGATCGCGTCCAGGTGCGGTGTCCCACCCCACAGGCGCAGGTTCGCCAGGTCGGTCTCGCGGTGGCCGCCGTGCGCGGCGGGGTCGATGAGCCAGGCCCGGTCGGCTCCCCAGTGGACGTTGCCCCACCACAGGTCGCCGTGCACGCGCGAAGGCGGCTCCTCGGGCCCGGCCAGCGCGGGCAGCCGGGCGGCCAGCGCTTCGACCGCGGCGACGTCGTCGGCGTCCAGCGCCCCGTTGTCGCGCGAGGGCTTCAGGTACGGCGCGATCCGCTTGGCCGCGTACCACTCGGCCCACGTCGTTCCGGCCGGTTCGTTGTCCATGAAGGTCTCGCCGATGTAGCCGCGCCAGGGCGCGCCGAAGCGCTCGGCCCCGGCCGCGTGCATGGCGGCGAGGCGCCGCCCCAGGTCCTCGGCGTGGGCGCGGGTGGGCTCGGCCGGTTCGATCCACGGTTCGACCAGGAGGCGGTCGTCGGCGTACAGCGGCTCGACCACCGCGTCGTTGGCTTCGCGCAGCCACTTGAGGCCCCCTGCCTCGGCGGCGAGGTAGCCGGGGCCGCGGCCTTCGGCGAACTTCGCGAACAGGTGCGAGCCGTCGTCGAAAGTGAGGCGCTGGGCCGCGGCCGAGCCGACGCTGACCCCGATGAGGGGCGCTGCGAAGTCGCTCGCCTTGACCGGGGTAGTGCGCACCCGCTGGTGCTCGACGAGTTCGGGCAAGAGGTGCAGGCGATCAAGGGCTTCACTCACCGATCCAATGTAGCCGAGTCGAGTCGCCGGGCCGTCCGTGAAAAACTCTTCGTGTCCGCACCCCCACTGAGGAGGACCCTTTTGCGACGCACCGCACGCTGGCTCACCGCCGTCAACGCCCTCGCGGCCCCGAAGGTCTCCCGGCAGCGCCGCAGCGCCGACCGGGTCTTCGACCGCATGGTCGCCCGCGCCGAGACGCAGGCCGCCGCCGACGCCTCCGAGGCGACCGAGTTCATCGACTCCTACCGGTTCCTGTTCGGCGAGGTGGCCAAGCAGGAGACGCTCTCGATGATCGGCTGGCAGGGCTACATCGACGACCTGACCCGCCGCATGACCAACCACCTGCGGGTCGAGCGGCTCATCCGCGAGAACCCCGAGATCGCGGCCGAGCCGATCGACCGGCCCGTGGTCGTCGTCGGTCTGCCGCGCACCGCGACCACCTTGGCCCACAAGGTCCTCATCGAACCGGAGGGCAACCGGGCCCCGCTGATGTGGGAGCTGATGAACACCCACCGCGGAGACATCGACGCGAAGCTGCGCGACAAGCTCATCCGGGACGCGCAGACGATGGCCACGCTGGCGAGCAAGGCCTCGCCGGTGTGGGACCTGATCCACCCGATGAACGCGATGCAGCCCGAGGAGTGCATCTTCGCGCTGCCGCACGGGTACGGGTTCTACACGCGGGCGGCGATGCCCGCGTACAAGCGGTTCATCGACGAGCGTGACTACACCGAGGACTACGAGCACCTCAAGCGCGTGCTCCAGGTGCTCCAGTGGGGCCAAGAGCGCAAGCGCTGGGTCCTCAAGTGCCCGTTCCACCTGTTCAACCTGGACGTGCTGCTCAAGGTGTTCGGGGACGCGACGATCGTGTGGATGCACCGCGACCCGTCCACGGTCATGGGCTCGTGGTGCTCGCTGGTGGAGACCGGCCGGGCGCTGCACCACCGCTCGTACGACCCCGAACTGATCGGCCCGCAGTGGCTGGGGATCCTCTCCAGCGGGGTGGACGCGGCGCGGCGGGTGCGGTCGACGGTCTCGCGCGAGCGGTTCATCGACGTCCCGTACCACTCGTTGACGGCCGATCCGTACGGCTACCTGCCGAAGCTGTTCGAGCGGCTCCAGATGCCGTGGACGAACAAGGAGGAGGCGAACCTGGAGAAGGTCCTGGCCCGGCCGGGGATGCGCCGCAGCCACGAGTACCACCTCTCGCGGTACGGGATCGACCTCGACGACGTGGAGAAGGCCTTCGGCGACTACGTGCGCCTCGGGTTCTGAGACGCGCCGAAGGGCCGGGCTACTGCCCGGCCCTTCGGGTTCGTTCTAGGAGAGCTGGTCGACCACGTAGTCGATGGCCTCGGTGAGCTTGGCGGTGTCGGCGGGGTCGACGGCCGGGTAGGTCGCGATGCGCAGTTGGTTGCGGCCGAGCTTGCGGTAGGGCTCGGTGTCGACGATGCCGTTGGCGCGAAGGACCTTCGCGATCTCGGCGGCGTCGACACCTTCGAAGTCGATGGTCGCGACCACGTTGGAGCGAAGCTCGGGGTCGGTGACGAACGGTGCCGCGAAGGGGCGGGCCTCGGCCCACGAGTACAGGGCCCCGGCCGATTCGGCGCAGCGCTTGGCGGCGGCGTCGAGGCCCCCGGCGGCGTTGAGCGCGTCGACCTGCTCGGCGGCGAGCACCACGGTCGCCACGGCCGGGGTGTTGTACGTCTGGTCCTTGCGGGAGTTCTCGATCGCGGTCTGGAGGTCGAGGAACGCCGGGATGTAGCGCCCGCTGGCGCTGATCCGCGCGGCGCGTTCGATCGCGGCGGGGCTGAGGATCGCGATCCACAGGCCGCCGTCGGAGGCCAGGCCCTTCTGCGGCGCGAAGTAGTAGGCGTCGGTCTCGGCCAGGTCGACGCTCAGGCCCGCGGCGGCGGAGGTCGCGTCGTGGAGCATGAGCGCGCCTTCGTGGGCGACGCGCTTGACCTCGACGGCCACGCCGGTGGAGGTCTCGTTGTGCGGGGTCGCGTACACGTCCACGCCGTCCTCATAGGACAGGTACGCGGCGGTGCCGGGGTCGGCCTTGACGATCGTGGGCTCGCCCAGGTGCGGGGCGATCGTGACCGCCTTGGCGAACTTCGAGCCGAACTCGCCGAAGGTCGCGGCCTGGGCCCGGTCCTCGACCAGGCCGAACACGGCGACCTCCCAGAACGCGGTCGCGCCGCCGACGCCGAGGACCACTTCGTAGCCCTCGGGGAGATTGAAGAACTCGGCGAGCCCGGCGCGCAGGCGCCCGACCTCGGACTTGACGGCCTTCTGGCGGTGGGAGGTGCCCATGACGGATCGTCCCAGCCCGGCGAGGGCGCTCATCGCGTCGGTCGGCACCTTGGAGGGGCCCGCGCCGAAGCGCCCGTCGGCGGGCAGCAGCGCTGCGGGGATGGTGATCTGGTCGGTCATGGTCGGCTCCGTTCAGGTCGGTCCTGGAGGCCACTGTAATCGGGTGGTCTCGGGGCGCACCGGCGCGGGCCCTGAAGGGCCGCTGGCTGGGACGGACCGTTAAGAAACGCGTTCCCAGCCCGCCGGAGGCAGCGCGCCGGGCTCGGCGGCGACCGTCCACAGTTCACCGTCGGAGGCGAGGGTCCACAGCCTGAGGGTCCCGTCGGAGCCGTAGGCCGCGGCCGGGCGCTTGACTGCGGTGACGTCGCCTCGCGACCAGGGCAGGGACAGGAGCGCGAAGCCGCCGTGGTCGAGGTCGGCGAGGGTCAGGACCTGGACGGCGGGCGCGCCGCTGCCGTCGTCGCAGGCCACGACCAGGGCGCCGTCGGGGCCGAGGGCGAGCGCGGGGGCGAGGATGCCGCCTTCGAGGGGGATCAGGGAGCCCGCCCAGGTCTCGCCCGAGCCGAGGTGGAGCATGACGTCGCCCGAACCGGCGACCCGGGAGGCGAGGACGGTGCGCCCGTCGGGGACCTGCGCGAGCGTGACGGCTCCGGCGGGGACATGGGTGCGGTCGTCGGGCCCGGGCAGGTCGAGGAGGTGGTGGCTCCAGCCGCCCGCGTCGTTCCATGCGGCGACGTTGTCGGGGGTGGATGCGAAGATCGTGAAGTGGCCGCCCGAGGCGGTGGCGGCGGGGGCCTCGTGGACGGCGGGCGGGCCTTCGAGGCGGGTCCAGGGTGCCCATTCGCCGGCTTCGGGGCGGGTGCGCACGGCCAGGCCGCCGTCGGGGTGGCGCACGCACACCAGGGCGGTGTGCCCGTCGTCGGCGGCGGTGACCTGCCCGAGGGTGCGGGTGGCCTTGCCGGTCTCGCCGGGGTTGCCGAGGTTCTGCCACTGGCCGCCGGCGAGGTCGAGGCGGTGCACGTCCCGCACGTGGGCGGCGGGGTCGTGGGTGTGGCGGGCGCTGGTGGCGTAGAGGCCGGTCCCGGCTTTGGCCAGGTGGGGGAGCACGTCCGGGCCGCCGAGGTTCTCCCAGCCGGTCTCGCCGAGCGCTTCGATGCGCGTGCCGCGCACCGCGACGGGCGTGATGGCGCCGTCGCGTTCGGCGGTGGTGAGCGAGGCGGTGTAGCGGGCGTGCGAGGCGTGCCCGTAGGTGGTGCCCGCGCCTGGTCCGGCGATGAGGCGGTCGCCGCAGCCGGCGGGGTGGCCGCAGTCGGCGCCGTCGGTCCAGGCGTACACGTCGATGGCGTTGCCCTTGGTCTCCAGGTCGGCGGGGCCGAGGTTGGCGGGCCAGCGGCGGTTGTAGTAGCCGCGCCAGGATTCGACGGCGCGGGCGCGGCCCCAGGCGGCGACGGCCTCCCAGGCGAAGAGCGCGGCGGCGGTGTGGTCGATGTGGTCGGAGTAGCCCGACTGCTCGGCGCCGAACTTGTCGCCCACGACCGGGTCGGGGTCGGGGTCGAGGGTGTTGACGGCGACCGGCTGATACCGGTCGAGCAGTTCCAGGAGGGTCGCCTGGACCATGTCGCGGTCGACGGCGGTCTCGTCGGTGAGCGGGGAATCGGCGGGCGGCAGGACCACCGAGGCGCCCAGGCGGCCTTCCCACAGGGCCAGGAGGCGGGTGAAGTCGCCGGTGAGCCGCCCGAGGTTGGTCCACAGCGAGCAGAACACGAGGTGGACGCCAGGCCGGTCTTGGAGGACGCAGAGTTCGACGTCCTGGCCGGAGTCGAGGGTGGCGCGGCGCCGCTCCCAGGGGGCGTCGGGGTCGCCGAGGGCGAGGAGGGCGTAGGCGCGGCGCAGGCCGTTGTCGCGGGCGGCGGCGTATCCGGCGTAGTCGGTGGGCGCCCGGGTGTTCCAGGTGTTGCGTCCTCCGGCTTCTCCGGCGGTGAGGACCACGGTGCACAGGGCGGCGCCGTCGTCGAGGACGCGGGCGATGCGGGGGTTGACGAAGTACAGGCAGTCGTCGGGGTGGGCGAGGATCTGCATGTGGACCGGCGCTGCGATGCCCGGCTCGGGGAAGGAGTCGGCGCCCGCGGCTTCACGGACCGACCAGGCGCTCTCGGCCACGGCGGCGGTGACGGCCAGCCCGGCGAGGCCGCCGACCAGGAGGTCGCGGCGGCGCAGGGGGCCTGGCCGGGAGGAGGGCATGGTGGTCTCGTTCGGGTGGTGTGGGTTTCGGTGCCGATCGTATCGCGATCGCGCACTTTCGCGGGTTTCTCTCGCGTCCGGTGTGGTGGACGCGAAACGGCCCGCGCCTTCGCAGGCGCGGGCCGTTCATGCGTTCGGCTACTGCCAGCCTTCGACCTCGTCGAGGCCGCGGGGGCCGGGGCCGACGTAGGTCGCCGAGGGGCGCACGATCCGGCCGAGCTTCTTCTGCTCGAGGATGTGGGCGCTCCACCCGCCGACGCGGGCGCAGGTGAAGATCGGGGTGAACAGCTCGGCGGGGACCTCGGCGAAGTCCAGGAGCACGGCCGACCAGAACTCGACGTTGGTGGCGAGCACGCGGTCGGGCTTGCGGGCGCGCAGCTCGGCGAGCGCGGCGGACTCCAGGGCCTCGGCGACCTCGTAGCGGGGCGCGCCCAGTTCCTTGGCGGCGGCGCGGAGCACGCGCGAGCGCGGGTCCTCGGCGCGGTAGACGCGGTGGCCGAAGCCCATGAGGCGCTCGCCGGAGTCGAGGAGGTTCTTGACGTAGCCTTCGGCGTCGCCGGACTTCTCGACGCCCTCGATCATGTGGAGGACGCGCGAGGGGGCCCCGCCGTGCAGCGGGCCGGAGAGGGCGCCTATCCCTGAGGAGATGGCGGCGGCCGCGTCGGCCCCGGTGGAGGCCACGACGCGGGAGGTGAAGGTGGAGGCGTTCATGCCGTGCTCGGCGGCCGACATCAGGTAGGTGTCGACGGCCTTGACGTGCGCCGGGTCGGGTTCGCCCCGCCAGCGTCGCATGAAGCGCTCGGTGATGGTGCCGGCCTTGTCGATCTCCGACTGGGGCACGGCCGGGCGGCCGGAGCCGCGCGCGGACTGGGCGATGAACGACAGCGTGGTCACCGACACGCGCGCGAGATCGTCCCGGGCGGTCTCGTCGTCGATGTCGAGCAGCGGCTTGAGGCCCCAGTAGGGGGCGAGCATGGCGACCGCGGCCTGGGCGTCGACGCGGGTGTCGCCGGAGGAGACGGGCACGGGCACGGGTTCGGCGGCGGGCAGGCCGTTCCCGAACTTGCCGTCGACGAGGAGGCCCCATACGTCGCCGTAGGTGCTCCGGCCGACCAGGTCCTGGATATCGACCCCGCGGTAGCGGAGCGATCCACCCTCTTTGTCAGGCTCGGCGATCTCGGTTTCGAAGGCGATGACGCCTTCGAGGCCGGGCTTGAACTCAGACATCGTTGTACTCCTGAGTGTGTAGTCCCTGTGGTTGCCGACCGGGGGCTTCCGGGAGGCGACGGTTCGTAGTTATCTGGAAATGGTGCCTCAAGCCGGACCGCGACGGAAGTGCCCACGGGGCGGGGGTGATCCTCAATGCCGGTGCCGGTGAGGCGCAGAATATGAGACGAGCATCGTGAGCCTGGTATTTTATGCCTGTGTGTCGGTTTTGATGGGAGGGTTTCGATAATGGGTCTTGTTGGTTTCAACGGTTTCCTGCGATCTCGCCCACATCGACACGCGTGCCGCAGGTAGCAGGACATGAGCTAACGTCAAAGCACATCCCGCCCATCGATAACGACATGGAGGTACCCCCTATGGCGCTGTCCGGCGAGCAATGGGTGATCGCCTACAACGACCACGAGGCCACCATCGTCGCTGTCGGAGGCGGCGTGCGCTCGTACACCTACCGGGGCCGCCCGGTGGTCATGACCTACGGGGACGAGGAGCTCGCGCCCGGCTGGTCGGGCCACGTCCTGGCCCCCTGGCCGAACCGGACCCGCGACGGGAAGTACACCTACGACGGCGTCGAGCACCAGCTCCCGGTCAACGAGGTCGAGACCAACACCGCGCTCCACGGGTTCGTGGCCTGGGCCGAGTGGAAGGCCGTCGACGTCACCGACACCTCGGTCACCCTTGAATGCCGCCTGCCCGCGCGCCTGGGCTACCCCTGGACGCTCCAGCTGCGCACCCGCTGGTCGGTCGGCCCCGGGGGCCTGCGGGCCGCCCACACCGTCTCCAACCCGGGCACCAAGACCGCCCCGTTCGGCATGGGCACGCACTCCTACCTCATCCCCGGTTCGCTGGAGCGGATCGACGAGGCCACGCTCCACATCCCGGCCGCCAAGAAGCTCAAGCTCGACAAGCAGAGCATCCCGGTCGGCTCCGGCCCGGCCGACTTCGACGACCCCACCGTCCTGGCGGGCCTGGTCGTCGACGACTGCTACGGCGACCTCAAGCGCGGCTCCGACGGGACGGCCGAAGTGCGGCTGGCCGACCCGGTCTCGGGGCAGGCCGTGACCGTGTGGATGGACGACTCCTTCGGCTGGGTCCACATCTACACCTCCGACGGCCTGGACGGCGACCGCAAGCGGGCCTCGGTCGCGATCGAACCCACGACGTGCCCGCCCAACGCGCTCGCCAGCGGCGAGGACCTCGTCGAACTCGCGCCCAGCGAGGCCTGGTTCGGGGTCTGGGGCATCCGGCCCGAATAAGCAGAGCACGATCGGAGGGGACCGTCCCGGTGGGACGGTCCCCTTCCGTTTGCCCATTGAGGCCGTTTGCCTATTGAAGAACACTCGCGGACGACACGCCGAGTTATCCACAGGTGAAGGCCCTCAATGCAAATCAGCTTCATCTTCGATTGTCCGAAAAGTCCGAATCAGTCGAAGTTATCCACAGGCCAAAAACTTTTCCTTGTCGACTCTTGCGAACCCAGTCAAGGTTGCTCTCAGGCACGTGAACACCACGGAACGTAGGAGCAGTCATGGCATCCACACTCGACCGCACACAGAACCGACACCGGGCCGAAGCGCCGCAAGCCGAATCCCTCCTGGTCACCACCGACGACCGCCTCGCCGACGACATCGCGCTCCTCGCCGCCACCGCCGGGCACCCGCTCCACCGCGTCCGCACCGCCGACGAGGCCGCCGCCCGCTGGCAGACCGCGCCGATGGTCCTCGTCGGCCCCGACCTCGCCCCCGACTGCGTCGAACGCCGCCTCCCCTCCCGGCCCCACCTCGTCCTGTGCACCACCATCGCCTGGCTCGGCGCCGACATCGAGGACACCTCGATCCTGTGGCCCGTCGCCATCAAGATGCAGGCCACCGCCGTCGCTGCCCTCCCCGACGCCGCCGACTGGCTCACCGACCTGCTCATCCGCACCGTCCGCGACACCGAACCCGCACCGGTCGTCGCCACCGTCGCCGGCCACGGCGGCGCGGGCGCCTCCACCCTCGCCCTCGCCATGGCCGCCGACGCCGCCCGCCGCGGCGACACCACCGTCCTGGTCGACCTCGACCACACCGGCGGCGGCATCGATACCGCCGCGGGCCTGGCACCCCATCCCGGCTGGCGCTGGCCGTCCCTGGCGCACGCCACCGGCCCGTTCGACCCCGCGCGGCTCCTGGCCGGCCTGCCCCGCCGCGGCGGCCTCCACCTCGTCGGCCCCGACCCGCGCAATCCCGCCGAGGTCGAACCCGACACGCTCGACCGGGTCCTGCGGGCCGCCCGCCACGCCGCCGACCTCGTCATCGTCGACCTCCCCCGCACCGCGACCGAAGCCGCGCTCACCGCGGCGGCCACCGCCCGCTCGATCGCGGTCGCGATAGGACCGGGCCCGCGCTCCTGGGAGGCCGCCCGCAGCGTCACCGCGGCATACGGCCTCCACAACGCCCACCTCGGCGTGGTCCTGCGCGGCGAAGCCACCCCCCGCCCCGAAGGCACCTGCTGGGACGGCCCCCGCGAAGCCGACTGGACCGAACCCCCGATCTGGGGCACCCTCCCCACCGACCGCCGCCTCCCCGCCTTGCTGCGCCAAGGCCGCTTCCCCAGGGGCCGCCTCGCCCGAGGCATCCACGAACTCACCGCCGAACTCCGCCACCCGAAAACCCGAACCACCCTCCCCGCCACCGGCCAGGACCGAAAAGAGGCAACCCGATGAACCTCGCACTGCTCGACAAGGTCCGCCGCCAGCTCGCCGCCCAGTCGCGCCCCGGCGATCCGAACCGGCGCACCCGCGGGTCGGCGAAGGCCGACATCGTCAAAGCGCTCCGCGACACCGGAACCGCACCACCCGACCGCGATTCGCTGCTCCAGCTCTCCTCGGCGCTCAGCGACGACCTCATCGGCGCGGGCCCGATCCAAGCGCTCCTGGACGACCCCGCGGTCACCGACGTGGTCGTCAACGGCGCGGGCGGCGCCTGGGTCGACCGCGGCGAGGGCTTGCGCCCCGCCGAAGTCCGCATCAGCGCCGAGACCACCCGCGCCCTCGCCTGCCGCCTCGCGGCCGCGGCGGGCCGCCGCCTCGACACCGGCAGCCCGTACGCCGACGTGCGACTCCCCGACGGCACCAGATTCCACGCCGTCCTGCCGCCGATCGCCGCCTCCGGGCCCTACCTCTCCTTCCGCACCCACCGCTCGAAGGCCTTCACACTCGCCCAACTCGTCGAAGCCGACACGCTCTCCGCCGACCTCGCAGACCTGCTCCTGCGCATCGTCAAGGCCCGCATCGCCTTCGTCGTCACCGGCGGCACCGGAACCGGCAAGACCACACTGCTCGCCAGCCTGCTCTCGGCCGCCCCGGCGACCGAACGCATCGTGATCGTCGAAGACGCCGCCGAACTCGCACCCGACCACCCGCACACGCTCACCCTCGAATCGCGCCCGGCGAACATCGAAGGCGCGGGCGAAGTCGACCTCGCGGCCCTGGTCCGGCAGGCCCTGCGCATGCGACCCGACCGGATCGTGGTCGGCGAATGCCGCGGCGCGGAAGTCATCGAACTGCTCGGCGCGCTCAACACCGGCCACGAAGGCGGCGCGGGCACGCTCCACTGCAACGCCGCCGCAGACGCCCCGGCCCGCCTGGAAGCCCTCGCGCTCCCGCACGGCCTGCCGCGAGCGGGCCTCCACGCCCAACTCGTCGCCGCCCTGCGCGTGATCATCCACCTGCGACGCACCGGCTCCGGCCGCCAAGTCGCCGAAATCGCCGTCATCGAGACCGGCCCGACCCGCGCGGGCAACCTCACCGTCGCCCAAGCCTGGACCCGCCACGGCCCCGGCCCCGCCGCCGGAGTCCTCGAACGCCTACTGAGGGAGCGCAACGCATGAAACGCCACAACCACCACGAACGCTGGTCGACCCGATCCCGCGAACGCAGACAACGCCCCCGCGACGAACACCCGCCACCCGAGCACCAACCGAAAGACCCACCGCCACAACGCAAACCAACCGAGCAAGACCAACACGAACAGGAAACCCGAGCCATGAACCCGAAACCGAAAGCATTCGCCCGCAGCCTGACCCGCGCCAGCGCGAACGAACCGACCAAGCCCAAATCACTCAGCCCGAAACCACGACCACCGGCCACGGCAAGCCGCAAGCCCGACCACCGCCGAACCCGAATCCGCCCACGACAACTCACCGCCTGAACCGACACACCGCAGCCCAACCCGAAACCACCGGCCACGGCAACCAGCGGGCCCGGACACGCCGAACCCGAACCGATTCCCGCACAACACAGCCCGCGCCCGCCGCCTCGAACACCGTTGAACTCGGCTCCGACCACGACCGCATTCCGCCTGGGCCGATCGGCACCTCGCCGGACTCACGCACCACAGCTCGCGCCCGATCACCGACTCCAGCTACCGGCTGGCCCGGACACCGCCGAACCTGAACCCGCACAACACAGCTCGCTTTCGACCTCCGGCCACCGACCACAACGCCCACCACCTGAACACCGCCCGACCCGAATCCCGCCACAACCACCCGCCGCCGAACCGACCGCCGACCTCCCCTCCCGCACCCATGCCAACCGCCGCCGCATCGCGATCGAGGGAGCACGCACATGAACACCGCCACCGCCGCATTCACCGGACCACCAGCGCGTCGCCGATGCCGCTGGACCGGCCCCGCCACCCGTCGCCCGAAACGCCGCAGCACCACCGACTGTCGACCGCCAACCAGCCCTGCCGACCTCAGGCCACCAACGTCCGCAACCGATACCACCGCAGGCACCGGCACGACACCGAAAGGAGCTGCGACATGAACACCAGCACCGCCGCCATCGCCAAAGGTCTCGTCACCCACCGGCCGAAGACCGCCGCAGCCTGTGCCGCATTCGCCACCGCGCTGCTCGCGGCCTGGTTCGCCGGATACCGCTACGACGGCGGACTCGGCCCGCTCGCCGCAGCCACCGCGGCCGCAGTCGCCGCCGTCTACGCCGCGGCCTTGACCCTCGCCTGGCACCGCTCACTGCGACGCCGACACCGCAGCGACGCCCGCCGGGCCGCCGCCGACGCGGTAGCCGCACTCGCAGCCGACCTCGCCGCCGGAACCGACCCGATCCAGGCAGTCGCCGCGATCGAACCCGACTGGCCCGCCGAGGCCACGACCACCGCCAGACTCCTCAAGTCCGCCTTGACCATCGCCGCCGAACTCGGCGCACCGTCAGCGCAATTGTGCAGCCGCCTCGCCGACCACCTCCGCGACGACGAACAGGCGGCCGCCAAAGCCGCAGCCCAGACCGCGTCGATCCGCGCCACCGCCGCCCTGCTCATCGCCCTCCCCGCCGCAGGCGTCGCCCTCGGCGAATCACTCGGCGCCCACGCCGTGTCCTTCCTCCTCACCGGCCCCGCCGGAATCGCCGCACTCGCCGCGGCCATGGGCCTCCAAGCCGCAGGGCTCGCCTGGACCGGCGCGCTCATCAACTCCGTCACCACCGGGAGGACCTGATGATCCGCCGCCTGATCGGCCCCGCCGCGGGAGTCGCCGCCGCCATCGCCATCGGAGGCACGACCGGCATCATCGCGGGCTTCGGCACCTGGTGGCTCGCCGCCCGCCTCCTGCGGGCCGATCCCGACCGCGCCGAACGCACCGCCGCCCAGCGCCTGGCCCTGACCTGGCCCTGGACCCTCGACCTGCTCGCCGCGGGCATGCGCGCCGGAGCCCCGTTCCCGCAGGCCGCTTCCACCGTCGCCGCAGCCGACGATCCAGCCATCGGTGATCGCCTCAACCGCTTCGCCGCCGCGATCGGGCTCGGCGCCACCGCGACCGAAGCCGCACCGGCCCTGGGCATGCTCCCCGGAGTCGACCGCCTCACCCGCCAACTCGACCGCTCCGGCGACTCCGGCGCCGCAGTCGCAGGCGGCCTCGAACAACTCGCGGCCTCACTGCGCACCGACCAACGCAACCGAACCGAAGAACGCGCCGGACGCGCCGCAGTGGCCCTCATCGGCCCCCTGTGCCTCTGCTACCTGCCCGCATTCGTCATCGCAGGCATCGGCCCAGTGGTGCTCGGCGTCGTCGCCGACACCCTCCACTCCAGTCTCTGACCACCACGACCGAAAACCCGAGAAAGGCAGACCAATGCACACCGACACCATCACCACCGCAACCGACGCGACCACCGCCCTCCCCAGCCGCCGCCGACGCCGCAACTCCCGCCCGGCCACCACACGACCCGACCACCGACCGGCCTCATGCCGACCCGACAGCCGCACCACCGCGAACCGACCCGCGCCACGAGGCACGACCACCTGCCGACCAGGAGCTGCATGCGCACCCGCCACCTGCCTCGACCCGCGCTGCGACCCCGCCGGGACCGAACCCGAAACACCGAGCGGCGAACCGCGGCCGAACGCGCCCGAAACCACCACCGCAGCAACCGAACCCTGGTCACCCGGGACCAACCGCAGCAGAACACCGATCACCACCGGCCCGCCCACCACCGACCTCCGACCCGCACCGCCCAAACGCCGCCCGAACCCGAAGCTCCAAGAAGACGAATGGAGCCCCGGCCGGATGCGCACCACCACCCGGCCGAGCTGGGGAGCGAAACTGGCCTCCCGAATGAGAGGCCAAAGCGGCATGAGCACCGCCGAATACGCCGTCGGCACCCTCGCCGCCGTCGCCTTCGCGGGCATCCTCCTGAAAGTCCTCACCTCCGGCCCGGTGCAGAGCGCACTGTCGGACCTCATCGAAAGGGCGCTGGCATGAGCATCCGCGAACAGGCGAACATCTCCTCTGAGGTGACCTGTGTGGCTGCGGTCAAAGCAACCTCGTTGCGGCACAGGCTGACAAGGCTCCGAACCCGGGCTTCGAGCCACCTGTCCACAGGCCGCCCGAGCACCCGGGTGTCGACCGACCTGGCCGCAGGCCACCGGAGGACCCGGGTATCGAACCGCCGGGGCGCGAGCCACCGGCCGATCGGGCGCAGCAGAGGCAGACCCCGGCCGGTCAGGGGCGACCGGCGCGAGGGCGGCTTCGTCACCGCCGAGTTCGCGGCCGCGCTGCCCGCGGTGGTGGCGGTCCTGGCGCTCGGCATGTGGGCCGTCGCGACGGTGGGGGTCAAGGTCCGAACGATCGACGCGGCCAACAGCGCCGCGATCGCCGCGGCGAGAGGAGAGGACCCGCAGGCGGTCGCGGCCGCCTACCTGCCGGACGGCTCCACGGTCGAGGTGTCGACCGACGGCACGGTCGCCCGCGCCGTGGTAACGGCCCCGACCAGGCCACTCGGACCGCTCACCTCCCCGGTGGACATAAGCGCGGTAGCCGCCGCCCCGCTCGAACCAGGCCTCGACCGATGAACGCCAGACGAGCCGAAAAGAGGCTGGTGAACCTCGACCCATCCGGGCCCGACCCGATGAACGCCGCTCAAGCCAGATCACGACCGGGGGACCTCGTCCCCGCCGAATCCGAACCTGCGAAAGGAACGCGAACCAGAACGAGACAGGAGTATCCCGATCCGCCCGGGCACGGTCCGGAGAAGGCGAACGCCCAGGAACGCGGATCGGCCACGGTCCTCGCCGCAGGTGTCACCGCGGCGCTGGTGCTGATGGCGATCGGCTTCACCGCCGTCGGCCAGGCCACGGCCGCCCGCCACCGGGCCCAAGGAGCGGCCGACGCCGCGGCCCTGGCCGGCGCTACCAAGGTGCTGATAGGCGAGGGCGAAGCCTGCGCCGCGGCCCGCGCGATGGCCGAGGACGCCTCGGTCGAGTTCGTCGACTGCCGAGTCGACGGCCTCGAAATAACCGTCCGCGTCCACGCGACCCCGAGCGGCCTCCCAGCGGCCTTCGGCCCGGCCCGGGCGACCTCTCGAGCAGGCCCGGTCCTGACCGAGTGACGCCCCGAAAGGCGCGCCACCAACGGCTCCCGGCGGCCCAGGCCAGGCCGCCGGGAACCGACACCGACAAGGCTCCCAACGCCATTCGGGGTGCGGGGAGGGAGGGGAGGAGGGGGCGCACCGTCACCGGCAGGCCCGCCTCGCGCACCCGCTCGATGAGCACTTCGAGCTCGCCCAGCCCCGGCTGCGG
>NZ_JBEYYO010000031.1:0-31729 GCF_040645615.1 Glycomyces sp. NPDC046736 | reverse complement strand
CGCCCGGCTCACCGCGCGGGTCTACTGGCCTGGGCCCGCGCGGGCGTGTCCGGCGGGGCGATGCGCAGAATGCGCATCGCCCCGCCGCCGTCACACGCCGCCGTCACACGCCGCCGTCACACGCCGCCGTCACACGCCGCCGTCACACGCCGCCGTCACACGCCGCCGTCATGTTCTGTGGGGAGGCCCACAACGTGAAAACGATGCACTGAGTGCATCGTTGCATCTAGTGTAGTCGGCATGGCAGCGACATCCGATCCCGTCGATCGCCGCGCCGCGCTGAAGGCCAAGAGCCGCAAGGCGATCCTCGATGCGGCCGCGGGGCTGATGCGTGCCCGGAGGAGCGCCGACTTCTCCGTGGACGACCTCGCCGCCGCCGCGGACGTGTCGCGGCGGACCGTCTTCAACCACTTCGCGTCGCTCGAAGACATCGTCACGGCCGTCGCGGGGGAGATGCTCGCCGACGTCCTCGACCACATGGAAGCCCAGGCCACGAGCGCTGAGCCCGAGACCGTGCTCGGGGACCTCGTGGCCATCGCGTCCGGGGTGCATCTGGTGCCCACCATCGCCTATCTCGTGGCGATCTTCGGGCTCGACGAGCATGACGACACCCGCCGCGCCGTGCTCATGCAGCGCGCCTTCCACCTGTTCACGAACCGCATGTCCGCCTCGATCGCCACCCGCCACCCCGAGGCCGAGCCGCTCGCCGTCGAGCTGCTCACCGCCGCGTTCTGCGGCGGGCTCCTCGGGCTCGTCGACCGTTGGATCGCGGCCACCGGCGCCGAAGACTCCCCGGAGTCGCGCCGGGCCTGGGACGATCTGCTCGCCGACCTCACCGCCGTACTGCGCGAACCCGCAACGCGAGAACCGGGCGCATAGCCGCCCCCGGGACACCACCGAGACCGGAAACCACGACACCTGGAGACCACATTGGCAGAGTTCCTGTACCGCGTCGGGCGCTCCTGCGCCCGGCGGGCCAAGACCGTCATCGCCGCCTGGATCGCGATACTCGCGCTCGCGGGCGTCGCGTACGTCCTCTTCGGAGGCACGATCGCGAGCACCCTGTCCATCCCCGGGACCCCCACCGAGGAGGTCACCGACCACCTCGCCGAGTCGCTCCCCGAGGCCTCCGGCGGCACCGGCCAGATCGTACTGAGCACTGAGGACGGTTCCGCGTTCACCGAGGCGCAGCAGGCCGACATCGCCGCGCTCATCGCCGAAGCGGGCGAGGTCGACGGCGTCGAAGCCGTGGTCGACCCGTTCGCCACCGAGGCGCAGCGCGACGACCAGCAGGCCCAGATCGACGCGGGCCGCACCGAGATCGAGGCCGCCCAGGCCCAGCTCGACGCCGGGAAGGCCGAACTCGACGCCGCGCGAGGGGAACTCGAGGCCGCCCAAGCGCAGCTCGACGCCGCCCGCGCCCAGGCCGAAGGGAACGCCGAAGCGCTGGCGGCGCTCGACGCCCAGCAGACCGAACTCGACGGCGGATTCGCCGAACTCGAAGCCCAGCAGGCCGCCCTCGACTCCGGCGCAGCCGATCTCGCCACCCAGGCCGCCGCGATGGAGCAGGGCGCGACCTTGCTCGCCCTCGCCGCCGACGCCGCCGTGGTCTCCTCCGACGGCAGCGCCGCCATCGTCACCGTGGCCTTCGAGGACTCCCAGATGGAGGTCACCCCCGAGACCAAGCGCGCCGTGATCGACGTGTTCGAGGACTCCCCTGTGGACGGTGTGAACGCCGACTTCTCCTCCGAGATGCAGGACTCCGTGCCACAGATCGCGGGCGTCAGCGAAGTGATCGGCCTCGTCGTCGCGGGCATCGTCCTGGTCCTCATGCTCGGCACCTTCGTGGGCGCGGCCCTGCCGCTCGTCACCGCGCTCGTCGGCGTCGGCGTGGGCGCGATGGCCACCATGTCGCTTTCGGGCCTGGTCGAGATGACCTCGGTGACCCCGATCCTCGGCGTCATGCTCGGCCTCGCTGTGGGCATCGACTACTCACTGTTCATCGTCAACCGCCACCGCCGCCAGCTCAAAGAGGGCTACGACGTGGACGAGTCGATCGCCCTCGCCACCGGCACCTCCGGCAACGCCGTGGTCTTCGCGGGCGCGACCGTGCTCATCGCCCTGGTCGCGCTCAACATCACCGGCATCCCGTTCCTGGGCCTCATGGGCTCGATCGGCGCGTTCTGCATCCTGTGCGCCGTGCTCATCGCCGTGACCTTCACGCCCGCGCTGCTGCGCCTGACCGGCATGAAGATCCTCTCCAAGCGCGAACGCGCCGCCCGCGACGCGCACGAGACCGCGAAGCGCCCCGACCTCAAGCCCATGCACACCGGCCGCGCGGTCCTGCGCGTCCTCGTCGGCGTCGGCGCGCTCCTCGCGGTCGCCCTGCCCGCCATGGACATGCGCCTCAACCTGCCCGACGGGTCCTCCGAGCAGCACGACACCACCCAGTACCGCGCCTACGCCACGGTCGCCGAACGCTTCGGCGAAGGCCAGAACGGCTCACTGCTGGTCGTGGCCGACCTGCCCGGCAGCCCCGACGAGGCCGCCGCGATGGCGGCCCAGGTCGCCGTCGCCGAGGCGGTGTCCGAAGAGGACGACGTGGTCGCGGTGGCCCCCATCGGGATCTCCGAGGACAACGCCACCCTCGCCTTCCAGGTGATCCCCGCCGAAGGGCCCACCAGCGAGTCCACACAGGATCTCGTCCACACGCTGCGCGACCTCACCGTCGACGGCGTGGACGACATCGGCGTCGCCGGCTCGGCCAGCGGCAACATCGACATCTCCGAAATCCTCGCCGACGCCCTGCCGATCTACCTCGCCGTCGTCGTCGGCCTGTCGCTGATCATCCTCATCCTGGTGTTCCGCTCGATCCTGGTCCCGGTCCTGGCGACCCTCGGGTTCATCCTCAGCTACTTCGCCGCCCTCGGCGGCGTCGTCGCGATCTACCAGTGGGGTTGGCTCGCAGACGTGTTCGGCGTCGACACGCCCGGCCCGATCCTGAACTTCCTGCCGACCATCCTGGTGGGCATCCTGTTCGGGCTCGCCATGGACTACATGCTGTTCATCGGCTCAGGGATCCGCGAGTCCTACGCCCACGGCGTGCCCGCGCGCCTCGCGGTCGTCCAAGGCGTCAGGGCAGGCCGCGCGGTCGTCACCGCCGCGGCGATCATCATGATGGCCGTGTTCGGCGGGTTCATCTTCTCCCACTCGACGATGATCCGCCCGATCGGCTTCGCGCTGGCCTTCGGCGTCCTGGTCGACGCGTTCCTGGTGCGGATGCTCATCATCCCCGCGCTCATGCACCTGGTCGGCGACAAGGCCTGGTGGCTGCCGAAGTGGCTCGACCGCATCCTGCCCGATGTGGACGTCGAGGGCGCGGCCTTGGAGCGCCGCCACCCGCACGCCGAGGCGAAGCAAGACTAGCCATTGAGGACCGAGAGCCCCGTCTCGCGAGACGGGGCTCTCGTCATGTCAAGGGCGCCAAGAAGGGTCGCGGCCGAGCACCGCCAGCAGCACCTCCAGCGGCCCCGAATCCGGGATCGCGGGCACCGCCGCCGCGAACGGCGCGTACGGGCCGTTGCGGCTCGGCCCGTCCAGCGGCACGTCGAACGCGAGCGGCACGACCGCTTCCAGCAGTTCAGGATCGAACTCCACCCGGTGCCCGATCGCGACACCCAGGTCCCACGCGTGGACCACGTAGTCGATGAAGTGGTACCCCAGCGCGGTCGCCCCCGGCACTCGGACCTCCCGGTCCAGGCCCGCCAGCAGCGACCACGTCCGGTCAAGGGCCCCTTCGGCGTTGAACGCGGCCACGACCTCGTTGGCCGAGGCCGTGAAGTCGCCCGCGACCACCGGCAGCTCGGCCCAGGTCGCCGGGTCGAAGGCCTCGCCGCGCGCCGCGGCCGCGAAACCCCGGTTCTGCCCGGTCATGTGCGCCAGCAGCGCGCCGACATCCCAAGCCTCGCAAGGGGTCGCAAGACCGAGCTGACCGGGTTCGACCAGATCGACGATCGAGGCGGCGTACGTCATCGTGCGCCTGTGGAACGAGAGGAGATCCGTCATGACCCGGATCATAGGCCGCGGCGGCCCGCAACGGTAACATCGCGCTCGGCGTCCTCCCGGCGGGCGGGCGCCGTACCGCTAAGGAGTCCGCCATAACCTCAGAGACCGACCGCCTGGTCGCTTTCAGCACCCAACTCAGATCCGTGCACCAACGCCTCCGCAGAGCCCTCGACCTCGCCAGACGCTCCGTCGACGGCGAATTCGAAGGCACCGCCGACCTCCTGGTGTTCTGCCGGGGCTTCTGCTCCGCGCTCAGCGGCCACCACCGCAGCGAAGACGGCGGCCTGTTCCCGCAGATCACCGCCGAACACCCAGAGCTGGCCCCGGTCATCGCGAAACTCATGACCGACCACAACATGCTCGAACACCTCATCGGCCGCCTGGTCGCCGCGATGGACGAGGGCGCCGACGCCGACACCCTCCACGACCACCTCGACGGCATCGGGGCGATCATGGAGACCCACTTCGGTTACGAGGAACGGCAACTGCTCACCGTCCTCGACGCGCTGGCCCTAGAAGGCCCCGCGACCGCCCTCCTCGGCGACCTCGCCGACTGACGAAGCGCCGACGACGCCGAGGAGCGCGAGCTTCTCGGCGGCCTCGGTGCGCGGCGGCGCGGTGAAGACCAGCAGGCACTGCGACTGGTCCTCGGTGAACAGGGCCTGGCAGTCGAGCTCGATCTCCCCGATCTGCGGCTGGACGATCGTCTTGTGGTCGGCGAAGCGCTTGACGACCTCGTGGCGCTCCCACAGGTCCCTGAACTCGTCCGACTCCTTCGTCAGGGCCCGCACCAGCTCCCCGGCCCTGGACGAGGGGCCCATCGCGCCGAAGACCACCCGCAGGCCCGACACGAGCGCCCTGCCCTGCCGGTCGCGGTGCTCGGGCGTGTAGACCAGCCGGTCGGCGGGATTGGTGAACCACCGGTACACCTCGTACCGGCGCAGGCCCGTGAACCCGGTGCGCCGCCCCAGCAGCGCCTCGGCCAACCGGTTCTGCACCAGCGTCTCGCCCAGGTTCGACAGGATCAGCGCGGGCGTGTCGTCGAGGCGGTCGAGCACCCGCAGCAGCGCGGGCGCGACGTGCTCGGCGGCCGTGACCGCCTGCGGCACCCCGTGCCCGGCCGTGCGGAACAGGTAGTCCCGCTCGTCGTCGCTCAGCCGCAGCGCACGGGCCAGCGAGGTCAGCATCTGCACGCTCGGCTGCGGGCCCCGCTGCTGCTCAAGCCGGGTGTAGTAGTCGGTCGACATCGCCGCCAGGGACGCGACCTCCTCGCGCCGCAGCCCCGGCGCGCGCCGCCGCACCCCCGGCGGCAGGCCCAGGTCCCCGGGCTGGAGGTCCTCGCGGCGGCGGCGCAGGAACTCGGCCAGTGCTTTGCGGTCCATCCCCCAAGTATCGTGCGCCGGGCCCGCCGCGGCGACTCGCAACGGGGGATCGGCGATCCCCCGATAACCGAACTCTGCCGCGCGGTGCCGGAGGCGAGCAGGATCGAGGCATGGACATTTCAGGGAACACCATCTTCATCCCCGGCTCCACGAGCGGGATCGGCCTGGCGCTGGCGGTCGAGCTCCAGGCCGCGGGCAACACCGTCATCGTCGGCGGCAGGCGCACTGAGCTGCTCGAACGCATCGCCGCCGAGCACCCGGGCCTCGACACGGTGCAGATCGACACGGCCGACGCGGCGAGCGTGGAGGCCGCCGCGAAGGACGTGCTCGCCCGCCACCCCGACCTGAACGTGCTCGTCACGATGGCCGGGATCATGATCGCCGAGGACTGGACCCGCCCCGCGGGCTTCCTGGAGTCGGCCACCGCCACGGTCACCACGAACGTGCTCGGCCCGATCCGCCTCATCGCCGCGTTCATCGAGCACTTGCAAACCCGGTCGGACGCGACGATCATGACCGTCTCTTCAGGACTGGCCTTCACGCCCTTGAAGGTCACGCCCAGCTACAACGCCTCGAAGGCCGCGATCCACATGCTCAGCGAATCGCTCCGGCTCCAACTCGCGGGCACCTCGGTCAAGGTCATGGAGCTCGAACCCCCGGCGGTGCGCACCGCCCTCATGCCCGGCCACGAGGACAACGCGATGGCGATGCCGTTGGAGGACTTCATCTCCGAAGTCATGGGCCTCCTCGCCTCCCAACCCGACGCCGCCGAGATCCAAGTCGAACGCGTCAAATTCCTCCGCTACGGCGAAGCCCGAGGCGACTACCCGCAGGTGGTGGCCATGCTCAACCAGACCGACCCCCACTAAGGGCGCGTTCGGATCATGGCCAGCAGTGCCGCGTGAGTGTCGGTGTCGGCGGCCGCGATCAGCCCGGAGGCCATTGAGGACAGTGGCTCGCCGCGCAGGTCGGTGACGACGCATCCGGCCGCCTGGCACAGGGCGACAGCCCCAGTGAAGTGCACGTTGTCGGCCATGGGTCCGTCGGTGACGTAGGCGGCGCGCCTCCCGGCGGCCACCCAGGCCACCGCCAGCGTCGAGGAGACGACCCGGGGCCTGAACCGGGCGGCGAAGGCGGGGTCGGCGAGCAGCCCGGCCCCGCTGAAGCCGGGCACGGTGCGGTACTCGCAGTCCAGGTTCACGTCCACGAGCGCGGTCCGGGCCGAGGGATGCAGCGGTGCGTCGACACCGCCGCGGCGGACCATGGCCCGCCTGCCGTCGGTCCAGAAGACCTCTCCGGTCGCCGGGTCGGCCGAGGCGGCGACGGTGATGCCCGTCGGCTCGCGCAAGGCGACGTTGACGGCCGCCAGCAGGTGCCCGGCGGCGTAGTTCAAGGTGCCGCACAGCGGATCGACCAGCCACATCCGGTCGCCTCCGGCCTCCCCGGTCCGGCCGCTCTCCTCGCCGGTCACCGCGTCGAGGGGGCGGGCGGCCCGCAAGACCGCCAGTATCGCCGCTTCGGCCTTCAGGTCGGCGTCGGTGGCGAAGTCGCCGGGAGCCTTCGCGTACTGCTCCAGCGGCCCTGCGAACATCTCGCGCACCACCTCGGCTCCCGCCTCGGCCGCGGCCACCGCCAATGCCGCGTCGCTAGCGATGTCTGCCATGTCGTCTCTTTAGGACCAGTCGGCGCCCTTGTTGCGGCATAGGCAGAACGGGTGGCCGATGGGGTCGGTGTAGACCTGCCAGCCGTAGCCGTCCTCGCGGATGAACTCCTGTTGGAGGGTGGCGCCGAGGGCGATGACGCGGTCTTGCTCGGGGGCGAACTCGGTGACTTCGAAGTCGAGGTGGTACTGCTTGGGGTGTTCGCCCGAGGGCCAGGTGGGGGCCTGGTAGTCGTCCACGCGCTGGAACGCGAGTTCGACTTCGCCGTAGTCGATGCCGGCCCAGTGCTCGTCGCTGGTGGGTGTGAGCTCGCGGCCGACGACGGCGGCGTAGAACGCGGCCAGCTTCATCGTGTCGGGGCAGTCGATGATGAAGTCGGTGAGTTTCAGCATCAGCCGATGATGCCACGGCTTCGAGCCGCGCCGAAACGGATATGCGGGTATCTATCCGAAGGCGGTGGCGAAGGCCGCCCAGACCGCCGGGGAGTCTTCGAGGCGGCCCTCGGTCTCCCAGCGGTGGGCCTTGTCGCGCTGCCAGGCGTTGAGCACGGCGACCGGGTCGGGCGCGTCGTGGGCCTCGCTCACGGCGATCACGGCCTCGGGAATCGCGGTCGTGTCTTCGGTTGCGCCGTGGGCGAAGCGGCGCAGGCCCGCGTCGGTGGGGAGTGTCCAGCGCGTCGAGGTCACGTACTGCGCGCCGCCGTGGATCGCGGCCGCCACGAGGCCGATCGGCTCGGCGAAGCGGGCCTCGCCGCCGGACTCGCACGCGATGAACGCGACCCGGTTCGGCATGCGCCAGCCCGAATTCGCGCCGGGCCGGTGGCCGAGCACCAGATCGGCGGCGGTGAGCGGCCGGTGCCCGGCGATGGCGGCGGCGCGGCCGGTCGTGGTCGGGCCGCAGCACAGGTGCAGGCGCGCGTCGAGGCCGTTCTGCGCGGTCGTCACGTGCCCGACGTAGAGCAGCCGCGCGGCCCCGGCCAGGAGCGCCTCGACGGTGTCGCGCGTGAGGTCGGTGCGCCGGAACGCTTGGCCCGCAGGGGCTATGCGGTCGCCGAGCTTCGCGACCAGCGCCGCGAGCGGCGTGTCCGGGTCGATTTGGCCCAGGACCGAGCCGAGTTCGGCGGTGCGCGGGCCGGGTACGCGCGGGTCGAGGATCGCGACGACCGGGCCGTCCGGGTCCCAGGCCGCGACGCGGCGCTCGGGGGCGTTGCGGACGGTCGCGGGCGGGAGCACCGAGACGTCGGCGTTGGTGACGAACCGCTCGCCTTCATCCACTCGTATTGCCTCCCAAGGGACTTGGGCGGTGGACGGGGAGGCCTGGATGCGCACGTGCGGGCGCAGGCCCTGTTCGAGGAGCGCGTTGAGCTCCATCGCCAACTGGTAGGGCACGAGGGCGCGGGCGAGCAGGCTGCTCAGCTCGATCTCGCGTGCGCGATCGGTCAAGGGCCCGTTGGTGAGTGAGCGCTCCACGGCCTGGTCGACGCTCTCGCCGGGCAGCGGCGTGGGGAGCGCGGCGGCGAGTTCGCCGAGGGCGGGGAGCACGGATTCGGCCGGGACCAGGATGTTCTGGATCGCGCCGAGCTCGTGCTCCCAGCGCCACGAGTAGTAGAGGCCGTCGCCGTCGACGATCTTGAGCTGGACGGTCGGGCGATTCACCATGCGTCGATCACCTCGTTCGAGCGGATCGGGAACCCGTAGCGGCGCTCGGTCTCCACGATCCACGGCTCCAATTGGGACGGACGGTTCGGGTTGACGCGCAGCCGGGGCGGGAGCGCGAATTGCGCGGCTGGGAAGTCTCCGGAGGCCCCGGCGACGAGTGCCGAAGCGGTGTAAGGGAGCTCGGCGAAATCCTCGGGTGGTGCCAGGGCCAGCGGATCGGGTCCGAGGGCTTCGGTGAGCGGGACGGCCTCGGGCGTGGCGGGCGCGTGGAGCGAGACGGTGGCGCTCATGTGCTCCAGCAGTTCGGAGATGATCGCGCCGTCGCGGAGCGCGGCGGCCAGGCTGAGCGCGTGCGCCATCGCGGGGATCGCGACGGTCGCGGCCCACTGCTCGCGGGCCCGGCCGGGCGCGAACTGGTGCCGGATCGCGTCGGTGGCCAGCGCCGAGGGCAGCGAGAGGTCGAACGCGGCGCGCAGGAGCCGCTGCTGCTCGCTCGCGGTGATGGCGAGCGAGCACCGGGCGGCGACGGCGAAGGACCGGCGCATGTCGATGCGCGCCAAGTGGTATCGGCCGCCGGACGCGGCGTAGGCCTCCCGTGCGGCGAGGTAGGCGGTCTCGGCTTCGTCGAATGAGGACTCGGCGGCGGCGATGTCGCCTTCGAGGGCGAGCGCTTCGGCGAGCATCGCGGTGTGCCCGGCGTTCCGGAGCACCGCTACGGCCGAGGGGAGGAGTTCGCGGGCGGTGGCGATGGCGCCGGTCTGGAACGCGGCGTGGGCGCGGCCGTAGCGGATCTCGGCGGCGCGCAGCGGTTCCTCGCCGTCGTCGAAGGCCCGCTCGGCATCGGCCAGGAGCCGCCCCGCCGCTTCGGGGTCGCCCGCACGCAGGGCCGCGCGGCCCCGGTTGGCCGTGGCGAGCGCGGCGGCGCTCGCCTCGCCTGATGCGGCGTGGACCTGTTCGGCCAGGCGCAGGTACTCCATCGCCGCGCCGTGGTCGTTGAGGGCTTGGGCGATGACCGCGAGATTCGAGTACGGGTAGCCGGTGAGGCGCGGCTCGTGCTCGGTGGCGAGCCGGAGCGTCAGGCGCGCTTCGGTTTCGGCCTCTTCGAGGCGTTCGAGTCCGATGAGGAGCACAGTGCGGGTGTTGTGGAGCATGACGGCGACGATGTGGCTGTCGCCGCCCGGTTCGGACTCGGTGCTGAGGGCCAGGGCGGTGTCGAGGTCGGCGAGCGCGTCGTCCAGGCGCCCGACGAGCTGGAGGGTCTGGGCGCGGTTGATGAGCAGCGAAGCGCGCACGGCGCGGGTGCCGTATCGGTCGCCCGCTTCGGCTTCGGCCCTTTCGCACGCGAGGAGGCCCTCTTCGGTGAGGCGCAGCGCTTCTGTGGCCTCGCCGCGGCCTTCGGCGAGCGCGGCGAGGTTCGCGAGGGCGCGGGCCCGGCCGTCGAGCCCGGCGGCGTCCACATCGGGCACGACGGTGAGTTCGTAGGCCTGGAGCAGCAGTGCGTTGGCCTCGGTGTTGCGGCCTTCGTTGACGAGCCTGGCGGCCCGGTTGTTGAGCTCGCGGAACGGGGCCCAGCGCGGGCCGGTGGTCTCGGCGCCGTGCAGGCCGATCAGGTCGCTGGTGTCCTCGCTCATGCGCGGGCCGCGCGTTCGGTGAGGGAGGCGTCCGGGGCGGTGAGGCGTTCGAGCGCGAAAGTGACGACGGCGGCCTGCCGCTCGGCCGCGTCTGGGTCGGGCGCGGCGGGGACGGCGAAGTCCGGTGCGAACACGACGAGGGTCCTTTCGGCGGCGGGGAGCATCATGAACCCTTGGGGCGCTTCGATTTCGCCGGTGAACGCACTCGACGGCGGGTCGAAGCGCAAGGGAATGTCGGCTCCGGCGATCCGCGCGGTCAGGGCGAGTGGCGGGGGTTCGGGTGCGGCGGGGACGCTGACGGTGAGCGTGAGGGTGCCGGTCTGGGTGACGCTCCAGGCGGCGTCGGCCGAGGCGTCCACGAGGCCTTGCGGCACAAGCGCCCAGTCCAATGGGGAGGTTCCCGAGGCGAGCGTGAGCCCCGAGGTCTCGCCGCCGCCCGCGGCGAGCGCCCAGCCCTCGGGTCGGACCGCGGGTTCGCGGCGCAGCTCGAGACCGTGGTCCTCGGCGAGGTCATCGAGGACTTCGGCGAGCGCACGGGCCTCGGTACCGAGGTCGGCGTCGGTGGTCAACAGGCCGAGCGCGACGAGATTGGCCTGCGCGAGGGCGCGCTCGACGGCGTGCTCGTCTTCGAGCAGGTGCTCGACGGCGGCGGTCCGCCACGCGATCTCGGCACGGAGAATCCCGGCCGGAAGGGCCGGGACGCCTGCCCAGTAGGAGGAGGGCCACCAGGCCGAGGCCCAATGCAGGTGAGCGAGGGCGCGGAGGGAGTCGAGCCCGGGGGAGGAGGCTTCGGTGTCGACGGAGATTGCTCCATTGAGGATCGAGGCGGCGGCATTGGGACCGTACAACTCCCAGAGCCACGCGCTCGCAAGAGCGAGATCGTGAATCTCCGCAGCGGGGTGTGCCTCAGGCGAGAGAACGTCCCAGAACAGCAGGGCCCCAAGGCCTTCGACGAGCGCGGTCCGCTCGGGATGGTCAGGCCGGGACCCGACTGCGATGACGGTGCCGCTCCGAGCGACCGAGAAGCGGGTCATGACTGGCTCCACGCGGATGAGCGGCGCAGGGCGGTGACTCGGCGGTCGCGAACCGCCGCGCCACACGCGGCGCGGGGTTCATGACGGGAGCGGGCCGGGGCGATGCGGCCTCGGGCAGAGCGAGCGCCGGTCGGCTCCGCGGCGGCCTGAGGCGCGCTGGATCGGCTCAAACGCAATCCAGCGGGCACACAGCCGGCACCGACGCGCGCGACGCGAATGGTCGCGAGGCGTGTGATGATCGGTTTCGCTGCGGCCATAGTTGCACCCGAACTTGGCGAATGCGGCCCAGCGGACATGTGGCGGGCGCGGGCCGCGGCGGCGCACGCGGCGTGGTCGGTGGTTCGACTGGCTGTCGGTTCCGTTGCGGCGGTGCGCGTTCGGGGACGCAGTGACTGTGATGCAGCGGGTGCGCGGTGGGATCGTGACGCGGCGGCGGTGGGCGTCCAGGCGCGCAGCGACTGTGGTTCAGCGGGCACGTGGCGGGCGCGAGACGCGCTGGCAATGGCGGCTCGGCAAGTGGCGGTCGGCTTTCCCCCGGCCTGGGGCGCGATCGGCGAGTGCGCACCGGCTTGCACACAGCGGGCGCCAGTTGCGACGACGCGGCATGCGGCGCGTTCGCCTGTGCTCAGGCGACCGTGGGCGGTGCCGCACGCGACTCGGTGCGGGATCATGCGCTCGCCCCGTCGCGTTCGAGTTTGCGGCGCAGGCGGTCTCGTTGGTCCATGATCACTGAGCGGAGGACGCCGTCGAGCAGGTCCCACATGCCTTCGGCCGTCGTGGCCTCGCCGCGCAGTTCTCGGCCGTGCAGGCGCGCCCACAGCCGTCGCAGGTACGCGCGCCGGACCCCGCGCACGTCCTCGCGTGTCTCCTCCGACACCTCCGCTGCCGGAAGCCGCAGCACTCGCTGCACGTACGACTCGCGCCGCCAGCGCGCCAGGAGCCGCGCGTTCGCGTCCGTGCCCGGCTCGGTCTGCGCGTCGAGACCGGCGCTGGCGTCTCGGCCGAGGGCCATCGCGACGCGGCCGGTCTCCTCGCCCAGTTGCCACGGCGCGGCCGAGCGGTTGATTTCGGCCACGACCAGAGCCGGGATGTCGGACATCGCCTCGCGCTGGAACACCGCCGTGAACGCCGCGAACAATCGCTCCATGATGGACCTGTCGAACGGTCTCGGGAGCCGCCTCTTCGAGGCCCTGTCGCCGATCTCGGGCCGGGCCGGGCGGTCGCGTTCGGTCAGACCGTATCCGCTCGCCACCCCCGGGGCGTCCAGCTCGACGGCCTCGGCCGTGCCGATTCGCCGCTGCGCCAACGACTTCCACAGCCGCTCGTCCGCCTCGACCGCGCACGTCTCCAAGAACTCCGCCAGGCCCGCGCCCTGGCCTCGGACGGCCGCATCGCCCTCCCGCCGCTCCCACGCCTGCCGCAGCAGGTCGTCCAGCCCGCTCACCTGCTCGGGGTCGGTCACGAAGCGCCGCAACCGGTCCACCGTCACCGAACCGCGCTCCTCGTGGACCTCCGCGACCGCCTCGGCGGCGATCTGGGCCGCGTCCGGGGCGGTCCCCGGGTCGCCGTGGAGGTGCGCGAGCTCGTAGCACCGCTGGAAGTACAGGTCCTGCGGGTGTCCCTCGGTGATCCCCGCTCGGCGCCTGGCCTGCTTGACCATGCGGAACCAGGCCGCGGTCGCCGTGAGGGTCGGGCCCGCGTCCAGGATCGCCCCTCGCAGCGCGTCCACGTGCTCGACGCCGATCACCCCGCCCGCGAACTGCGGGCGCAGGCCCGGGCGCAGCACCAGCGGGTCCAGCAGGAGCTTGACGGTGCGCGCGAGCGGCCTGCCCGAGGCGTTCGACAGGGGCGCGACGCCGTCGCCGAGCTGCGCCCACGCGTCCGCGATGAGCATGCCTCGGGGCACCGCCGCGACATGTGCCTGCACCATGCCGCGAGTGTAATCGGCCTGCCCCGCCCGCGCCCGCCCCGAAACCTGTGACCGGTAGCGCCGGCCTCGGCCCGAGACTCGACCTCGAACCCGACGAAAGGCCCACCTCATGTTCAAGGTCATCAACACCGTCCTCCTCATCGCCGGCCTGATCTGCACCGCGATGTTCGTCCTCACTGGACTCGGCGGCGACAGCCCCGCCGCCTGGGCCAACGGCTGGCTCGTCGGCCCGATCCTGCTCCTGGGGGTCCTCCCGACCACGTTCTCGGTGGGGCGCATGGTCGACGGGCCGCTGCGTCAGCTTCGCGGCCTGAGCCCCAAGGGCTTCGAGGGCGCGCCGATCGCGATGGGCACCGTGGTCTCGGTGAGCCGCACCGGCCTCACCGTCAACGACCAGCCGCAGCTCGACATCCTCCTCGACGTGGACACTATGGACGGACAGTCGTTCCGCGGCACCGCCCGCACCATCGTCGACCTCACCGAGCTCGGCGCCCTGAGCCCCGGCGCGATCCTCCCCGTCCGCTACCGCCCCGGCAGCGCCGACGGCCGGGTCGCGATCGCCGCCGACGCGCCGCAGGCCGAGATGCAGGCCGCGCTCGACCGCGTGCGCGTCGCCAAGGGCCTGGTCACGCCCCGTCAGCTCCAGATCGCCGAGCAGGGCACCGAGGCGCGGGCCGTGGTGCTCGCGATCAGCCCCACCGGCGAGCTGCGCGGCGACCGCGCGGTCATGGACCTCAAGCTCCGCGTCACCCGCCCCGACGGGTCGGTCTTCGATCTCGACCAGCAGAAGCCCATCGACGCCAGCGCGATCCCGCAGTTGCAGCCGGGCATGGTCGTGCGCGTCCGGTACCTGCCGCACGACGAGTCAGAGGCGGTCGTCCTCACCTCGTTGAACCCGTAGGCCCGCAGGCCCGCAGGCCCGCAGGTCGTTCGCGAGAGCGTTCGCGAACGCTCTCGCGAACGCGTGCTCCGGCGCGCGGGGTCGCCGCACCGGCCCCGCGCTGTATCCTCGCGAGGGATCGCCGGAAGCCCGCCGACCGATCCACCCGCCCGCCGAACCGTATAGGATATAGGATATATCCTATCGGATGTCGGCTCGGTGGAACCGCCCCAGCATCGAATGAGTAGGCCCGCGTGCAGACCCCCGTAATGCTTGCCGTCGACTTCGGCACCACCCACACCGTCGCCGTCGTCGGCCGCGAAGGGCAAGAACCCCGCACCCTCATCTTCGATGGCTCGCCGCTCCTCGCCTCCGGCGTGTACCTCGACGCCGAAGGCACCCTCCACACCGGACGCGACGCCCAACGGCTCGGCGCCACCGACCCCGAGCGGTTCGAGCCCCACCCCAAACGCCGCATCGACGACGGCTCGATCCTCCTTGGCGACAAGGAGATCCCCGTCGAGGAACTCCTCGCCACCGGCCTGCGCCGCGTCGCCGAAGAGGCCGCCGCCTCCGGACTCGGCCCCACCCAGACCGTCCTGACCCACCCCGCCGACTGGGGCCCGGTGCGCCGCGGCGCCCTCGAACGCGCCGCCGACCTCGCCGGGCTCGGGCCCGTTCGTATGGTCCCCGAGCCCATCGCCGCAGCCACCTACTGCGCCACCGTCCTCGGCCAGGAGATCCCGCGCGCGGGCACCGTCGCCATCTTCGACTTCGGCGGCGGCACGTTCGACGTGGCCGTGGTCCGCCGCGAGGACACCGGCCGCCTGCGGACCCTCGCCGTCGGCGGCCTCGACGACCTCGGCGGGCTCGACGTCGACATGGCGCTGGCCGCGCACCTCGGCCGCGTCGTGGCCGGGCGCGATCCCCAGCTGTGGCAACGCATCGACCAGCCCGAGACCACCGCCGACCTGCGCGACCGGCTCGCCTTCTGGGCCGAGGTGCGCGCGGCCAAGGAGATGCTCTCGCGCACCTCTACCGCGCCGGTGGCCCTGCCCGGCCACAACCCGATGGGCCTGCACCTCACCCGCGACGAGCTCACCAGCCTCGCCGACCCGCTCGTGGCCCGCGCGGTGGACGAGACGCGCCGCACGATCGAACGCGCGGGCGCCGCCCCCGCCGATCTCGCCGCCGTGCTCCTGGTCGGCGGCTCCAGCCGGATGCCGATGGTCGCCACCAGGATCCACTCTCGACTCGGCGTCGCCCCCTCGGTGCCCGAGCAGCCCGAACTCCCGGTCGCGTTCGGCGCGTACCAGTACGCCGCAACGGAAACCGACGACGCCGACGCGACCACGCCCACCGCGCTGCCCGTGGCCGACTACGCTCCCTACCCGGTACCCGACCTGCGGGCCCCGGCCCAGACGCCGCCCGCACCGCTGCCGTCCCCGCCCGCACCTGCGCAGTCGCCTTACACGCCCGCGCCCTCATCGCCGCCGGTCTTCTCGCCCAGCACGGCTTCGCCTGCGTCGCCGCCCCTCTCCTCGCCCTACACGCCCTCGCCCCCGCCGGTCTCGGACCCGACGCCCCAACGGCTTCCGTTCACGCCGCAGGCACTCCCGCCGAGTGTCCACACCGGACCGTTGCCGAACGCCGGGCCGCCGCACAGGTTCCTGGCGTTCTCGGTCGTCTCCAGCATCGTCACGGTCATCGTGGTCGCGCTCGTCATCGCGCTCAACCAGACCGACTGGGACGGCATGCTCGAAGGCCTCGGCGGCGACAACCCCCTCAGCGGCCTCGCCGAGAGCGCGGGCGAGCTCCTCGACACCGACCCCTCACCCGAGCTCGAACTCGTCTCCGAGACGCAGCTGTCCACGTCGGACGCCACCGCCATGACCACCGCGGGCGGCGTCGCCTACATCGGCGAAGCCAGCATCGGCCTGACCACCGTCACCGCGATGGACGCCACCGGAACGACATTGTGGACTCAGGAGTACGAGCTCGAACCCACTGAGCTGCACCTCGGCGTCGTCGGCGACGTGCTCTTGCTCGACGCCGCGTCCTCGGCCACCGACGCGGGCGAGGACATGCGCGCGGCCGTCGCGCTCGCCGACGGCGCTCTCCTGTGGAAGCAGCCCTGGTACGGGCGCAGCGACGTCGCCTATTACGGCAACGAGGCGATCGTGGAGCAGCGCGACGGCTTCGAGGACAATGCCGTGATCCGCATCGACCTCCTCACCGGTAAGCAGGTCTGGAGCAAGGAAGGCCCCTACGACCTGTTCATCATCGACACCTACCGCGCCCGCGCCGAGGCGATCTGGGACGAGGGCGAGGGCGGTCCCGGCACGATCCCGCCGAACTCCTATGCGCTGCACGACAACCTCGCCGCCACCGACCGACTCGTCGAACTCGACCCCGACGAGGGCACCGCGGTGGTGCGCGACGCGGCCGACGGCTCCGCGATCCACAGCGGCGACCTCCCGCTGGACGGGAACATCTGGACCGCATACGACGGCCTCGCGATCGGCAAGCTCTCCGATGACGCCTCACCGGGCCGAGCGGCATTGGGTGCGTTCGCGATCGACGGCTTCGACGAGTCCTGGAGGATCGAGTTCAACGCGGGCTTCAGCATCAAGAACGTCAAAGCCTGCGGCCCCGGGCTGGTCTGCGCCGCCGTCGACCACTCGGACGCCAGCGACCAGTACAAGACCATCGCGATCAACACGCGAACGGGATTGCAGGAGTGGGAGATCGGGGTCGAGTGGCATGTGGACGAGCACTGGTATTCCGGCCCGAACGGCATCGTGCTCGGCGACCAGCCCTTCGACTACGTCAGCTCCGCCCAGCTCCTCGGCTTCGACGGCACGATCCGCATGGACGCCGAACTCTTCCAAAGCGTGGCCGCCCTCCACGGCGACCTCGCCGTGGTCGAGTCCTACGGCTCCGAACGCCAGATCACCGTGGTCAACCTCGCCGACGCCACACCCTCCGCCGCCATCCCCATCGGCGACGACTTCATAGAACACGCCGCAATCGACGCCGACCTACTGACCATCCTCACCGAAAACGGCAGAGCCCTCACCTACCGAATCCCACCCGTCTTCTGATCGGCGCTTACGGACCGATGTGGACGTAGGAGGCCCACAGGAGGGTCGGGGTGTCTTGTCTGCGGAGTTGGGTTGTGGCTGCGTGGAGGGCGGTGGCGGCCTTGTCGGGGTTGAGGGTTCCCGAGGTGGTCGGGTCCGTGAGTCCCTTGTAGAACATCATTGAGGTGGCGACCGCGCAGACGTCGTCGACCGACCATTGGGCCGCTACGACGTGGTCGAAGCCCGCGAGTTGCATGGCTCCCGCCAGGTGGAGGGCTTCGTCGGGGAGGTCTTCGGCGCCCCAGGCGGTTTCGCAGGCCGAGAGGTAGGCGAGGCGGGCCGAGGGGGAGCGGCGGTGGGCGAGGTCGGCCAGAGTGAGGGGGTGGTCGTGGCAGAAGAGGGCGCCGCCGGGGAAGCGGGCCGGGTCTTGGGCGCCGTGGCCTGCGAAGTGCAGGAGCGCATGGGATTCGAGGCCGCGCAGGACCGCGTCGCGGTGGGCGTCAGGGCCTTCGAGGAGCGTCGCGTCCGGCACGGCTTCGAGCAATGCCCCTACCTCGGCTTTCGCGTGCGGCAGGGGCGGCAGGCCGGGGGTGGCGGACAGGTCGACGGCCAGCAGCTCGGCCTGGCTCGCATGCACTTTCCCCACCTGCGATGAGAGGGCCCGGACCGTGGCCGTGTACGAGTAGACGAACGACTCGGGCCCGGCCGCGTGGAGCGGCAGGAGCGCGAGATCGCCTGTGGGACACCACCACAGGCGACCGGAGGTCACCTCGGCGTCGGCGAGCGCCCGCATCACCGGGTCGACCACGACCCGGCGCAGCCACTCCAGCGTCTCCTCCAGGTCCCGGTTCGCGCGCCGCACCGCTTCCTCGCCGTCGCTGAGGCTCGCGAGGGAGCGCAGCAGCGTCCGGGTCCGCTCGGTGAGCCCCTCGGCGCCGTCGATCTCCAGGTCCGGCAACGACACCGGCTCCACGCCGTCAGCGGTGACGATCAGCGCGTCGCACCTCAGGTCGCTCACATTCACGACCACGACCGGCCCGCCCGCAGCGGCTCCCTGAAGGCGTTCCATCGAAGGAAGCCGCTGGAAGTCCTCGAAGCCCGGGAGCGCCCGTACCTGTTCGACCAAGTCGTCCAGTTCCTCAGAGAGCTCCCGCCGCCGGTCGCCCGCAAGCGCCCGGCTCCAGGTGGGCAAACCCGGGATCGCCTCGGCCGCAACGAGATCGGTCGGATCGACGTTGAGGAGTGCCCGGACGCGGCGGATGTGATCGGCGAGGTCGGGCACCCGTTCGGCGAGCTCGGCCATGTCGTCGCGCGCGTCGAGCGACCGCGCGAGCAGCACGCCTCGGCCCTCCTCCAGCAACCGCAGCGCCGTTTCCGGTTGTCCCGCATTGAGGGCGATGGCCGCCGAAGTCCGAGCCAACCCGTCGGTCCGCGTCAGCGCGTCGAGCAGGTCGTCCCGCTGGAACCCGTGCCAGGCCAGGCGGGGGAGTTCGGCCATCGCCGTGCGGCAGGCGTCGAGCGCGGCGTCCCAGTGCTCCCGCGCGGATTCGAGGCCGGTTTGGAGCCGCGCCGCCATGAAACGGGCCGGGGCGGGCCCGATGCCCGAGCCGGTGGCCTCCTGAAGCAGCGCGACCGCCTCCTCCGTGTCGGCCTCGTCCTCGTTGAGCGAGGCCCGCCCTGCGAGGATGAGCGCGAGCACGTTGACGATGCTCGGTCGGCGCGGGTCGTCCGCGTCGGCGGCGTCGAGTGCCTCCCGGGCGGCGGCCACCGCTTCGTCGGCCAAGGCGCGATCCTCGTTGTCGCGGAGGTGCACCATCAGTGAGAGCGCAAGGGCACCTTGGAAAGCGGGGCGGCGCGGGGTGCCGGCGGGGCAGATGCTCACGGCCTCGCGCAGGTGCTCGACCGATTCGACAACGTCCTCGGGGAGCTCCTCGACCGCGCCCCTCGACCTGAGCGCGTGGGCCAGCAGCGCGAGGCCTTCGGCCCTGGCGAGCGGCTCGACCTCGGCCTCGACGGCGGCGCGGGCGGCCTCGACCGCCTCGTCGGCGTCGCGGCGATCGCGCCGGTGACCGTAGCGGTGGACCAGAGCCATCGCGAGTTGGCCCCGATAGGGGCCGAGTGCGATGTTGTCCGGCGGAAGGACGGCCACGGCCTCCCGCCAGGCGTCGACGGCGTCGTCGATGTCCGAGACGGACCCGAACCAGGTGTACCGGGCGGTGAGCACCATCCCCAAGCCCGCCAGGGCGAACGAGATCCGCAGGTCGTTGTCCCTGCGCGCGTTCTCGACCGCGCGGCGGGCGACCCGCACCGCCTCGGTCAGGTCCTCGGGGCGGCCCCGCCATTCGAACCGCGCCCGCAGCGCCGAGGCGAGCGTCGCCAAGTACAGCGACCGCTCCGGGTGGTCGATGGGGATCGCCGCCTCGGCGGCGGCGAGCGCCTCGACGGCCCGTTCCAGGGCGTCGCCGTCCTCGAAGCGGTCCACGCGGTGCAGCAGCACCGAGGCGAGGTAGAACGGTACTTCGGCGCGCAGCGCCCGCGTCAGGCGCGAGATTCCGGCCGCCCGTTCGAGGAGTCGCAGGGCCTCGTCGAGCGCGTCGAGGTCGCCGGTCTCCTCGTAGGTGAGCGACAAGACGCGCCCGAGGGTTGCCAGCGCGGTGGCGAGTTCGGGCCCGCCGTCCCCCTCGCCCAGGCAGTGCAGGCCAGCACGCGACCACTCCACCGCGAGCGGGAGCGCGCCTGGATCGCCGTCACTGTAGCGCCGCATGTGCAAGTGCCCCAGGCGTACCGCGGGAAGCCACCGCTCCGCGTCGTCCTCCGCGGCCTCGAACACCTCGCTGAAGATCGCGATCGCCCGGTCGCGGGCCGATTCGGATTCGGTGAGGTCGAATAGGTTCGCCTCGATCTCCCCGATGAGGAGCCGGGCGCGCCGGGCCCGGGCACTGGCGCTGTCGAGCATGGCGAGCGCGCGCTCGGCGGTGCGCTTGCCCGCCTCGGCGTCGGCCTCGCGTCCGAACCGGGAGAGGCGTTCGCAGTACGTCTCGGCGAGCCGAATGAGGGCCTGGCCGGTGACGCTCTCGTTCGCGGTGGCGATGATCCGTTCGAAGGTCGCCACGGCCTCGTCGGCATGGTGTTCCTCGCCGGTGTGCGTGAACCGGGCGAGTTCGGCGACGCCGAGGTCGAGCAGGGTCGCCGGGTCGGACCCGGCCGCCCGCAGCGAGGCGACGCTCTCCTCCAGGTCCTCCTCTCGGCCGTGGAGTTCGAAGCGCGCCAACAGCGCCAGGCCGAGGACGCGGCGGCGCTCGGCGGCCAGCTCCTCGTCCTCGACCCCGGTCGATCGGCCCGCCGCCGCGAACACCGCGTCGAGGTCGCTCTCGCGGCGGTCACGCGCATAGCGCAGCGAGAGCGCGATCGCCGACTGGACCGACCACAGCGCGAATCCCTTGTCGCCCTCGGGGAACCGCTCCAGCGCCCGGTCGAAGGCCGCGATGGCGGCGTCGAGGTCGGCGTCCGAGCCCTGGCTCCGATACCGGCGCAGCAGCGCCATCGCGGCGCAGGGCTCGAACCAGTCCTCGGGGTCGGAGGCGATGTGGAGCGCTTCGAGCGCGGCGTCCACCGCCTCGTCGAACTCCTCGGGGCGCATTGCCGCGGGCGCCTTCTGGGTCAGGGCGGTGGCGAGGTTGGCGAGGATCACGGGCCGGTCGGGGCTCTGGGCCTCGACCAGGCGCACGGCGCGGCGGGCGAGTTCGATCGCGTCGTCGAGTTCCGTTGCGTCCGAGTGGAGGAGGGCGCGCATGCGCAGGCAGTTGCCCAGGTTCGACATCATCGACGGGACGGCGGGATGTCCGGCGGGCAGGCATTCCAGGATCGCCCGGAAGAGCGACGTGCAGGTCTCGAGCGCCGCTGGGTCCTTAGTGGAGATCCAGCGTTGATGCTCTTCGAAGGCGCGCCCCAACTCGTGTTCGAGCAGGACCACCGGCGGGGTGCCGACCGTGGCGACCCCGTCTCGGATCGGTTCGGGCACCAGGTCGGGCGCGAAGGCGCCGAGGCACGCGAACAGCGCGAGCATCCACTGTCCCTCCTCGACCGTCTCGGGGGTGACCTCCCCGGCGCGGTGCACGTGTGCGAAGTGGAACGACGCGAGTACGTGCAGCGCTTCGAGATCGATGACGACCGCCGGTGCCTCGGGTGAGTCGGGGAACAGGACGCAGCATGGCGCCAACGTCATCGCCTCGCGCATCGCCTCGGGATCGTCCACGGCCGTATGGTCGTCCTCGCTCCAGTAGCGGATGAGGCGGGCTTCGAGGGAGACGGCCGCGGCCTCGGCGGCAGCCCAGTCGGTATCTTCCCGCATGTGTCCTCCTGGGGTCTTTCATCCGGTTCCCCAGCATGACACGATGAATCCTCAGTCGCATGACCGGAATGACGGGTGCCGCACCGTCGTCTAGGCGAACCTCGCTCTCCAGGCGGCGGCCTGGTCCGGTCTTCCGGTGCGTTCGAGGTGTTCGACCAGCATTCCCGCCGCGCCGCCGTGGCCCTGTTCGGCCGCTGCCGCGAGGAATGACTCGCCTTCGTCGGGGCGGCCGGACTCGAAGAGCAGTCGGCCCAGGTTCGCGGTGCCGTCGGTGTTGCCCTCGCGGGCCGCGGCGCGGAACCAGTGTTCGGCCTCGGCGTCGTGCTCTGCGATCATCAGCTGCACCGCGAGGTTGTTCATCCCGGTGCCGCTTCCGGCCTCGGCGGCCCGCCGATACCAGTGCAGCGCTTCGTCGTCGCGGCCCGCGCGCTTGAGGTGGACGCCGAGGTTGCTCATCGCCAGCGCGTGCCCGGCCTCGGCGGCGTGCCGGTACCAGTGCTCGGCGGCCTCCTGCTCGTGCGGCTCGGTCAAGGACAGGGCCAGCTCGAACTGCGACCAGGCGTCTCCGGCCTGCGCGCCCCTTTCGAGCCACTGCCGCGCGTCGGCCGTGCGGCCCGCCTCGCGGCCGAGCCACACCATGCACTTGACGGCGGTGAGGTCGCCCGACGCGGCGGCGTCGCGGAAGTGCCCGGCGGCGGCCTCCAGCATCCCGGCCTGGGCGAGCTTGCCGCACCACATCGCGGCCACGTCATCGTCGTCGGTGTCCGCCGCCTGGGGAAGCACGGCCAGCGCCAGGGGGCCGACGCCCTGCGCGAGCAACTCCTCGTCGTTCATGCGGTCAAACTATCCAGCGGTCGCCACCCGGATATACGTTGGGGGCGTGGTTTCTCCACGCCCCCAACGGTATAGGGGTTAAGACAGACCGCTGTCGATGGCCGACATCAGCGTCCCGTCGTCCCCGGACATCTCCCAGACCATGACGCCGAGGAGCTCCTCGGATCTGACCCAGTCGGTCTTGAGTCCGATCGACCACGGGTCGTCGAAGGACCACCACTGGCCGCCGTTCCCGGTGTAGCAGTAGGTCGCTCCGGCCTGCTCGTCGTGGTGGACGGTGCAGCCGGGCACGGACGCGAGCAGGTTCGCGTACCCGCGAGTCCCGGCCTCCTCGGCGAACTGTCCCGGAGCGGCCCCGTTCGCGGCCTGCCATTCGCCGTTGACGCCGCCGTCGGCGACGCCCTGCCAGCCTCGGCCGTAGAACGGGATGCCGATCGTCAACTGGCGCGGGTGGACTCCGGCGTCCAGATAGGTGTCGATCGCGATCTCGTTGGAGAAGTGGAACGAGTACGGATCGTCCACATCGGTCGTCTGGTTGGCCTGGTGCCCGGTCAGATTCGGCTCCCACGAGTTGTCGCTGCCCGAGCCGTGGAAGTCATAGCCCTGGACGTTCGCGAAGTCCATGTAGTCGAACACGCTGGGCGTGCCGTCGGCGCGGGTGATGTCCCACCCGGCCTCGACCTTGTCGGGGTCGGCCGGGGTGAACGCGGTGAGCAGGTAGTCCTTGCCGGTCTCGGCCGAGCGCTCGTCGAGCTGGCGGCGGAACTCCTCCATCAGGAGCGTGTTGTTCTCCTTGTCGGCCGGGCTCACGTGGTTGCCCGGGTGTCCTTCGGCCCCAGGCCATTCCCAGTCGAGGTCGATGCCGTCGAAGACCCCGGCCGCGACGCCGTCGCCGCCCGCGCCGTTGTACAGCGGGAGGTTCCCGTCGATGTACATGTCGATGCACGAGGCCACGAACTTCTCGCGCGAGGCCTCGGTGGCCGCCGCGTCGGAGAAGAACTTCGAGTACGTCCAGCCGCCGATCGAGATGAGCACCTTGAGGTGCGGGTGCTTCTCCTTGAGCTCCAGGAGCTCGTTGAAGTTGCCGCGCAACGGCTCCCACCCGGTGTCGCCCACGCCGTCGACCGACTGCGAGGCGGCGAACGCGCGCCCGTAGTCGGCCTCGGCGTCGCCCGCGCCGGTGCCCTGGTCGGGGTCCTGCGGGTCGGGACTGGTGCCCTTGGTGACGCCATTCATGCAGGTCAAGTTGACCGGGTCGATGTTCGCGAACGCATAATTGATGTGCGTGAGCTGCGCGGCCGCGCCGGAGGTGTCGAGGTTCTTGACGAAGTACTGGCGGCCGTAGATGCCCCATTGGACGAAGTAGCCGACGCGGGCGTGCTCGCCCGAGCCGATCGCGTCGTCGGTCTGGGCCGTCACCGGCGCGCTGTGCGGGGAGGCGTTGTCGTAGGCGTCCCTGGCGACCACGGTGAACTCGTAGGTGGCGACGGGCGCGAGTCCGCCGACCACGGCATTCGTTGCGGCCGTGGAGGTCGCGTACCGGCCGTCGCGGTATACGTCGTACCCGGCGATCCCCGACGGGTCGGTCGAGGCCGACCACGACAGGCTTACCGAACCGGAGGTCACGCCGGTGACCTGGAGCCCGGTGGGGGCGGGCGGCGGGTCGGTGTCGTCGGCCGGGTCGAGGGTCTCCACTGTGACCGGTGCGCTCTCATCGCCTTCGTGGCCGCGCACGTCGACCGCTCTGACGGTGAAGGTGTGCGCGCTTGCGGGCGCGAGATCGGACACCACCACTTCGGTGGCCGAGGTGGTGGCCGCGACCTGGCCTTCGGCGAGTACTTCGTAGTGGTCGACGGGGTGGTCGCCGGGCTCGGCCGCGTCCCAGGCGAGGGTCGCGGTGGTCGTGGTGCGCGCGGTGGCGGCGAGCCCGGTGGGGGCGGCGGGCGGCGCTGCCGGGCTGCCGTCGCACTTGTCGCCGTTGATCAGGCACCCGGTGGGCTCGGCGGGGCTCTGTGCGAGCACCCAGGGGCTGTAGGGCTCCAGGGTCCCTCCCGCGGGGACGGTGGCGTTGTAGTGCTCGTTGACGATCGTGACGTGGCGGCCCGACTGGGTGGCCTTGCCGTAGAAGACCTGCCCGAGCTGCGCGCCCTCGGGGAGGTCGAATTCGAGGGTCCAGCCGGTGATCGCGGCCGAGGTGGGGTTGGCGATGACGTACTTGGCCTGCCAATAGGAGCCGAAGTCGGTGGCGGTAAACGTGGCGGTGAGCCCGGTGGCCTGGGCCGAAGCGGCCCCGGCGTTGAACATGCCGGACAAGAGCATCAGGGATGCCAACGCCATCAAGGCGCGGCGGATCGCGGTCATGACAGTCTCCTTGGAACCGTTGAGGGACGGACGAAGGTGGGGGACCGTTACTGACAGTAAAGCTTATTAATAGATAAATGTCAATGCCACACGGACGGCGCGCCGCCTCCCCGCCTGTGGCCGCCGCGTCATACCCTGTGCTGTCGAATCCGTGCGCTGAAAGGCCGAGCCCCATGCCCGAATTCCTCCTCTCGGTGATCGGCGTCGGCATCAACACCGCCGCCGTCGCATACGTCGCCACCCGACTCCTCGACATCAGATACACCCTCTGGCGCCTCCTGGTTGTCAGCATCAGTGGTTACGGCGTGATCCAATACGGACTCCTCCCGGCCCTACTCGACCAGTACCGCTTCCGCGAACCCACCAGCGACGAACTCCCCGGCGTCTTCGCCCTCTGGCTCCTCGTCTTCGTCTGCGCCCCCGTCTTCGCCATGATCATGCTCGTGATCTGGGAAGCCGTGATCCCCACCGGCGCCGTCCCCCCGGCCCGCACCTGGTTCAAAGGCCTGCGCACCCGCATCAGGCGCACCCGCCGCTACCTCCAGATCCTCGCCATCGCCGCCCGCCACGGTCTCATCGGCCTCCTGAGGGGCCGCCGCCAAGCCGCCCAGGACGCCGAGATGGCCCGCGCCCTCCGCCTGGCCCTCGACGACGCCGGCGTCACCTTCGTCAAACTCGGCCAGATCCTCTCCACCCGCCGAGACCTCCTGCCCGCCGGTTACATCGCCGAACTGTCCAAACTCCAGGACCAGGCCGCGCCCATCCCCGGCACGACCGCCGTGCGCATCGTCGAAGCCGCCGCCGGAGCCAGCGTCGACGAGATCTTCGCCGAGTTCGACCCCGAACCCATCGCCGCCGCCTCCATCGCCCAGGTCCACACCGCCGTCCTCCACGGCGGCGAAGCGGTCGTCGTCAAAGTCCGCCGCCCCGGCGCCCAGCAGGCCGTCGAACGAGACCTCGACATCATCCGCCGCCTCGCCCGCACCCTCGACCGCCACACCTCATGGGGCCGTTCGATGGACGTCCTCGGCCTCGCCGACGGCTTCGCCGAAGCCCTCCGCGAGGAAGTCGACTTCACCGTCGAGGCCCGAAACCTCGCCCAAGTCGCCGCCGCCCACGACAGGCGCAACGCCGAAGTCCGCGTCCCCAGCCCCCACCCCGACCTCTCCGACGACCAGGTCCTGGTCATGGAACGCCTCCCCGGCGTCCCCCTGGCCACCGCCGGGCTCGCCGACCGCGGCCTCGACGGCAACGCCCTCGCCGCCGCGCTGCTACGCGAGATGTTCGACGAGATCATGGTCGACGGCATCTTCCACGCCGACCCCCACCCGGGCAACCTCATGCTCCTCGACGACGACCGCATCGGCCTCATCGACTACGGCTCCGTCGGCCGCCTCGACCGCGAACTGCGCGCCTCCTTCGAGGCCATCCTCCAAGCCGTCGACCGCCAGGACGGCCCCGCGCTGGCCGACGCTCTGGTGAGCGTCTCGACCCGCCCCGAAGAGCTCGACCAGACCGGGTTCGAACGCGCGCTCGGCTCCTTCATGGCCCGCCACCTCGTGCCCGGCGCGGCCCCGGGCATCCGCATGTTCACCGAGCTGTTCCGCATCATCGCCAAGTACCGCATCGTGATCCCGCCCGAGCTCGCCGCGGTGTTCCGCACCCTCGCCACCCTCGAAGGCTGCCTGACCGCCATCGACGCGCGCTTCGACCTCATCGGCGAGGCCCGCCACATAGGACAGCGATACGCCGAGCGGCGGCTGCGACCGGCCGCCGTCCAAGACCTCGTCCTCGAAGAGGTCACCGACCTGCTTCCGGTGCTGCGCAAGCTTCCCCGCCGCCTCGACCGGCTCGTGGCCGCCGCCGAATCGGGCCAGCTCACCGCCAATTTCCGGCTCTTCGCCAAAGCCGACGACCGCCGCACGATCACCGCCTGGCTGCACCAGACGCTCCTGACCGTCCTCGCCGCGGCCTCAGGCGTGATGGCCGTGATGCTGCTCGGCATCGAGGGCGGGCCCACGCTCACCGAACAGATCTCCCTCTACCACTTCTTCGGACTCTCGTTGCTGCTCATCGCATCCGTGATGGCCCTGCGGGTCCTGGCCGACATCTTCACCAAGAAGCACCCGCCCGAATGAGTCGGGCGGCGGGCCCGGTCCCGGCCCGCCGCCCCCCGTTCCCTAGAGCCCGTCGAGGTAGGGACGGTGGCTGTCCATGAACTCCCAGCCGTAGTACTTGTCCCAGTTGATCGACCAGGTCATCAGCCCGCGCAGGTCCGGCGAGGGCCCGCCGCGCAGCGTGTACCCGCCGCAGTTCGAACCCGACGTCAGGCAGTCCAGCGCCTGGTGGACGTGAGCCGGGGAGGTGTACCCGTTCCCGGCGCTGACCGCCGCGGGCAGCCCGAACGCGATCTGGTCCTCCCGCAGGCCCGGGAAGGTGTGCCCGGTGTTCGCCACGGGGAAGCCCGCCTTGATCATGTCGGTCATCGCGATGTGGAAGTCCGCGCCGCCCATGTTGTGGTACTGGCCGTCCAGACCCATCACCGGACCGGAGTTGTAGTCCTGCACATGGAGCACGTCGAGGTCGTCCCTCAGCGCGTGGATCACCGGCAGGTACGAGCCGGTGCGGTTGTCGCCGCCGCCCGCGCCGCCGTAGAACTGGTGGCCCACTTGGACGAAGAACGTCTCGGGCGCCATCGTCAGCACGAAGTCGTCCCCATAGGACGCCGTCAGCGTCTTGAGCGCCGAGATCAGGTTGACGATCACCGGTGTGGTCGGGTTGCGGAAGTCCGTGTCGCCGGGGTTGAAGTACAGCGAGTGGCCTTCGAGGTCCACGTCCAGGCCGTCGAGCCCGTACTCGTCGATGATGGCGCTCACCGACGACACGAACGCGTCCCGCGCGGCCGTGGTCGTGAGCTGCACCTGGCCGTTCTGGCCCCCGATCGAGAGCAGGACCTTCTTGCCCTCGGCCTGCTTCTGCCCGATCGCGGCGATGAACTCGGCCTTCGACTCCACATTGGGGCATTCGGACGCCGGGCACAGCGAGAACCGGATGTCGCCCGAGGTCGGGGTCGTCGGCTCGCCGAACGCGAGGTTAATGATGTCCCATTCGGATGGCACGTCGGCCATCCTGATGTAGCCCGAGCCGTTGGCGAAACTCGAATGCAGGTAACCGATCAGCGCCCGGTCGGCGATCCCCGAATCGGCGCAGCCGGTCGTCCGCGCGCTCACCGAGGCCGGCGTGCCCGAGCCCTCGGCGTTGTAGGCGCTCACGCTGAACTCGTAACTGGTGCAGGCCGACAGGCCCGTGACGGTGGCAATCGTGGCGGTCGTATCGGCGACGACGGCCGTGCCGCGGCGCACCTTGTAACCGTCCACATCGCTCACCGCGTCCCAGGCGAGCGTCACGCTCGTCTCGCTGGAGGCGGTGACCCGGGCCGAGCCGGGTGTGCCCGGGACCCCGCCTTCCCCGCCGCCGTCCCCGGGCGGCCCGTCGAGCGACACGTCGTCGACGAAGAAGTCGCCCTGCCCGTACCAGCCGTGCACGTAGATCTCCACCGACGTCTGGGTCGCGCCGGTCGTGAACGAGGTCTGCAACTGCGTGTACGAGGCGGCCGAACCCGTCCAGGTCTGGTTCGCGCCCGTCGCGCCGACGTAGACGTACGAGCCCTGGACCCACGCGCTGAGCGTGTAGGCGCTCGACGGCTGCACCGGGACGGTCAGCGCGCAGCGCCCGATGGACGACGCACTCGCGGTCGACTTGAGCGCCTTGGTGCCCGAACGCGTCGGCGCGGCCACGACCTCGGCCGACTCGCACGACCACGGTGCCACCGTTCCGGATTCGAACCCGGGGTCGGCCACCAGGTTCGCGGCCTGCGCGGGCGAGGCCACGAGCGCCCCGCCGAGCACCAGACCCATTGCGGCCAAAAGCGATGCGAACAATCTCGGTCTTCTCATGCGGTACTCCCAAGGGGAACTCGAACGGAGGGTGCGGGCTCGGGTGCGTCGGGTTCGAGCATTAACCGTAAAGCTTACTTACAATAAATGTCAATATCTCACTGCCAGAGGTACCGGGAACGCCGCAGGCCCGGACCACTCGGTCCGGGCCTGCGGCGTGCGCGTCAGGAAACGCCCGCGAGCTCGCGCTCGGGCTCGTCCTGGACGGCCTGCTTGCGGCCGAAGTTGAACGCGCCCAGCACTACCGCGATCACCGCGGCGGCCAGCGGGACCAGGAGCGCGGCCCGGTAGCCGTCGAGCAGCGCGCCCGGGGCGTCGGAGGCGGTCGCCGCCACGTTCACCGCGGCCACCCCGGCGAGGCCGAGGGCCGCGCCGAACTGGAACGAGGTGTACAGGAGGCCGCCGGCCAGGCCCTGCTCCTTCTCCGCGATCCCGTTGGTGGCGATGATGGTCAAGGGGCCGTAGGCGAAGGTGAAGGCCAGGCCCATGAGGACCAGGCTCGGCAACATGCCTACATAGGACGTGTCGGCGCCTGCGGTGAGGAACCACCCGAACGCGAGCGCGGCCGAGACCAGACCGGCCAAGAGCACCGGGGCGTTCCCGAAGCGGCGCACCAGGACTGGGGTCAGCGTCGGAGCGAGGGCCACGTCGAGGCCGATGACCAGCATCGCCAGGCTCGCCTCGATGGTCGACCAGCCGCGCAGCTCCTGGAGGTAGAGCACCACGAGGAACTGGAAGCCGAAGAACCCGGCCATGAACAGCATGCCGATGAGGTTGGCGCGCACCAGCGAACCGGAGCGGAAGATGCCCAGGCGCACCAGTGGCTCGGGCGTCTTGCGCTCGATGAGCACGAACAGGGCCACAAGTGCGAGGCTGAGACCGATCGTGCCGATCGTCCAGGCGGCGCTGACGTGCGTGGCCCGCTCCACGCCGAACACGAGCAGCACGATCGCGGCGGTGATGGTGAGGCCGCCGAAGAGGTCGAAGCGGTGACCGCTGCGGTCGGGGCGCGGGGACTTGGGGATGAGGATGAGCGCGGCGACCAGGAGGACCGCGGACAGGCCGACGGGCATGAAGAACACCCAGCGCCAGTCGATCGTGGTGAGCAGACCGCCGATGACCATGCCGAGCGTGAAGCCGCCCGCGCCGATGCCGCCGTAGATCATCAGGGCCCGTTCGCGTTTGGGGCCTTCTTCGAATCCGGTGGTGATGATGGACAGTCCGGCGGGGGTCATGAACGCGGCGGCGAGGCCGGTGATGAAGCGGGCCGCGATGAGGGTGGCCGAGTTCTCGGCGAGGCCGCCGAGGCCGGAGAACAGGAGGAAGACCAGGAGCGCGACCAGGAACACCTGGCGGCGCCCGATCAGGTCGGCGGCGCGGCCGCCCAGCAGCATGAAGCCGCCGTAGCCGAGCACGTAGGCGCTCACGACCCACTGGAGGGAGCCGGTGGACAGGCCGAGTTCGGCGCGGATCGAGGGCAGGGCGATGTTGAGCATGGCCACGTCGATGCCTTCCAGGAAAATCGCTCCTGAAAGGACGAGCAGCACACCCCATTCACGGGCTTTCACGGGTACTCCTTGGTTCAGTCGTTGGCTTGCCCTGAAAGCTTCGGTCCGATCGCGGGCGGGAACAACGACGAAGAACGCAACGTTCATTCAGTCAGACTTACCGATACGGAGGACGCCCGTGGAACGCGACGAGCTCGAATGCTTCCTGATCCTGGCCGAGGAACTGCACTTCGGCCGCACGGCGGTGCGCATGCGCCTCTCCCGCGCCCGCGTCAGCCAGTTGATCCAACGCCTCGAACGCCGCCTCGGGGCGCCGCTGTTCGAGCGCACCAGTCGCAGTGTGACATTGACTGAGCTGGGCGAACGCTTCCGCGACGAGGTCGAGCCGCACCACAGGGCGATCGAGCGGATCCTCGCGCGCACGGCCGCGGCGGCGCGGGGCATCGGCGGCACGCTCCGCGTCGGCTTCTCGGCTTCGCTGACCGGCGAGATCGCGATGCGAGCGGTCGACGCGCTCCGGGCCGATCACCCCGAGCTGTCGGTCGAGATCTGCGAGATGTCGTTCACCGACCCGTTCACGCAGCTGCGGGATCGGTACTACGACGTGCAGTTCATGGAACTCCCGGTTCGCGAAGACGACTTGGGCAAGTCAGCGACGCTCCTGACCGAGCCGCGCCTGCTCGCGATCGCGGGGGACCACCCGCTGGCGGAGCGCCCGTGGATCACGATGGACGACCTCGCGGAGGTCCCGCTGGTGAGGATCGAGGGGAATGTGCCGGACTACCGAAGGGAGACCCAGTCTCCGGGGCGCGCGCCGGGCGGGAGGGAGATCCCGCGCGGGCCGGGCGTGACGAGCCTCCAGGAGGCGCTGATGCTGGTGGCGGGAGGCAAGGGCGCGTTGCTGACCGGGGCGCACACGGCAACGCACCAACCGAGGCCGGGGATCGCGTACCTGCATGTGATCGACGCCCCGCCAGTGCGCTACGGCCTGACCTGGAGAGCCGACGAACGAACAGCAGCGGTCGATGCCTTCGCTGAACGCCTAACGGCGGACATCGCCAAGACGGCCCCAGACCTGGTCCCCTTGGCGGCCTGAAGAACCCGACCCCCACACTCGGGTGTGTCGCGTCCCAAGCGCCCCCGGTTCTAATGATCGCCGATGGGTACGACACCGCTGGCGCGCTTGCGTACCCCGCGGCCGGGCGTGTCGGAATCCGAACGCCCCCGGTTGCAACGATCCCGCATGGGTACGACATCGCCGCGACGGGCGCTGCCCCCGCGCTCGGGCGTGTCGCCACTGAGTCGCCCCCGAATCAATCATCGCGCGAGGGACCGACAATCCCTCGCCGCCGACCGCCGACCGCCGACCGCCGACCGCCGACCGCCGACCGCCGA
>NZ_JBEYYO010000030.1:0-36566 GCF_040645615.1 Glycomyces sp. NPDC046736 | reverse complement strand
CGGCGGTTCCCGGGCGCGAAATGGGGCGTCGGCTCCAACATCCCCGGCGTGGTGAACGTCGGCTCGTTCATGCGCGAGGGCCGCCGCGACTTCTGGGACGTGGCCGACCCCGAGCGCGCGATCGTCGTCGAGCTCAGCGGCGCGAAGTACGACCGGCTGCTGCTGGAGGTCGCCGACCCGGGCGCGGCGGTGGCGGCGATCCGGGCCAGGCTCTGAAACGGATACGGGCCCGGCCATTCGGCCGGGCCCGCATCGCGTACGCCTACATGAGGAAGGAGTCGACCGCCAATGCCAGGAACAGCAGCGTCAGGTAGCTGGTGGACCAGTGGAACAGGCGCATCGGCTTGGGGTCCTCGCCGCGGTTCACGCGGCCGAGGAGCTTGTGGCATTCCCACACGAACAGGCCGCCCGCGACGAGGGCCACCGCGCCGTAGAGCCAGGTCGAACCGAGCGGGACGGCCACGAGGGAGACGGCGAGCATGGCCCAGCCGTAGACCACCGACTCGATCGCGACGCGCTTGGCGGGGGCGACGACCGGGAGCATCGGGATGCCCGCGGCCGCGTAGTCGTCCTTGAACTTCATGGCCAGGACGTAGAAGTGCGGGGGCTGCCACAGGAAGACCACGGCGAACAGGACCCAGGCCATCCAGGACATGTGCCCGGTGACCGCGGCCCAGCCGATGAGCACGGGGGCCGCGCCGCACGCGCCGCCCCAGACCGTGTTGTACGGGGTGGTGCGCTTGAGCCAGATCGTGTAGACCACGTCGTAGTAGACGATCGCGCCGAACGTCAGCGCCGCGGCGAGCCAGTTGACCAGCAGGCCCATGCCGAGGACGGCGATCGCGCCGATGACGAGCCCGAAGATCAGGGCGTTGCGCGGGGGGATCACGTGCTTGGCCAACGGGCGCCGGGAGGTGCGGCGCATGAGCTGGTCGATGTCGCGGTCGATGTAGCAGTTGATCGCGTTCGCCGAGCCCGCGGCGAGCGCGCCGCCCAGGAGGGTCGCGACCACGGCCGTCAGCGAGGGGAGCGCGTCGAACTCCATGCGCGCGGCCACCAGCATCGCCGGGATGGTGGTGATGAGGAGCAGCTCGATGATGCGCGGCTTGGTGAGCGACACGTACGCGCCGACCAGGGCCCGCCAGTCCGTCCGGGTGGACTGGGGGGCATCGGGTTCGGGCAGTTCGATGCGCTTGCGGGCGGGCCGGGGGCGGTCGGCGACGCCGGCCGGCAGGTCGGTGCGGGTCGGGTCCTCGTTCATCACGGCCCACCCTACGGGCAGTGAGGTTGTGACCCGGGCCTGGGTCGAGGGCCGGGACCTGGGCGTTCACAATGCGTGCATCGCTCGTGGGCGGGTTCACAATGAGCGCGATTCCGCCTCCCGAGAGAGTGCGCATAAAGTTCACCGCGTGTAGGTAGGGTCAGAAGGCACACGTCAGAGGCCCAAATACGACGAGTACCAAGGAGTATCGCAGTGGCACAGTTCGAGTGGACCGAACTCGATCAGCAAGCGGTTGACACGGCCCGGCTGCTCGCGGCCGACGCGGTGGAGAAGGCCGGCAACGGGCACCCCGGCACGGCGATGAGCCTCGCGCCCGTCGCGCACACGTTGTTCCAGAAGGTCATGCGGCACGACCCCAGCGAACCCGAGTGGGAGGGCCGCGACCGCTTCGTGCTCTCGTGCGGGCACTCCAGTCTGACGCTGTACGTGCAGTTGTACCTCGCCGGTTACGGCCTGGAACTCGAAGACCTGAAGAGCTTGCGCCAGTGGGGTTCTTTGACCCCGGGACACCCCGAGGTGGGGCACACCGCGGGCGTGGAGACCACCACCGGCCCGCTCGGCCAGGGCCTGGCCACCGCGGTCGGCATGGCGATGGCCGCGCGCCGCGAGCGGGGCCTGTTCGACCCCGAGCCGGCCGTCGGCGAGAGCCTGTTCGACCACTTCGTGTACGTCCTGGCCTCTGACGGCGACATCGAGGAGGGCGTCACCCACGAGGCCTCGGCGATCGCGGGCGTGCAGGAACTGGGCAACCTGGTCCTCATCTACGACGACAACGAGATCTCGATCGAGGACGACACCAACATCGCGCTGGTCGAAGACGTGGCCAAGCGGTACGAGGCCTACGGCTGGCACGTGCAGACCGTGGACTGGAAGGCCGGTGCCGAGTACAAGGAGGACCCCAAGGCCCTCTACGAGGCCATCGAGAAGGCCAAGGCCGTCACCGACAAGCCCTCCCTGATCCGCCTGCGCACCATCATCGGCTGGCCCGCCCCCAAGAAGCAGAACTCCTACGCCGCGCACGGCAACGCCCTGGGCGCCGAGGAGATCGCCGCGACCAAGGAGCTCCTTGGCTTCGACCCCGAGCAGTCCTTCTACGTGTCGGACGAGGTCCTCGCGCACACCCGGTCGGCCGTGGCGCGCGGCCAGGCCGAGCGCGCGGCTTGGCAGACCGCGTTCAACAACTGGGGCGCCGAGCAGCCCGAGCGCAAGGCCCTGCACGACCGCGTGTGGGCCGGCGAGTTCCCCGAGGGCTTCGCCGAGGCCTTCCCCGAGTTCGAGGCCTCCGCCAAGGGCGTCGCGACCCGTTCGGCCTCGGGCAAGGTCCTCTCGGCGCTCGCGCCGGTCCTGCCCGAGCTGTGGGGCGGCTCGGCCGACCTCGCCGGTTCGAACAACACCACCATGGACGGCGAGCCGTCGTTCCTGCCGCTGTCGCGCCAGACCAAGGCCTACCCGGGCAACCCGTACGGGCGCACCCTCCACTTCGGCATCCGCGAGTTCGGGATGGGCACGATCCTCAACGGGATCAAGCTCCACGGACCCACCCGCCCCTACGGCGGCACGTTCCTGGTGTTCTCCGACTACATGCGGGGCGCGGTGCGCCTCGCGGCGCTCATGAAGACCCCGGTCGTGTACGTGTGGACGCACGACTCGATCGGCCTGGGCGAAGACGGCCCGACCCACCAGCCGGTCGAGCACCTCGCCGCGCTGCGCGCCATCCCCGGACTGGACGTGATCCGCCCCGGCGACGCCAACGAGACCGCCGTGGTCTGGCGGACCCTCCTGGAGAAGAACGAGCGGCCCTCGGCGCTGGCGCTCACCCGCCAGAACATCCCCGTGTTCGACCGCGAGAAGTACGGCTCGGCCGAAGGCGCGGCCAAGGGCGGCTACGTCCTGGCCGACACCGACGGGACCCCTGACGTGATCCTCATCGGCACCGGCTCCGAAGTGCAGCTCGCGGTCGAGGCCGCCGAGACGCTCGCCGCCGAGGGCGTGGCCGCCCGCGTCGTGTCGATGCCGTCGATCGAGTGGTTCCAGGAGCAGGACGAGGCCTACCGCGAGTCGGTGCTGCCCAAGGCGGTCAAGGCCCGCGTGTCGGTCGAGGCCGGCATCGCTCTGACCTGGAGGGACCTCGTGGGTGACGCAGGCGTCAGTGTCTCCCTGGAACACTTCGGGGCCTCCGCGCCGTTCCAGAAGCTGTACGAGGAGTTCGGCATCACCGCCGCCGCAGTGGCGGACGCCGCCCGCTCCTCCATCAAGAAGGCGCAGCAGTAGCGTGCCGCGGCCGGCGCCCTCGGGCGCCGGCCGCGAACGCCTTGCGAGACAACCGGATACGCGGAACAACGGTGAGCCCCTCAGGGCTGCCATAGCGGAAAGCTGGAGGAACCGATGAGCGCGAACGAGAACCTCGCCGGACTGTCGGCGGCGGGAGTGTCGATCTGGCTCGACGACATCTCGCGTGGGCGACTGAAGACGGGCAACCTGAAAGAACTCATCGCCGGGTCGTCCGTCGCTGGCGTCACGTCGAACCCGTCCATCTTCGCCGCCGCCCTGTCCAAGGGCGAGGACTACGACGAGCAGATCGCCGACCTGGCGGTCCGCGGAGTGAGCGTCGAGGAAGCCGCTCGCGCCATCACCACCTACGACATCCGCTGGGCCGCAGACGTCCTCGCCACGGTCCACGAGACCACCGGCGGCCAGGACGGACGCGTGTCCATCGAGGTCGACCCGCGCCTCGCCCACGAGACGCAGGCGACCATCGCCGAGGCCAAGGCCCTGTGGTGGGCCGTGGACCGGCCGAACACGATGATCAAGATCCCCGCCACCGAGGCCGGGCTCCCCGCCATCACCGCCGCGATCGCAGCCGGGATCAGCGTCAACGTGACGCTCATCTTCTCGCTCGAACGCTACCGCGGCGTCATGGACGCCTACATGGCCGGACTCGAACAGGCCAAGGAGGCCGGGATCGACCTGTCCTCGATCCGCTCGGTCGCCTCGTTCTTCGTGTCCCGAGTGGACTCCGAGATCGACAAGCGGCTCGACGCGATCGGCACCGAAGAGGCCAAGGCGCTCAAGGGCAAGGCCGCCGTCGCCAACGCGCGACTGGCCTACCAGGAGTTCGAGAACGCCTTCGCCACGCCGCGCTGGGAGGCCCTCTCGGCCGCCGGAGCGGTCCCGCAGCGCCCGCTGTGGGCGTCCACTTCGGTCAAGGACCCCTCGTACCGCGACGTCATGTACGTCGAGGACCTCATCGCCCCCGGCACCGTCAACACGATGCCCGAGGGCACCCTCGCCGACTTCGCCGACCACGGCGAGGTCGAGTCCGACACCGTCCGACCGTTCTACGCCGAGGCCGCCACGGTGCTGCTTCAGCTCGAACGCGTCGGGGTCGAGTACGCGGACGTGGTGAAGGTCCTCGAAGACGAAGGCGTGGACAAGTTCATCGTGAGCTGGAACCAACTGCTGGAACAGATCGAGTCCAAGCTCAAGGCCGCCGCGCCTGAGGCAAACGGAGTGCAGAAGTGAGCGAACCGATGGGAAGAATGGAAGCCGCCGGAGGCCTCGCGGTCACCACCGGCGTCGACGTGAACGCCGACGTGGACCGGCTCAAGGCCGACAACGTCCCCGAGCGGCTCGCCGCCAAGGACGCGACCCTCTGGGGGCCGGGCGCCGAAGCCGAGGCCGCGATCCGCCTCGGATGGGTCGACACCTTCGTCGGGTCGAAGGAACTCCTCGCGCCGCTCGCGAAGCTGCGCGCCGAACTCCAGGAACAGGGCGTCGACCACATCGCCCTCGCCGGGATGGGCGGCTCCTCGCTCGCCCCCGAGGTGATCTCGCGGACCCTGGACCTGGGCATCAGCATCCTCGACACCACCGACCCCGGCCAGATCGCGGCCGAACTCGGCGAGGCCTCGCTGCGGCGCACCGCCGTGGTGGTCTCCTCCAAGTCCGGGTCCACCGTGGAGACCGACTCCCAGCGCCGGGCCTTCGAGGCCGCGTTCGAGGGCGTCGGGATCGACGACCACGCCAAGCGGTTCGTGTTCGTCACCGACCCCGGCTCCGCGCTCGAAGCGCTCGCCAAGAAGCAGGGCTCGCACCTGTTCCTCGCCGACGCCAATGTGGGTGGGCGCTACTCCGCGCTCACCGCGTTCGGGCTGGTCCCGGCCGCGCTCGCGGGCGGCGACGTGGCCGAGCTGATCGACCAGGCCGAGACCTTCGCGGCCACGATCACCTCCGAAGAGGACAACCCCGCGCTGGTGCTGGGCGCGATCATCGCGAACAAGCCCACCATCACCGTCGCCGACGACGGCAGCGGCATCGTGGGCCTGGGCGACTGGGCCGAGCAGCTCATCGCCGAATCACTCGGCAAGGACGGCAAGGGAACCCTGCCGGTGGTCCTCGAAGGACCCGCCGCCCCCGGCGCGCGCGGCTCCGACCGCGTCTACGCCACCGTCGGCGGCTCCTCCACGGGCCTGCCGAGCTCCGGCTCGGCGCTGGCGATGCCCGACGCGGTCGTCAACGGCCCGCTCGGGGCCCAGTTCCTGGCCTGGGAACTCGCCACCGCGTACGCGGGCTACCTGATCGGGATCGACCCGTTCAACCAGCCCAACGTGACCGAGTCCAAGGAGAACACCAACCGCATCCTCGCCGAAGGCCTCCCCGACGAGCGCCCGCACGCCGTGGACGGCGCGGTCGAGATCTACGGCTCGCACTCGACCACCGTGGCCGGCGCGCTCGGCGAGATCCTCACCGACGCCGACAGCCCCGACGCGTACATCGCGGTCCTGGCCTACCTGGACCGGATCGACGACGCCGAGGTCGCCGGGCTCCGGGCCGCGCTCGCCGAGCGCACCGGCGCCCCCGTGACCTGGGGTTGGGGCCCGCGGTTCCTGCACTCGACCGGGCAGTTCCACAAGGGCGGCCGCCAGACCGGGGTGTTCCTCCAGCTCACCGGCGCCGTCGGCCAGGACCTGCCGATCCCGGGCCGCGACTACACGTTCGCCGGGCTCCAGGCCGCGCAGGCCGCGGGCGACCGCCAGGCGCTCCAGTCCCGCGAGCGCCCCACCGTGCGCCTGCACCTGACTGACCGGAGGCGCGGCATCAACCAGCTGCTCCACGCCGTGAGGGAGCTGAGCTAGATGGCCTCCGAGACCTTGCCCGCCAACCCGCTCCGCGACCCGGCCGACCGCCGCCTGCCGCGCATCCCCGAGCCGTGCGCTCTGGTGATCTTCGGCGTCACCGGCGACCTGGCCAAGAAGAAGCTGATCCCGGCGATCTACGACCTCGCCAACCGGGGCCTGCTCCCGGCCTCGTTCGTGATCGTCGGGTTCGCCCGCCGCGACTGGGGCGACGAGACATTCGAGGAGATGTCCCGCGAGGCCGCCAAGTCCCACGCGCGCACCCCGTGGCGCGAGGAGGTCTGGGCGCGCCTGGCCGGCAACTTCAAGTTCGTGCCCGGGGCGTTCGACGACGACGAGGCCTTCGACCGCCTGGACGCGACCGTGGACGAGCTGCGCGAGACGCACGGCATCGTCGGCAACGCCGCGTTCTACTTCTCGATCCCGCCGCTGGCGTTCCCGACCGTGCTCAAGCAGCTGGAGCGCACCGGGATGTCCGACAACCGCCAGGACGGCGGCGGGTGGCGGCGCGTCGTGGTCGAGAAGCCCTTCGGCGAGGACCGCGACTCCGCCAACGCGCTCAACGGGCTCGTCGACCGCGTCTTCACCGCCCCCGACGTGTTCCGCATCGACCACTACCTCGGCAAGGAGACGGTGCAGAACATCTTCGCGCTGCGCTTCGCCAACGCCATGTTCGAGCCGATCTGGAACTCCAACTACGTCGACCACGTGCAGATCACGATGGCCGAGGACGTCGGCATCGGGACCCGCGCGGGCTTCTACGACGACAACGGCGCCGCGCGCGACGTGCTCCAGAACCACGTGCTCCAGCTCCTGGCGATCGCGGCCATGGAGCAGCCCAACGGGTTCGAGGCCGAGGAGATCCGCACCGAGAAGCTGAAGGTCCTGCGGGCCATCAAGCTCCACGACGACCTCGGGGCGACCGCGATCCGCGGGCAGTACACCGACGGCTGGGTGCAGGGCCGCCCCGTCAAGGGGTACCTCGCCGAGGACAACATCCCCCAGACCTCCACCACCGAGACGTTCGCGGCGGTGCAGATCGGGATCCAGAACCGGCGCTGGAACGGCGTCCCGTTCTACCTGCGCACCGGCAAGCGGCTCCCCAAGCGCGTCACCGAGATCGCGGTGGTCTTCAAGGAGGCCCCTCACATGCCCTTCGCCGACTACGACACCAAGACCCTGGGCAACAACCAGCTGGTGATCCGGGTCCAGCCCGACGAGGGCGTGACCGTCAAGTTCGGCTCGAAGGTGCCGGGCACCGGCATGGAGCTGCGGGACATCTCGATGGGCTTCGGCTACGGCGAGACGTTCACCGAGTCCAGCCCCGAGGCGTACGAGCGGCTCATCCTCGACGTGCTCCTGGGCGACAAGACCCTGTTCCCGGACGCTCAAGAAGTCGACGCGTCCTGGGCCGTGGTCGACCCGCTCGAAGAGTACTGGGCCACGACGAAACCCGAACCGTACGAGTCGGGGACCTGGGGCCCGATCGGGGCCGATCTCATGTTGCAGTCGTCCGGCCGCCGCTGGCGCCGGGCCTAGAAGGGGAGTCTGGACGTGCATCTGAAGGACACCACCACCGGCGACATCATGAAGGCCCTCGACGGGCTGCTCCACGAGGTCGGCGGCGGGGCCTCGGGCCTCGCGCTCAACCTGGTCGCCCTGACCACCGAGGACGAGCGCGAAGAGGTCGAGAAGGCCGCGTCGTTCGCCGCCCAAGAGCACCCGTACCGGCTGATCCTGGCGATCCCGCGGGACCTGGAGGCCACTGAGCCTCGCATCGACGCCGAAGTGACCGTAGGGGAACGGCTCGGCTCGGCCGAGGCGATCATCCTGCGCCTCGACGGCCCGGCCGCGACCCACCTGACCTCGATCGTGCTGCCGATGCTCGCATCGGACGTGCCGGTCGTGACCTGGTGGCTGCTCGACCCGGTCCGCTACGGCCTCGAACACGAGCTGCGGACCTTCGCCGACCGCCGCATCACCTACTCGGCCCGCGCGGCCGACCCGGTGCAGTCGCTGTTCCGCCGCGCCGAGTCGTACTCGCCCGGAGACACCGACATCTGCTGGACCCGGATCAGCCTGTGGCGCTCGCTCATCGCCAGCGCGTTCGACGGGGTGACCCAGTCGGTGGAGAAGATCGTGATCAAGGCCGACGACGACGATCCGTCGGCGCAGCTGATGTCCGCGTGGCTGCACGCGCGCCTGGGGGTGACCCCTGAGGTGGTCGACACCGAGGTCGAGCGGAACTCCGAGCACCTGCCCGCGATCGCCTCGGTGGCGTTCACGATGGCCGGGGGCGAGACGATGGAGGTCGAGCGGGAGTCGGACGGGACCACGGTGCTGCGTCAGGCCGGGCTGCCGAAGCGCCGCCAGACGCTGCAAGGGCGCACGCTGGGGCAGCTGCTCGCCGAGGAGCTGCGGCACATCGACCCGGACACGGCCTACCGGAAGGTCCTGGACGCGTTCCAGGTCCAGTACGCGGCCCAGCGGGCGGCCTCGTGAGCGCCTCCAATGCGGTCGTGGTGCACTCCGATGCCGGGGTGCTGGCCGACGCGGTCGCGGCGCGGCTCTTGAACCGGCTCGCGGACGCGCAGGGCCAGCGCGGCAGTGCGTCGATCGTGCTCACGGGCGGGCGGATCGCGGCGAAGGTGTACGCGAACATCCTGGCCTCGCCGATCCGCGGGATCGTGGACTGGTCGAAGGTCGACTTCTGGTGGGGCGACGAGCGTTTCCTGCGTTCGGGCGATGCGGAGCGGAACGAGACGCAGGCCCGAGAGGCGTTCTTGGACCATCTGCCGGTCGACCCGGAGCGGGTGCATCCGATGGCCGCGGCCGACGTGGTGGACACGCCGGAGGAGGCCGCGTCGCTGTACGCCTCGGAGCTGGAGGCCGCCGCCGGCGGTGCGGGCGTCCCGGTGTTCGACCTGGTGCTGTTGGGCGTCGGCGAGGACGGGCATGTGGCCTCGTTGTTCCCGGGCAATCCCGGGTTGGACACGACCGGCGCGGCGGTGGGGGTGCGCGACTCCCCCAAGCCGCCGCCGGAGCGGGTATCGCTGACGATGGAGGCGATCAACACCGGGGTTTCGGTGTGGCTCATCGCTTCCGGCGAGGGGAAGGCCGCCGCGGTGGACGAGGCGCTGACCAAGCGGGAGCTGCCCGCGGGCCGGGTGTCGGCGCGTGAGGACACGCGCTGGCTGCTCGACGAGGACGCGGCAGCGGAGTTGAAGCACCTGGAGTTCTGAGCATGTGAGACGGGGACGGACCTTGCGGTCCGTCCCCGTTTCGCGTGTCCGGTGCCTGCGGTCTCGCCCAACCTAGCGAGGAGTGCGTCGCACCGCTTGAGGGTCAGATGAGTCGTTCGCCGCGCGCGGCGGCGCGGGCGGCGAGGGCTTCGGCGAGGAGGTCTTCGGCCTCTTCCTCGCTGCGGCGCTCGCGCACGTAGGTGAGGTGGGACTTGTACGGCTTGGCGGACTCGCGCTCGGGAGGGTTGTCCTGGTCGGGGCTGGCGGGCCAGCCGCAGCAGGTGCAGTCCCAGACTTGCGGTACTTCGACGTAGAGCGCGAAGGTCCGGACGGTCTCGTGTCCGTTGGCGCACCAGTAGTTGACGTTCTGCCTTGGCACGGGTTCGCCGCGTTCGGAGTGGAGAGCGGGGGTGGCGCCGATACGAGTGCCGCGGATGGCGTGTCCATTGGACATATGTGTGTTAGCTCCTCACAGACGGGGGATCTTCTGTGCACGTCGGTCGGAGGAGGCCGCGGATCGCCGGAGTCTGCGGGAGGAAGGCCGCGAAACTCCCGAATCCATGGCCGCGGAGTCACCGACCGGAGCGGGTGGGACACCGCTCTCCGCAAGTGTATGACGTGAAACACATTCTGTAAAGACTGGTAAATAGGGTTTGCATCGGATGTAAACGGGCGCAGACGCGAAGCGGCCCGGCGAGCAGTGCTCGCCGGGCCGCTTCGGAAGTCGTGTCAGACCATCGCCCGCAGGAGCAGGCCGTAGGCCACGATCGCGGCGAACCAGATGACGCCGACGCCGATCGTGATGCGCGTGAGGTTCTTCTCCGCGACGGAGGAACCCGACGCGACGGAGGACATCCCGCCGCCGAACATGCTCGACAGACCGCCGCCCTTGCCCTTGTGCAGCAGCACCATCAGGATGAGCACAGCGCTGGACAGCAGCAGGAGAATCAACAGGGCGAAACTCAGAACCGTCATCATCGGTGATCGGGTGTCCTCTCAGCAATTCTGGCCCGTTATGGGGCGCGGGCCAGGCCTGAGTCTAGCGGTTTGTCATGTGCAGATGACACTCGCCCTGTCATACCTGTCATGACAGGTGTCAAGATAAGCGTTTGAAGGAAGCGCGAGCTCATGGCGAACGCAGGGAGCCGCCGTACGTCGTTGTACGGCGGCTCTGCCTTGCACCCGTCGCGTGTGCGCGGCGGGCAAACTTCACTACGCTCCCGCGTGCTCCGGACTGAGCACACGTTCCCTACGCACTGGCGTGCTCCGGGAAGCGCACGATCTTGGCGAACTCTTCTGCGTCGAGGCTCGCGCCGCCCACGAGGGCGCCGTCGATGTCGGGCTTGGCCATGATCTGGGCGACGTTGGAGGACTTGACCGAACCGCCGTAGAGGATGCGGACCCGGTCGGCCACCGCGCCGAACTTCTCGGCCAGGGCCGCACGCAGCGCGCCGATGACTTCCTGGGCGTCCTCGGGGGTGGCCGTGCGGCCGGTCCCGATGGCCCAGACGGGCTCGTAGGCCACGACGACCTTGGCGAGCTCCTCCTCGGTCAGGCCGTCCACGGCCGCGACGAGCTGGCTGACCGTGTGCGGCACGTGCGTGCCTGCCTCACGGACGTCCAGCGCCTCGCCGACGCACAGGATCGGGCTGATGCCGTTGTTGAGCGCCTGGCGGACCTTCGCGGCCACCAGCTCGTCGCCCTCGTCGTGGAACTGGCGGCGTTCCGAGTGGCCCACGGCCACATAGGAGCAGCCCAGCTTGGCGAGCATCGAGCCGGCGATCTCGCCGGTGTACGCGCCCGACGGGTGCGCCGACAGGTCCTGCGCGCCGAAGCCGATGGTCAGCTTGTCGCCGTCGACGAGCGTCTGCACGCTGCGGATGTCGACGAACGGCGGCAGGACGACGGCCTCGACCGCTTCGAGCTGCTCGCGCGTGAGGCTGAAGGCGAGCTTCTGCACCAGCGCGATCGCTTCGAGGTGGTTGAGGTTCATCTTCCAGTTGCCGGCGATGAGCGGCTTGCGAGTCTCAGACATTTCTAGTTCTCCAGTGCGTCCAGGCCGGGCAGGGTCTTGCCTTCGAGGTATTCGAGGCTCGCCCCGCCACCGGTCGAGATGTGGCCGAATCCGTCCTCGGGCAGGCCGAGGGTGCGGACCGCGGCGGCCGAGTCGCCGCCGCCGACCACGCTGAACGCGTCGGAGTCCACCAGCGCCTGCGCCACGGTCTTGGTGCCCGCGGCGTAGTCGGGGAACTCGAACACGCCCATGGGGCCGTTCCAGAACACGGTCTTGGCGCCGGCGATCCGGTCGGCGAACAGCTTCGCCGACTCGGGGCCGATGTCCAGGCCCATCCGGTCGGCCGGGATCGCGTCCACGGCGACCGTGAGCGGCTCCGCGTCGGCGGCGAACTCGGCCGCGGTGGTCGTGTCGACCGGCAGGAGCAGCTCGACGCCGAGTTCGGCGGCGCGCTCCAGGTAGGCCTTGCAGACCTCGATCTGGTCCTTCTCCAGCAGCGACGAGCCGACCTCGTGGCCCTTGGCCGCCAGGAACGTGAACATCATGCCGCCGCCGACGATGAGCGTGTCGACCTTGTCGAGCAGGTTGTCGATGACGGCGAGCTTGTCGGAGACCTTCGCGCCGCCGAGGATCACCACGTACGGCTGCTCGGGCTTGCCGGTCAGCTTCGAGAGGACCTCGACCTCCTTGGCGATGAGCCAGCCCGCGTAGTGCGGGAGGACCTTCGCCACGTCGTACACCGAGGCGTGCCTCCGGTGGACCGCGCCGAACGCGTCGTCCACGTACACGTCGCCGAACGCCGCGAGCTGGCCGGCGAACTCGGCCCGCTCGGTGTCGTCCTTGCTGGTCTCGCCCTTGTTGAAGCGCAGGTTCTCCAGCAGGAGGACGTCGCCGTCGCCCTGGGCGACGGCCTTGGTCTCGGCGTCGGTGCCGACGGTGTCGGCGGCGAAGGCGACGTCGCGCCCGAGGACCTCGCCGAGGCGCTGGGCCACCGGGGCCAGCGAGAAGGCGGGGTCGGGCTCGCCCTTGGGGCGGCCCAGGTGCGAGCAGACCACGACGCGGGCGCCGGCCTCGGCCAGCGCCTTGACGGTGGGCGCGACGGCGCGGATGCGGCCGTCGTCGGTGATGGTCTTCCCGTCCAGAGGCACGTTGAGGTCGGCGCGTACGAGTACGCGCCGACCGTTGACGCCCTCCTTCAGGAGTTCGTCGAGTGTCTTCATCAGTCGGTTAGCCGACCAGCTCGACGAGGCTGACGAGGCGGTTGGAGAAGCCCCACTCGTTGTCGTACCAGCCGAAGACCTTGACCTGGTTGCCGATGACCTTGGTCAGGAGGCCGTCGATGATGCACGAGTGCGGGTCGGTCTCGATGTCCTTGGAGACGATCGGGTCCTCGGTGTAGTAGAGGATGCCCTTGAGGGGGCCCTCGGCGGCGGCCTTGAGCGCGGCGTTGACCTCTTCGGCGGTGACGTCGCGGGACGCCTCGAAGGTGAGGTCGGTGATCGAGCCGGTCGCGATCGGGACGCGCAGCGAGTAGCCGTCGAGCTTGCCGTTGAGCTCGGGCAGCACCACGCCGACGGCCTTGGCGGCGCCGGTGGTGGTGGGCACGACGTTCAGGGCGGCGGCGCGGGCGCGGCGCGGGTCCTTGTGGGGACCGTCCTGGAGGTTCTGGTCCTGCGTGTAGGCGTGGATGGTGGTCATCAGGCCCTTTTCGATGCCGACGGCCTCGTGCAGGACCTTGGCCATCGGGGCCAGGCAGTTGGTGGTGCAGGACGCGTTCGAGATGATGTGGTGCTTCTCGGCGTCGTACTTGTCGTCGTTGACGCCCATGACCACGGTCAGGTCCTCGTTCTTCGCCGGAGCGGAGATGATGACCTTCTTGACGGTGTCGCCCAGGTGCGCGGCGGCCTTGGTGCCGTCGGTGAAGAAGCCGGTCGACTCGATGACGACCTCGGCGCCGACCTCGGCCCACGGGATGTTCGCGGGGTCGCGCTCGGCGAAGGCCTTGATGGTCTTGCCGTTGACGGTGATCTCGCCGTCGCCGACCTTGACCTCGTAGGGGAGGCGTCCGAGGATCGAGTCGTACTTCAGCAGATTGGCAATGGTCTCAGCGTCGCCGAGGTCATTGAAGGCGACGATTTCGACATCGGCACCGGAGGCGAGAATCGCCCGGAAGAAGTTGCGCCCAATGCGGCCGAAGCCGTTGACGCCAACGCGGATGGTCACGTGGCCATCTCCTCGCTTGAACAGGATCGGATATCTGACTGAGACCGGAGGCGGTCTCGCACGCGATCCGTTCAGCCGAAGAGCGACGGTGGAACAGATCGCTGTTCGGCCTCGTCGCCGAGCACTCCTTGACCGTACCGCTCCGGTTTCTCGAACCTGTGGCGGCCGGTTCCCCCGATCATGTCACACCCGGGACGCGGGTGTGACATCGCGGTTAAGCCTAACCCGTGACGGCCTGGCCGTAGCGGGTACCGCGCGCCGGGTCCGGTGGGCGAGTCCGGTACGTCGACGTCGGGGCTCAACCCACGAGCATCTCGTCTTCGGCGACCACGTCGTCGGGGCCGGGGACGCCGGCCTCCTGGGCGCGCTTGGTGGCCATGTTGATCAGGCGGCGGATGCGCCCGGCGATGGCGTCCTTGGTCAGCGGCGGGTCGGCGAGCGCGCCTAGCTCTTCGAGGGAGGCCTGGCGGTGGTCCAGGCGCAGGCGCCCTGCGGAGGCGAGGTGCTCGGGGACGTCCTCGCCGAGGACTTCGAGCGCGCGGGTGACCTTCGCGGCGGCGGCGACCGCGGCGCGGGCCGAGCGGCGCAGATTCGCGTCGTCGAAGTTCGCGAGCCGGTTGGCGGTGGCCCGGACCTCGCGGCGGACGCGGCGCTCTTCCCAGGTCAGGACCGAGGCGTGGGCGCCGAGGCGGGTGAGCAGTTCGCCGATGGCGTCGCCGTCGCGGATCAGCACGCGTTCGACGCCGCGCACGTCGCGGGACTTCGCGGCGATCCCGAGGCGGCGGGCCGCGCCCACGAGGGCGAGGGCCGATTCGGGGCCGGGGCAGGTGACTTCGAGGGAGGAGGAGCGGCCGGGCTCGGTGAGCGAGCCGCGGGCGAGGAAGGCCCCGCGCCAGGCGGCCTCGGCGCAGCACGGGTAGGCGCCGACGACGTGGTTGGGCAGGCCGCGGACGGGGTAGCCGCGCTGGTCGGTGAGGCCGATCTGCTTGGAGAAGGCGCGGCCGTCGGCCATGACGCGCAGGAGGTAGTGGTTGTTGCGGCGCAGGCCCGCGGCGACGAGCACGTGGATCTCGGACTCGTAGTGGTAGAGGTCTGAGATCATGCGCTTGGCGCGGCGGGCGATGTTCCCGGCGTCGACCTCGGCTTCGACGACGACGTTGCCTTGGCCGACGAGGTGGAGCCCGCCGGCGAACCGGAACAGCGCCCCGAGTTCGGCCCGCTGACAGCAGGACTTGGACACCTCGATACGGCCGAGCTCGTCTTTGACCTCCGAGGTCATCGCCATTCGTTAACCACCATCTTCGCCAGGTACACGTTCTCGGGCCAGGAGTCGCTCCAACACGGCGGCCAGCGCGGCGACGTCGTGCGTGACGCCGTCGGCGGCGAGGTCGGCCGCGACCAGCCGGGCCTCCAACGATTGTGCCGCACTGTTCAACGATTCGGGATCGTCGAGGGTGCGGGTATCGCCTGAGACGACGTAGTGAAACCGGACACCTTCGGCGTATCGGCGCAGCGTGTCGACGTGTCCGGCGAGGGTGAGGCCGTCGGTCTCCTTCTCTTCGGAGAGGTTGAGCACCACGATGCGGCGGGCGCGGGAGGCGGCCACAGCCTCGCGGAGGTCGGGCAGCAGCAGGTGCGGGATGACCGAGGTGTACCAGGAGCCGGGGCCGAAGACGTGCCAGTCGGCCTCGGCGACCGCGTCGAGGGTCTCGGGGCTCGCGGTGGCGCCGGCTGGCAGGAGGCGCACTCGCTCGACGCGGCCGTCGGCGACCGCGACGTCGTGCTGGCCGACGATGGTGCGCGTTCCGGAGGCGTCGCAGGGGACGATGTCGGCCTCGATGTCGAGCGGGGTGCTCGACATGGGGAGGATGCGGGCGCGCGAGCCGAGCAGGCGGGCGGCCTCGGCGAGGGCGTCGACCGGGTTGGGGTGGCGTTCGAGCAGCGAGGTGAGGACGAGGTTGCCGACGGGGTGCCCGGTGAGGAAGTCGTCGCCGTCGAAGCGGTGGGCGAACAGCGCGGCGGCCTCGGCGCGGTCGGGGTCGGCGGTCGCGACGAGGGCTTTGCGAAGGTCGCCGGGCGGCAGGATCGGCCGGGAGGCGCGGATGGTCCCCGAGGAGCCGCCGTCGTCGGCGACGGTGACCACCGCCGTCAGGTCCACGTCGAGTCGGGTGAGGGCGCGCAGCGAGGCCGACAGGCCCCGCCCGCCGCCGAACGCGACGACTTTCAGCATCAGCGGTTACCTCGGAATCAGGGTGCGGGAGGGTCGGTCCGGTCGCCGGGAGGCGGCGGAGGGTCCTCGCCGCGGGGAGCGCGGGGCGGCAGGACAGGGGGTCGGCCGCCCGGCGGGTCCGGCCAGGCGGGGGCCCGTCCGGCGCTGCCGGCGGGACCGGGCCCGGCCCGGCGGGGCCGGGGGGTTCCGTCCAGTATGCGCGGCCCGCCCGCCGTCACTCGTTGCCTCGGTCCCGGTGGTGGGTGTTGGCCGGGAACCCGGCGGCGTTCAGGCGCTTGGCGAGGTTCTCGGCGATGGCGACCGAGCGGTGCTTGCCGCCGGTGCAGCCGATGGCGATCGTCATGTAGCGCTTGCCTTCCCGCTCGAAGCCTTGGGTGGTGCCGAGCAGCAGCGTGGCGTAGGAGTCGACGAAGTCCTCGGCGCCGTCCTGGCTCAGGACGTAGTCGGAGACGTCGCGGTCGAGACCGGTGTGCTCGCGCAAGGTGGGAACCCAGTACGGATTGGGAAGGAATCGTACGTCGGCGACATAGTCGGCGTCGCGCGGGATGCCGTACTTGAAGCCGAAGGACATGCACGTGAACTGGAGCCCGGGGGTCTCGGGCAGGAGGAAGGCCTGCTCGACCCGGTCGCGGAGCTGGTTCTCGTTGAGGTGCGTGGTGTCGAACAGGGTGTCGGCCGAGCCGCGGGCGGGGCCGAGGACGCGGCGCTCGGCGGCGATGCCGTCGGCGAGGGTGCCGTCCCCTTGGAGGGGGTGGGCGCGGCGGACCTTCTCGAACCGGCGGATGATCACGTCGTCGTCGGCGTCGACGAACACCAGGTGCGGTTTGAACCCGCCTTTGCGGAGGTCCTCGATGACGCCCACGAGGTCGGTCATGAACGCGCGCGAGCGCACGTCGAGGACCATCGCGGTGCGGCGGACCTCCGCTCCCCCGGCGGCCGCGAGCTCGGCGGCCTGGCCCACGAGGGACTCGGGAAGGTTGTCGATGACGTAATAGCCGACGTTCTCCAGTGCGCGGGCCACCGTCGAGCGCCCGCCCCCGGAGATGCCGGTGACGATGACGAGGTCCAATTCGCTGCGGTCTCCAGAACCCGTCTGCACTGCTGCCACACCCATAAGTCAAGTATCCCCACGATCGTTCCTGCCGCGGCGGCGACACGTTCTCGTGTCCCTCGCCGAACTGACAAGCGTATAGCTATCAGATCCGTCTCAAGCACCGTTGTCGTCGGGATTACGCAGACGTGTCTGCAAGGCCTCGGCGAGTTTCGGTCCGATACCGGGCACTGCTTCCAATTCGGACAGTTCTGCTTCGCGGATGCGTTTGACCGAACCGAAACGCGTCAGCAGGGCCTTGCGCTTGGACTCCCCCAGGCCGGGGATCTCGTCGAGGGCCGAGGCGGACATCTTCTTGCGGCGGCGGGCGCGGTGCAGCGAGATCGCGAAGCGGTGGGCCTCGTCCCTGACGCGCTGCATCAGGTACAGGGCCTCGGAGGTGCGCGAGAGGATCACCGGGAACTCCTCGCCGGGGAGCCAGATCTCCTCCAGTCGCTTGGCGAGCCCGGCGAGGTTGATCGTGTCGATCCCGAGCTCGGCGAACACGGCCTCGGCGGCGGCGACCTGCGGCTGGCCGCCGTCGACCACGAGCAGCTGGGGCGGGTAGTGGAAGCCGCGCTTGGGTTCCTCGTCCTCTTCGGTCGGCGAGCCCGCGGGCTGGTCGGCGAGTTTGGAGAGGCGGCGGCGCAGGGTCTCCTGAAGGGACGCGAGGTCGTCCTTGCGCTCGCCTTTGATCACGAAGCGGCGGTACTCGCTCTTGCGCGGCAAGCCGTCCTCGAAGACCACCATGGACGCGACCACGGCCTCCCCTTGGGACTGCGACACGTCGTAGCATTCGATCCGAAGGGGCGCTTCGGGAAGGTCGAGCGCGTCGGCGAGCTCTTCGAGGGCCTTGGAGCGCGCGGTGAGGTCCCCAGCGCGCTTGAGTTTGTGGCGCTGGAGGTTCTCGACCGCGTTCTTCTCCACGGTCTCGGCCAGGGCCCGCTTGTCGCCGCGGCGCGGCACCCGCAGGTCGACCTTGGAGCCGCGGCGCTCCGAGAGGAGCTCGGCGAGGGCGGCGTGGTCGGATGGGAGAGCCGGGACGAGGACCTCGCGCGGGACCACTTCGTTCTGCTCGCCGTAGAACTGGAGGCAGAACTGCTCCACCAGGCCGGCGAGGTCGACCGGTTCGGACTTGTCGACGACCCAGCCCCTTTGGCCCAGGATTCGGCCGCCGCGGACGTGGAAGACCTGGACGGCGGCCTGGAGCTCGTCGTCGGCCACGGCCATCACGTCGCAGTCGACGTCCTCGGCGAGGACCACCACCTGCTGTTCGAGGACCTTGTCGAGCGCGCCGAGGTCGTCCCTCAGCCGTGCGGCCCGCTCGAATTCGAGGGCCTCGGAGGCCTCCTGCATCTCGGCGATGAGGCGCCTGCGGACCGGGGCGGTGTCACCGGCCATGAAGGCGCAGAAGCCGTTCACCAGCTCGCGGTAGTCCTCTTTGGAGATGCGGCCGACGCAGGGCGCCGAGCACTTGCCGATGTCGGCGAGGAGATTGGGTCGCCCGATCCGGTTGCAGCGCTTGAACTCGGAGTCGGCGCAGGTGCGGATAGGGAAGACCCGGGTGAGCAGGTCGAGGGTCTGGCGGATGGCCCAGGCCGAGCCGAACGGCCCGAAGTAGCGGACCCCTTTGCGGCGGTTGCCGCGCATGACCTGGGCGCGGGGGAACTCCTCCCCCACCGTGACGGCCAGCCACGGGTAGGACTTGTCGTCCTTGAACATGACGTTGAAGCGCGGGTCGTACTCCTTGATCCAGGTCCACTCCAGTTGGAGGGCCTCGACCTCGGTGGCGACCACGGTCCACTCCACGCTGCGCGCGGTGTTGACCATGCGGCGGGTGCGCTCGTGCAGGCGGGTCTCGTCGGCGAAATAGGAGTTGAGGCGGTTGCGGAGGTTCTTGGCCTTGCCGACGTAGATGACCCGCCGGTCGCGGTCCCTGAAGCGGTAGACCCCCGGAGCGGTCGGAATGGTGCCGGGGGCGGGACGATAGTCAACGGTCACAGACCAAGGCTAACGTCCGCCCCCGACACTCCGGCGGCCTACGGCCGGGCCGCGAGCGCCCGCAGTTCCGCTTGGAGATCGTCGACCTCGATGCGGTCGAGACCGCGCGCGGTGAACCAGTTCCCGAGGTTCTCAACGTCCCTGGTGAGGAAATCGTGGCCGAGCGGGTTGGCGTAGATGTCGACCACCTGCGGGAGGTCGAGGACCACCAGGCGGCCCTCGTGGACGACGGTGTTGTACGGCGAGAGGTCGCCGTGGGCGAATCCGAGTTCGGTGAACAGCCGCAGGGACTCGGCGGCCTGCTCCCACAGGCTTTCGAGCTCGACCTCGTCGGGTTTGACCTCGGCGAGGCGCGGCGCGGCGGTGCGGTCGTGCCCGATGAACTCCATGATGACCTCGGTGCCGAGGATCTGCACGGGGTAGGGCACGGGCGCTCCGGCGCTGTAGAGGCGCTTGAGCGCTTCGAACTCGGCGGCGGCCCAGCGTCCGGCGGCCTGTTCGAGGCCGAACTTGGTGCGCTTGGCCATCGCGCGGGCGTCGCGCGAGCGCTTCGCTCCGCGCCCGGCGGTGTAGTCGCCGGCCCGGTTGAACTGGGTGTGCTCGGCGCTGCGGTAGCGCTTGGAAGCGAGGATCACGGCCCGGCCTGAGCCGGGGACGAGGCGTTCGATGAGGAACACGTCGGCTTCCTTGCCGGTCTTGAGGACGCCCAGTTCGTAGTCGACGGCGCCGTGGTCGGTGATGACCCAGTCGGGGCGGGGCTCGGGGCCGCGTTGGAGCGGCTCGGAGTCCCACCAGACCGACCAGCGGTCGCCCTCGGGCGGGCCGTCGTCGTTGGGGATCTCGTCGAACTGGGTGCGCATCTCCTCGAACCGGTTCCGGTCCTCTTCGGAGAACACCTCACCGCCGGAGCGGCGGCGACGTTTGGTGGATTGGAAGGAATCAGAGTATTCAGACTTGCGTGCCAAGGTGGCGGGCTCCTATGGAGTCATCCGCTGCGCGCGTCCGGGTTTCGATGCACCGGTGTCAGAGCGCGTCGGCGGGAGGTGAACTGAGATTCATGGCATGAACGACGACGACAGCCATCAGTAACACCTCCATTCCGCAAGCGTCCCGGGCGCGATGCTCTGGGCAACAGACGAGACTCTATCGGACCCCTCTCGAATGACGCAAGTCTTTTTTCACCGTGTGCCGCACCACATTAATGACCTGCGGAATCGTAGGCGCGCAGGCCCAGGCGGAAAACGAGGGCGGCGATCCAGCCGGTGAGGGCGGCTGCTGCGGGCGGGGCGAGGAGCCAGAGGGGGTCGAGTTCGCCGATGAGGATCTGGACGGGGACGAAGCTGGCGAACGCGAGCGGGAGGACGAAGGTGAGTCCGATGCGGACGGCGATCGGGAAGACCGTGAGCGGGAAGCGCATCGATTCGAGTTGGAGTTCGATGAGCATGAACGCGACCACGGGCATGCGGCCCTTCATCCAGAAGTTCGCGGTGTTGGCGAGGGTGAGCAGCGCGCCTTGGATGACGAAGCCGCACAACAGGAGCAGGAGCGCGACGGGGATCTGGGCGAGGCCCAGGCCCGCGCCGGTCCAGCCGATGACGATCATGAGGGTGCCCATGGTCATCTCGCCGAAGGCCTGCATGCCCACGTGCTTGGATCCGACTTGGATCAGGACGGGGGCGGGGCGGGTGAGGCGGTAGTCCAGGTCGCCTTCGACGATGAGCTTCCCGACGTCCCAGATGCCGTCCCACAGCAGGGCCGTGGAGGAGCCGGTGACCGACAGGAACCCGGCCAGGAGCAGCATCTCGTGGTAGCCCCAGCCGCCGAGGGTGGTGATGTTGCCGAACAGCACGCCGATGAATCCGAACAGCGTCGCCTGCCAGAAGATCCCGGAGACGGCCATGACCCAGAAGTCGGCCGGGTACTCGGCCATCGAGCGGAGGTAGGCGCCGATGGAGCGGCGGTAGACGCCCGCGGCGTGGCGGATCGAGATGGCTTCAGCCGCCATGGATGGTCACCTTCTTGACGAGCCGGCCCCACACGAGCCGGGCGAGGATCCAGATGCCGACGGCCCAGGCCGCCTGGGCCGCGATGAGGCCGAGCGCCCCGGCGGTGTCGACGCGGCCCAGGTAGATCGACGCGGGGGTGGTGGTGAAGTGGACGAACGGCAGGGCCCACGCGATCGTCTCCAGCCAGCCGGGCATGAGCGCGATCGGGATCATCATGCCGGAGAAGAACGAGAGCAGACTGTCTCTGGCCCATTGGATGCCGAGGAACCGCTGGGTCACGAAGCAGAACAGGACGCACAGGAACGCCAGGCCGAAGGCCAGCGGGAAGATCAGCAGCACGCTGCACAGCGTCAGCGCGACCGCCAGGACCGAGGCGGGCGGCGCGGGCTGGAAGGCCAGGAACGCGATGAGGGTGCCGAGGACGACAGCGGGAACCGAGGCGACCATGCCGCCGATGTACTCGGCGGCGCGGGCCCTTTGGAAGTCGATCGGTTTGGTCAGGTCGATCGCGACATGGCCGTCGAGGATCCGGTTGGCCATCTCCCAGTCCGAGCCGGCCCAGGCGAGGGTCGAGGTGACGAAGCCGATGATGAGGTAGGCCTTCATCGCGGGCCAGTCGTAGCCGCCCATCTCGCCGTCGCCGATGAGGTGGCTCCAGACGGCGAGGCCGACCAGGAGCGAGACGCCGCCGAAGACGATCGAGAACAGCCAGGTGGTCTTGTAGGCGATCTTGCGTTTGAAGGTGATGGTCGCGAACGCGACGTCGACCCTAGCCATGGTCAGTGTCCCGAGGAGTCGTAGGAGCGCAGGCCGAGGCGGTAGACGCCGACGGCCCCGAAGAGCGCCGCGGCCGAGGCCAGCGGGGTGCCGATGAGCCACCAGGGGCCGATCTGGCCGGTGAGGACGGCGACGGGCACGAAGTTGACGAAGGCCACCGGGATCACGAAGTAGGTCACGGCTTTGACCGCGACCGGGAACAGCGCCAGAGGCATCCGCATGGCGTTGCTCTGGAGGTCGACGAACATGAACGCGAAGTTCGACATCGGGCCTTTGATCCAGAAGTTGACCGCGCAGAAGATCGTCATGAGCGCGCATTCGAGGACGCATGCGCACACGAGCGCCAGGAGCGCGATCGGCAGCGCGGCGAGGCCGAAGCCGCCGCCGACCCAGGCGTAGCCGATCATGACCAGCCCGAAGGTCACTTCGCCGAAGCCCTGCATGCCGATGTGGGTGGTGGCGATCTGGACCACGACGGGCGCGGGGCGGGTGATGCGGTAGTCGATGTCGCCTTTGAGGACCATCTGGCCGGTGCTCCAGACGCCGTCGCACAGCAGGGCGGTGGAGCCGACCGAGACGGTGAGGAGCCCTGAGAGCAGGAGCATCTCGTGGTAGGTCCAGCCGGCGACGTCGGGGACGGTGGCGAACAGGACGCTGAGGAACGCGAACTGGAGGAAGTTCCACATCGCGCCTGAGGAGGCCATGACCCAGAAGTCGGCCGGGTATTCGGTGATCGCGCGGATCTGGGCTTGCAGGCCGCGCCAGTAGACGCCGTTGACGTGGCGCGCGGTGAGGGTCTTCGCGGGGTCAGCCACCGTGCACCGTCACTTTCTTGACCGCGTGGTTGAAGACGAGCCGTCCGGCGAACCACAGCCCGACGGCCCAGGCCGCTTCGGCGGCGAGGAGGCCGAGCGCGCCGCGGGTGTCCACGTGGCCGAGGTAGATCGCGGCGGGCGTGGCGGTGAAGTGCGGGAACGGCAGGGCCCAGGCGATGCCTTGGAGCCAGGAGGGCATGAACGCGAGCGGGATCATCATGCCGGAGAAGAAGCTGAGGAGCGCTTCGCGCAGCCACATGATCCCGAGGTAGCGCTTGGTCCAGAAGCACACCAGGACCGAGAGGTAGGTGATGCCGAACGCGAGCGGGAAGACCAGGAGGAAGCTCGCGGCGGTGAGGACGCCGGCGAGCGGGGTGGCCGGGCCGGGCGGGTCGAACAGGAGCCACGCGCCGACGACGCCGACGACCACCGAGGGGATCGTGGAGATCATCGAGCCGATGTACTCGGCGGCTCGGGCCCTTTGGAAGTCGACGGGTTTGGTCAGGTCGATCGCGATGTGGCCGTCGAGGATCCGGTCGGCGATGTGCCAGTCGGCCGCGCCGAAGACCACGGTCGCGGTCATGAACCCGATGATGAGGTAGGCCCGCATCGAGTCCCAGTCGTAGCCCGAGAGGGTCCCGTCGCCGATGAGGTTGTGCCACATGGCCATCGAGACGAGCATGGCGCCGCCGCCGATGACCAGGGCGATGGCCCACTGGGTCTTGTAGGCGAGGCGGCGTTTGAACGAGAGGGTCGCGAACGCGCGGTCCACGGCGAACTGCGTCACTGGAGTACCTCGGCATGTCGTTGCCGCGCAGGAAGGTTCACTTGGTGAGCTCTCCGGCGTAGAGGCGGCGGATGACGTCTTCGATGCTCGGCTCGCTCAAGGAGAGGTCGCGCGGGGCGAGCTGGCCGGTGAGGCCGCCGAGGACTTCGGCGGTGGTGAACCGCGAGGACTCGTAGGTCACGGTGACCTCGCTCGCGGCTTCGCCCGCGGCCCATTCGTACTCGGGGAACTTCTCGGCCAGGGCGGGGACGTCGGCGGGGCCGTCGAGGACCAGGTTCACGGCCTTGGTCGTGATGTAGTGGGCCTTGAGCTCGCGGATCGGGCCGTCGTAGGCGATGACGCCCTTGTCGATGACCACGATGCGTTCGCAGACCTCCTCGATGTCGGCCAGGTCGTGGCTGGTCAGCAGCAGCGTGGTGCCGCCCTCGACCAGTTCGCGCAGGAACGCGCGGAGGCGGTCCTTGACCGAGATGTCGAGGCCGATCGTGGGCTCGTCGAGATAGACGATCTTCGGCGAGTGGATGAGCGCGCAGGCCAGGTCGGCGCGCATGCGCTGGCCCAGGGACAGGGTGCGGGCCAGCGCGGGCATGAACTCGTTCAGGTCCAGGAGGTCGTCGAACATGGCGATGCGGCGCCGATAGTCGCTGTCGGAGACGCCGTACATGTGCTTGAGGAGTTTGAGGGATTCCTCGACGGGCAGGTCCCACCACAGCTGGGTGCGCTGGCCGAAGAGGACGCCGATGTCGTGGGCGTTGGCGACCCGGTCGGTGTGCGGGTCGCGGCCCATGACGCGCACGGTGCCCTCGGTGGGTTTGAGGATGCCGGTGAGGAGCTTGACGGTGGTGGACTTGCCGGCCCCGTTGGGGCCGACGTAGGCCACGGACTCGCCCGGCTCGATCGCGAGGTCGATCCCGTCGACGGCGGTGAAGTTCTTGTACTTGCGCTGCGCGAGGTGTTTGACGGCGCCCTTGAATCCAGAGGCCTTGTCGGGCCGGCGGAAGGTCTTGGTGAGGGATCGGGCTTCGAGAATCGGCATCCTTCAACGGTATGAAGATTTCGGGCCCCGAAGCCACTCCATTTCCGCCCCTCAGGACGCCGGCTCGGCCTCCTTGACGGGTTCGGCGGTCACCGTTTGCGCAGGTATCTTCTTGCGCCCCTGAAGTTTCGACCGGATCCGGCCGGGCACGCGAGGCAGACTGCGAATCACGTCACGGGGCCGGACGCCCCATCGTTGACCCATTCGAACGATTGGCAACGATGCGTCTCACTGTCCTGAGTCGGAGCGGTCGTGAAGGCTCAGGCTGCTGTGCGGCGGTTGCGTTCAGCTTGGGGGAGGGAGCAGGTTGGTGTGCCGCCCGGGAGGCGGTGGCGGTTTCGAGCTATGAGGCGGTAGACCGGCCAGGCGAGCTTGGAGACGAGCTTGGATGACAGAAGCCAGCCGAAGGGACGCCAATACCACTGCGCTCGGCGGAGCACCACTGCGATTGCGTCGGGACCGGCCCGGAGGTGGTCATCCTCAATCCACAGGACGGCTTTCTCGGCTTGGGCCTGGGTCACGCCCAGCGCGTCGAGATCGGCCCACTGCCATGGCACGACCTTCGCGGTCACTCGAACGTGCTTCTCCAGGAACTCTGCCGCCTTGGTGCAGAACGCGCAGTCCCCGTCGTACACGAACGTTTGAGCATGGCTCATACATCTATTGTTCCACGCCGGTGCCGCGCGAGGGCACGGCCGCGTAGAGGGCCTCGCGCATCGCGGCCACGGGGGCCTTGTCGATGCCGGTGAACTGGGTCCACTGGCGCACCGCCTGGGCCAGGAGCAGGGCCAGGCCGTCGAGGACCTGGACGCCTTCGCGGGCGGCGGCTGCCGCGAGCGGGGTCGGCCACGGGTCGTAGAGGATGTCGAACAGGACCGAGTCTGCGCGCCAGTCCAAGAGCAGGTCGTCGGTGGCACCCTTGGGAACCGTGGCGATGACCAGGTCGGCGCGCCCGGCCAGGACCGCTTCGTCCCAACTGGCGGCCTTGAGGCGCAGGCCGAGACGGGATGCGACGGGTTCGAGCTCGTCGATCGCCTCCCTGCGGCGGGCGTATACGGTCACGCCGCTCGCGCCGAGGGACTGGGCCGCGGCCAGCGCGCCGCGCGCCGAACCGCCCGCGCCGAGGACGGCGACCTCGTCGGCCGCAGTCAAACCGATCTCGGCGAGCGCGTCCACGATCCCGGGCGCGTCGGTGTTGTCGGCGAGGCGGCGGCCGTCCCGGAAGACGAGCGTGTTGGCCGCGCCGATCGCTTCAGCGACGGGTGTGGCCTCGTCGGCGACGGCGAGCGCGATCTCCTTGAGCGGCATGGTGAGCGAGAGACCGGCCCAGGCGTCGTCGAGCGAGTCGACGAAGCGGGCGAGCGCGGGCTCGTCGCATTCATGGCGCGTGTAGATCCAGTCGGTGAGCCCGGCAGCCGCGAAACCGGCATTGTGGATCACCGGGGAGAGCGAATGCTCGATGGGCTTGCCGAGGACCGCTGCCTTCATCACTGGATGCCGTTCTCCTCGGCGACCTTGATGTTCTCGTTGTGCTCGGCGTAGGTGTCGGCAAACAGGGCCCGGCCGTCCTTGTATGCGGTCACGAAGTACAGCCATTCACCGGCTTCGGGGTTCGCTGCGGCTTCGAGCACCACGGCGCCGGGGTTGGAGATGGCGCTGGGCAGGTATCCGGCGTTCTCCTTCGCGTTGGGCGCCCACGGGTTCTCGCCGTCCTGCATGAGCGTCTCCCAGTCGATGTTCTCGCCTGAGGTGATGGCCTCTTCGCCGTTGAGCAGGCGGCCGTAGTTCCAGATGGCCTCGCTGTGGAAGCAGTTGCACCGGATCTCGCCTCCCATGATCCAGTCGAAGTTGACCCGGTTGTACATGGTCTGGGCGATCTTGGCGTCGTCCTCGGCGATACCGGATTCGGACTGGACGATCGAGGCGACCTGAAGGGCCATCCACGGGTAGACCCGGTACTCGCCGTTGCTGGGCGGCGAGTAGTCCTGGTCGGGCATGGAGAGCGCGCTGGGGTCGAAGTCGGGGAACGGGTCGGTGATGTTCTTGATGTCGTCGAGGAAGCCGATCTCCTCGATCTTCTGGTTGAATCGCTCGATCATCGCCGACAGCATCTGAGCGGCGGTCATGGTCTCGTCGAACTCGTACGCGGACGGGAACAGGAAGCCCTCGACGGACTTGACCTGCCGTTCGGAGAAGCCCTCGAACCAGAGCGGGTCGACGCCGAGCGCTTCGGGGTCCTGCGCGGCGGCCTCGAAATCGGCGATCGGGACGCCGGTGTAGGCCGAGAGGATCTCGTAGATCTCGAAGGAGCGCTTGCCTTCGGGGATCACGACGTGGTCGAGCGTCAGGTTCGCCGGGTCGATGAGGAACGCGAGCGCCGAGGCGGCCGACATCTCCTCTTCCATGGCGTAGGAACCGGCCTGGATCTTGGTGCCGGAGTCGCCGTCCTCTTCGGAGGCCTTGACGAAGGCCTTCGCGGAGGCCACCACGCCCTCGGATTCGAGGTGGTTGGCGATGTCGGAGACGAACCAGCCGGACTGGATGGAGATGATGACCTGGTTGCCGTTGCCGTCGCCGGTGTAGTCCTCGGCGGTCAGGTAGTCCTTGACGATGTTGTTGTAGGCCCACCAGCCGCCCACGCCCAGGACGCCGAACAGGGCCACGACCAGGGTCATCGCGATCAGGGATCGGCCGGAGTCCTTGCGGCGGTGGCGCCTGGGCGCCGCGTCGCGCTCGTCCTCGGTCCTGAAATCGCCGAGCATCCTGTTCTCTACCTCCGCCGCCGGTCCAACCATTGCTGGAGGATCTCCACCGCCGCCGCCTGATCGACGATGGAGCGCTTCCGGCCGCCTTTCACGCCGCTCTCATTGAGTCTGCGGGTGGCTACGGCCGTGGTCATGCGCTCGTCGGTCAGGGTCACCGGAACGGGTGAGACGTGGTCTGCGAACCGCTGCACCCAAGCTCGGGTGTGCGCTGCCGCAGGCCCCTCCTCACCCGAAAGAGTAACGGGTAGACCGACGACGATCTCGACCACGTCGTATTCGCGCGCCGTTTCGGCGATTTCGCGAATATCGGAGGGAATGTCCTGACCAGAGGTCCGCATGTCGCGACGTACCGTCGCGACCGGAGTCGCCAGGAGACCGTCCGGATCGCACACCGCGACCCCGATGCGGGCCTTGCCGAGGTCGATGCCGAGACGACGGCCCCGCGTCCACTCAGGGGTGGGCGCGGGGCCGGGCGTTGCGTCTTCCATCTACGCGGCGATCGCGGCCACGACCGCGTCGAGCAGCTGCGGGGCCTGGTCGGCGGGGACGCCGCCGCCCTGGGCGATCTCGTCGTTGCCGCCGCCCTTGCCCGACAGCGCGGCCTTGACCAGCGCCTGCGCCGAGACGTGCTGGGCCTTCGCGGCCGCGTTGACCGCGACCACGATGCTGGCCTTGCCGCCCGCGGTGGCGACCACCGCGGCCACGCCCGGTTCGGCATCGCTCAGGTGCCCGCGGATCTGGGTGGCGAGGTTGCGGACGTCGCCGCCCTTGGTGCCTTCGGGGGCCTGCACGGCCGCGACCTTGACGGCCCCGACCTGCTTCGCGTTGTTCGCGAACTCCACGGCACGGCCGGAGACGGCCTTGGCCTGGAGGGTCGCGAGCTCGCGTTCGGCGTCCTTGGAGCGCTGGAGGATCGCCCTCACGCGTTCGAGCACGTCGCCGCGCTGCGCGCCGATCTCGTCGGCGATCTGCGAGACGAGGTCCCGCTCACGGGCGAGGTAGCGGTAGGCCTCCATGCCGGTCGCGGCCTCGACGCGGCGCTGGCCCGAGCCGACCGAGGACTCGCCGGTGAGGACGAGCGGGCCGATCTGGGCCGAGTGCGACACGTGCGTGCCGCCGCAGAGCTCGCGCGACCAGGGGCCGCCGATCTCGACCACGCGCACGGTCTCGTCGTAGGTCTCGCCGAACAGCGCGATCGCGCCGAACTCCTTGGCCTCGGGCAGCGTCATGTGCTTGACGGCGACCGGGAGGTCGTCGCGCACGGCTCGGTTGGCGACCTCTTCGATCTCGCTGCGGGACTCATCGGACAGCTTGGAACGCCACGAGAAGTCCAGGCGCAGGTAGCCGGGCCGGTTGAACGAACCGGACTGGAGCGCCGAGGGGCCGAGCACCTCGCGCAGGGCCGCGTGGACCACGTGGGTCCCCGAGTGGGCCTGGCGGGCGCCCAGGCGCCATTCGGGGTCGACCGAGGCCTCGACCTTCTCGTCAAGGACCAGTTCGCCTTCGAGGACGCGGACCTTGTGGACCACGAGCTTCTTGACCGGGCGCTGCACGTCGAGGACCTCGGCGAACAGGCTCGGGCCGACGAGCTTGCCGGCGTCGGCGTGCTGGCCGCCGGACTCGGCGTAGAACGGGGTCCGGTCGAGCACGACCTCCACGATCTGCCCGGCCTTCGCCACCGGGATCGACTGGCCCTCGGAGAGCAGGCCGATCACGCGGGACTCGGTTTCGAGCGTCTCGTAGGCCTTCCAGTCGGTGGGGCCCTGCTCCTGGAGGAGCTGCCAGTACGCCGACAGGTCGGCGTGGCCGGTCTTGCGGGCGGCCGCGTCGGCCTTCGCGCGGCGACGCTGCTCGGCCATGAGCTGGCGGAAGCCGTCCTGGTCGACCGAGAGGCCCTGCTCCTCGGCCATCTCCAGAGTCAGGTCGATCGGGAAGCCGTACGTGTCGTGCAGCTCGAACGCCTTGGAGCCGGAGAGGGTCTTGCCGCCTTCGGTCTTGGTCTCGGTGACGGCCACGTCGAGGATCGTGGTGCCGTGCTTGAGGGTCTTCAGGAACGCCTCTTCCTCGCCGTAGGCGTAGGAGGAGATCCGGTCGAAGTCGGTGCGCAGTTCCGGATAGGCCGTCGCCATGCGGTCCAAGGCGACCGGCAGGAGCTCGGGCATCGCCGGCTTGTCGTAGCCGAGGAGGCGCACCGAGCGGATCGCGCGGCGCATGATGCGGCGCAGCACGTAGCCGCGGCCCTCGTTGGAGGGCACCACGCCGTCGCCGATGAGCATCAGGCTGGAGCGCACGTGGTCGGCGATGATGCGGAAGCGCACGTCGTCGGGGTGGGACTCCGAGGCGGTCTGCGAGGTCGAGAGGCCGTAGCGCTTCCCGGTCAGCTCGGCGGCCTTGTCGATGATGGGGCGGACCTGGTCGGTCTCGTACATGTTGTCGACGCCCTGGAGCAGGGCGGCCATGCGCTCCAGGCCCATGCCGGTGTCGATGTTCTTCTTCGGCAGGTCGCCGAGGATCGGGTAGTCCTCCTTGCCCGAGCCCTCACCGCGGATGTTCTGCATGAACACGAGGTTCCAGAACTCCAGGTAGCGGTCCTCGTCGACCTCGGGTCCGCCTTCGGGGCCGTACGCGGGACCGCGGTCGTAGTACAGCTCCGAGCAGGGGCCGCACGGGCCGGGAATGCCCATCGACCACAGGTTGTCGGCCTTGCCGCGGCGCACGATGCGGTCGAGCGGGAGCCCGATCTGCTTGTGCCAGATGTCGATCGCCTCGTCGTCGTCGAGGTAGACCGTGGCCCACACGCGGTCGCCGTCCAGGCCCAGGCCGCCGGACTCGACCGAGCCGGTCGTCAGGTCCCAGGCGTAGCGGATCGCCTGCTCCTTGAAGTAGTCCCCGAAGGAGAAGTTGCCGTTCATCTGGAAGAACGTGCCGTGGCGCGAGGTCTTGCCGACCTCGTCGATGTCAGGGGTGCGCAGACACTTCTGCACCGACGCCGCCCGGTCCCACTGCGGCTTGGCCTGCCCCAGGAAATACGGCACGAACTGGACCATGCCGGCGTTGATGAACAGCAGGTTCGGGTCCTCGATCGCCGGCAGCGGTGCGCTGGGGACCACCGTATGGCCATTGGACTCGAAGAACTTCAGAAACCGGCGTTGGATCTCAGCGGTCTCCATGGGGCACCTCCTTCAAGGTCTAGTACTGCCGGCCGCGCGCGGCCTGGTCTTCAAGGTCGTGATCGTCGTCGTCGCTCAGCAGCGGGGAGATGTCCTCGCCGCGCTCGATCGCGTCGAACAGCTCGGCCTCCTTGGCCTGCTTGGCCTCGGAGACGTCCGCCCAGAACGCCTGGAACGACGCCCTCATTCCAGCACCGGCCTCGCCCACTCGCTCGGCGACCCCGCCGGGAGTGACCGACTCCGCGGCCTTGGTGAGCTTGCGGACGACCACGACGCCGACGACCACGCCGATGCCGACCCAGATGATTCGTTTTACCACGGGATTCCCTGTCTCGATCCTGGCCGATGCGCCGCACCGGCGCCAGTCGATTACTTGGCGGCCTTGCGGCGGGCCTTCGCGGCGCGCTTGGCCTCGCGCTTGGTCTGGCGGGAGGCCTCGACCATGCGGCGGACCTGCTGCTCGTCGACGTCCTGATTGCGCCGCTTGACGGCCGAGCGCAGGCCGAAGCCGAACGCGGCGGCCTTCACCAGCGGCGAACCGACGGCCGAGACCACCAGGTTCGTCACGTTCGCGACGTTCGAGGAGACGTGCGCGGCGTTCGCGGTGATCGTGGAGACCTTCTCCAGCTCGCCTTCGACCTGCACCAGGGAGGCGTTCACGTTGTCGAGCGTGGCGTTCGCGTTGCGCAGGATCGGGCCGATCTCGTGGTCGACCTTGTCGAGCACGCTGTTGACGCGGGTGATCGTGCCGGAGAGCTTGCGCAGCAGACCCGCTGCGAGCCATAGGGAGACGATGAAGATCGCGACCGCGACTATCAGGAGGGCGACTTCCCACAGGCCCACGTTCGTGAACTCCACTGCCAACGTCTCGCCTGGCACAGCTCTTCCCCCTCGATGAAGCATTGGCCGACCGGTGCGGCTGAAGATGATCCGATGCTCGCGTCAGAGCGACGCAGCAACGACCTTACCTTGCTGGACCGGACATCCGGCGCAACGGGGCGCGTCGCTCCACAGTCCAGTCACCACCCGTCAGCCGGCCTCGGCGAACGCGCGGCGCTCCTCGGCCAGGCGCGGCAGCGCCGCCTGGGACGCGACCACGGCCGTGACCTCCGCACCGACGCACAGTTCATAGCGGTCGTCGCATTCGACCGGGACCACCCACAGTTCGAGGTACAGCTCGTCACGCACATAGCAGCCCTCTTCGCCCGCGCCCCCGACGCACAGGTCGGGATCGGCCTCGGTCCAACCGGCTTCGAGCGCCGCCTGCCAGAACTCGCGGGACGTGTCCTCGACCGTGCCCTCCGAAGTCCAGGTGCGCATCCGGACCCGGCACTCCCCCAGGCACCAGCGGCTCCCGTAGGTCTCGTCCGAGACCGTCACCGCGGCCCAGCCGGGCACCGACAGTTCGTCGGCGGCGCGCCTGGTGGGGTCGACGGTGACCGCGTGGCCGAACCACAGCATCCCGGCCACCAGCACGATCGCCGCGACCGCGACCGCGACCACCGTCAGGCGCAGGCGCTCGATCCGCGTCCCGGTGTCCTCCAGGAACGAGGCCAGCCGGCTTGCGGCGCTGTCACGACCCGGCGGCTCAGCCGTCATCGGAGCCCTGCTCGCGGCCCGAGCGCACGATCCGGCGCAGCTTCTCCAACCGGTCGGCGATCTCGGCCTCGCGGCCGTGGCGGGTCGGGCGGTAGTAGTCGCGCCCGGCGACCACGTCCGGCGCGTACCGCTGCGGCACCACGCCCCTCGGGTCGTCGTGCGGGTAGACATAGGCCTTGCCGTGGCCGAGCGAACCGGCGCCCTTGTAGTGGGCGTCGCGCAGGTCCGGCGGGACCGGGCCGATCTTCCCTTGGCGCACATCGCCGATGGCCTCGTCGATCGCGGTGATGACCGCGTTCGACTTCGGGGCCGTGGCCAGATGGGCCACCGCCTGCGCGAGATTGATCCGGGCCTCGGGCATCCCGATGCGCTCGACGGCGGTGGCGGCGGCGGTCGCGGTCTGGAGCGCCGTCGGATCGGCCATCCCGACGTCCTCGGACGCGAAGATCACGAGGCGGCGGGCGATGAACCGCGGGTCCTCCCCCGCCACGACCATGCGCGCCAGGTAGTGCATCGCGGCGTCGACGTCGGAGCCGCGCAGGCTCTTGATGAACGCGCTGGCCACGTCGTAGTGGCCGTCCCCGTCGCGGTCGTAGCGCACGGCGGCGGTGTCGATCGCGGCCTCGACCACGGCCACGGTGATCTCGTCGCCGTCGGCCACGGAGAGGGCGGCGGCTTCGAGCGCGGTGAGGGCCTTGCGGGCGTCCCCGGCGGCGGTGCGGACGAGGTGTTCGCGGGCCTCGGGGGCGAGGGTGACCGCGCCGTCGAGGCCGCGCTCGTCGGCCACGGCGCGGTCGACCAGTTCGCCGATGTCGGTGGCGTCGAGTTCGCGGAGCGTGAGGAGCACGCAGCGGCTGACCAGCGGGGCGACCACGGAGAAGTAGGGGTTCTCGGTGGTGGCGGCCAAGAGCGTGATCGTGCGGTCCTCGACCGCGCCGAGCAGCGAGTCCTGCTGGGTCTTGGTGAAGCGGTGGACCTCGTCGATGAACAGGATCGTCTGCGGGCCGCCGGTGCGACGCACCCGGCGGGCCTCGTCGATCGCGGCGCGCACGTCCTTGACGCCGGAGTTGAGCGCCGACATGGCCCGGAAGCGCCGGTCGCCGGACTGGGCCACCAGGTGCGCGATGGTGGTCTTGCCCGAACCCGGTGGGCCCCAGAGGATCACCGAGAGCGGCTGGCGGCCCTCGACCACCTGGCGCAGCGGGGAGCCGGGGCCGAGAAGGTGGTCTTGGCCCACGAGCTCGTCCAGGGTGCGCGGGCGCATGCGGACGGCGAGCGGCTCGTCGCCGGTGGCGGTCCCCGTGCCGAGGATCCCCGAGGAGCGCTCCGGCTCGGCGGGACCGGCGATCTCAAACAGGCCTGGTGTGTCCATCTCGCCTTCAGGGTAGGCCATCGGCGTGAGCCGATCGCGCATCAGCGGTCGAGGCGGGGCCTGGAGTACACGGCGACGGCCGCCGCCCACAGGGGCGGCGGCCGTGAGAAGTTCGGTCGGAAGCTCGGGTTAGAAGCCGGAGCCGCCCAGGAACGAGTCGAAGTCGTGGAGGTTGTCGCTGGCCGGGGCCGCGATGTCGTAGTCGCCGCCGGTCTCGACCACGGTGCTGGTCATCTCCATGGTCATGCCTTCGGTCTCGGGGAGGGCCATGACCATGGACTCCAGGAGGCCGTTCTCGTCGAGGGTGACCGTGACCTGGATGTCCTCCGTCTCGGCGGCGGTGGCGCCGGAGGCCTCGTTGAACTGCTTCATGGCCTCGGAGTCGGCGCTGAGGGTGCCGGTGAAGGTGTTGTCGCCGGTCTTCTCGACGTTCTCCAGGCTCTTGAGCATGAGCTCGGTCTGGGAGGCGAGGTCGACGCTGCCGATCTGCTCGTAGATCTCGGCGAGGTCGGAGGCGCCCATGTCCATCGTGAACCAGGCGTCGGCGCCGTACTCCTCGGTCATGGCGTCGAACATGCCACCGCTGAACTGGAAGTACGCGGTGCCGTCGACCAGGATGGTCTCGGTGTGCATGTCGCCGAAGAGGGCGGCCATGCTCGGGTCGATCTCCTCGCCGGAGGCTTCGAGGATGGCGCTCATGGACATGTCCATGACGGCGCGGGCGTTCTCGCCCTCGACCTCGGTGGTCATGACCATGAAGTCGAGGCCGTCGACCGTCACACTGGAGTCCATCTTGTACGAATCCTCGTCGAGGCCCTGGTAGGCGGCCGCGACGGCCTCCTGGGGGCTCAACTGCGTGGCGGCCTGGTTGCCGTCGTTGCCGCCGGTGGTCTCCTTGGCGGGCTCCTCGGAGCTACAGGCGACGAGGCCGAGGCCCAACGCGGGGACGGCGAGCGCGCCGATCAGGCGGGTGGCGGTGCGGGAGGTCATCAGGGTTGCTCCTGGGGTCTCGGGGAACTGGTTTCCTGATTTCGAGCTTAAGGGACGGCCGCCACGCGGTGGGGTACCGAGGTGTTCACATGTCGCGATTGTTACCAGGTCGATAGCGGGCGTTCGTTTTTCGACGGACCTGACTCAACCGTCGTTGCCACCGCCGCCACCGGGGTCGGTCTCGGTTCCGGTGTCGGTGGGCTCAGGCTCCGTGTCAGGCGTGGAGGGATCGGGCTCACTATCCGACGAGGTTTCGGGCTCAGTGGGTGTTTCACTCTCCGAAGGGGACTCGCTCGGGGTCTCCGAGGTCTCCTCCTGCGTCGTTGGCGTCCATTCCCGAGTGGTCTCTTCCTCGGTGGTGACCTCTTCGGACGTCGGGGCTTCGCTCGGCGTGGTCGGCTCGGCCTCTGAGGTGGTGGTCTTGTCCTCGATCTCGCCGCCCGGGTTGTTCCAGGGCGCCCAGATGAGAATGCCGATGAGGATGAGCGCGGCGACCACTGCGGAGGTGATGATCCACGGCGCGGCGCTCTTCTTCTGCTCCTCGTCGGCGAGCTGGCCGGTGGGCTGGGCGGCGGTGTCGCCGCCGGCTCCGGCGCCGATGAGCGCGGTCGCGTCCGAGCCGAAGTACTGGGTCTGGCCGTCGGGCGGGGTGGACGCGCCGGGGATGCTGCCGGTGGTCACGCGGCCTTCGCGGGCCGAGCGGGCCATCTCGGCGGCCGAGGCGTAGCGGGCGCGCGGGTCCTTCTGGAGGGACTGGAGCACGACCTGCGCGATGCCGGGCGGGATGTCGCGCGAGAGCGGCGGCGGGGCCTGCGTCATGTGGCCGTTCATGACCGCCACAGGCGTGTCGGACACGAACGGCGGCTGGCCCATCAGGGCCTCGTAGGCCACGATCCCCAGCGAGTAGAGGTCGCTCGCGCCGGTGAGCTCGGCGCCGTTGAGCTGCTCGGGCGAAGCGTAGGCGAGGGTGCCCATGACGGTGCCGGTCTCGGTGAGGCCGGAGGCGCCGCGGGCGGCCGAGATGCCGAAGTCGACGATCTTGGTCGTGCCGGTCTCCTCGTCGACGAGGAGGTTGGCGGGCTTGATGTCGCGGTGGATGATGTCGTGGCGGTGGGCCACTTCGAGCGCGTCGGCGGCGGTGGCCGTGATCTGCATGACCTCGGCGGGCGGGAGCGGACCGCGGTCGCGCAGGATCTCGGCGAGGGAGCGGCCCCGCACGAGCTCCATGATCAGATAGGAGATGAGGCCGTCGTCGCCGGTCTCCTCGCCGTAGTCGTAGAGCGCCACGATGCCCGGGGACTGGAGCCCTGCCACGGCGCGGGCCTCGAGCTGGAAGCGGGTGCGGAACTTGTCGCTGTTGGACAGTCCGGCGTGGAGGATCTTGACGGCGACCGTGCGGCCGAGCCGGGTGTCGGTGCCCTTCCAGACCTCGCCCATGCCGCCGGCGGCGATCCGCTCGTCCAATCGATAGCGACCCGCCACCAAGGTCCCGCTCTGCACCTCTAACCCGCTCCTCTTACTCCCGCATCCGCCGGATGTTACATATATCAGGCAGCCAAGGGCCGCGATCGCCGCCCACGGACCTGCCAGTCGGAATGGGTTGAGGGGCAACCGGGCACATGAAACAAGCGGCGGCCCGAGCCGCAGGCTCAGGCCGCCCACTACGACATCGTAGGGCTAAGGCGCTACGGGGTCGGTACCCGCTTCCTCCTCGGGAACGAAGTCGATCCCGGCCTCGGCGCGCTGCTCGGGCGTGATCGGGGTCGGGGCCGAGGTCAGCGGGTCGACGCCGCCGCCGGACTTGGGGAAGGCGATCACGTCGCGGATCGAGTCGGCCTTGGCGAGGATCGCGGTGACGCGGTCCCAGCCCAGGGCGATGCCGCCGTGCGGCGGGGCGCCGTACTTGAGGCCGTCGAGGAGGAAGCCGAACTTCTCCTGCGCGTCCTCGTGGGTCAGGCCGAGCACGTCGAAGACACGGCTCTGGACCTTGGCGTCGTGGATACGGATCGAACCGCCGCCGAGCTCGTTGCCG
>NZ_JBEYYO010000029.1:0-37633 GCF_040645615.1 Glycomyces sp. NPDC046736 | reverse complement strand
ACGCGGACGACGCGGACGACGCGGACGACGCGGACGACGCGGACGACGCGGACGACGCGGACGACGCGGACGACGCGGACGACGCGGACGACGCGGACGACGCGCCAAGCGCGTGCGGCGAACCGGTCAGGCGTTGCCGCGCAACGCGGTCGAGCGGCGTGGGCGCGGGGCTGCGAGCCGGTCAGGCGGCGCGTCAGGCGTTCTCCTCCGCGGGTGTGGTGAGGCGGCCCATGAGGAACGGGAACACCGCGAGGGCGACCACCGCGCAGCACACGCAGAGGATGCCGTAGCTGAGGTATTCGACGATGGGGCCCGACGCGATCCCGGCGCCCATCGCGGACAGGCCCATCACCAGGTCCGAGAAGCCCTGCGTGGACGGGCGGCGGGCCGGGGAGACCGCGCCGGTGACCAGTGCGGCCGAGCCGACGGTCATGGCCGACCAGCCGAGCCCGAGCAGGACCAGGCCCAGCGAGAGGCGCAGCTGGTCGGTGGCGGGCGAGGAGCCGGAGACCACGCACGCGGCGACCAGGAGCGCGGTGCCGCCCATGAGGACCGGGCGGGCGCCGTGGCGGTCCACGAGGCGGCCGATGACCGGCGCGAACGCGTACATCGCGCCGATGTGCAGGCCGAGGATGATCCCGACGACGCTCAGGGCCTGGTCGGGGTCGGCCATGCCGTGCTTGATGTGCAGGGCGGTCATGGCCATGACGCCGACCATCACGAAGTGCCCCAGGGCCGCGGCGATCACGCCGGTGCGCACGGCCGGGTTGGTCTTGGCGGTGCGGAAGCCGTCGGCGATCGAGCGGCGGGGCGCGTCGGTCTCGCCGCTGATCTCGCGGGCGGTCAGGAGCGGGTCGGGGCGCAGCCCGGCACCCACGACGGCGGCGGTGACGAGGCACAGCAGCCCGATCGCGGCCATCGAGCCGACGTATTCGGGGCCGCCGAACCAGGAGGCCCACACGCGTTCGGCGAGCGCGGCCAGCGAGGGCCCCGCGACCGAGCCGATCGTGGTGGCCCACACCACGATCGCGAGGTGGGAGCCGCGTTTGGCGGCGGGCGCGAGGTCGGCGGCGGCGTAGCGGGACTGGAGCCCGGCGAAGGAGGCCGAGCCGAGCAGGAAGTAGCCGATGACGGCGACGACGGGGTTGGCGAGGTGGATCGCGGCGATCACGATGAGCGTGCCGAGGACGGCGCACGCGTATCCGAAGGCGAGGCCGCCGCGGCGGCCGTACTTCTCGGTGATGCGCACGGCCGGGATCACCACGAGGGCCGAGCCGCCGACGAAGAGGCTCTGGGCGAGCCCGGCGTAGGTCGAGGAGCCGGTCATGTCGTCGATGAGGAGCGCGCCCACGGCGATGCCGATGCCGACGGCGAGTCCGCCGAGGACCTGGGTGCAGAAGAGGGTGCGCAGGATCCTGCGTTGCAGGAGTGCGGTGTCCGGGAGCGCGGTCGCGGTCACTGGAGGGTCCTTTCTGGAGTTGTCGGCCGGATCGGTGGGTCCGGCCTCGCAGGCCGCGGGCGGGGTGGTGCGGCGCGGTCCGCTCCGGCCCGCCGGGGCGGCGGACCGGTATGGAGTTGTGGCGGTAGCGGTTGCGGTCGGGTCGGCGGCGCTGCCGATCCGAGGTCGGGTGTGAACGCCGGAGCCCGATCCGGTCGCGCCGCATGGGGATGCGACGGGCCGAGAACCGGCGGCGCCGGTCCGAAATCCTTGGCGAGTCCCTCCGATCCGGTCGCGTTGCGCCGCATGGCGACTCGACTCGAGTCAGTGCTGACTCGCGCACGGCGTTCGGGCGGTCAGACCGGCGGCGCTGCCGGTCCGAATGCCCTAGCGAGTGCTTCCGATCTGGTCGCGTTGCGCCGCATGGCGGCTCGATTCGGACCGGCGGCACCGACTCACATAGGCGGTCAGACCGGTGGCGAGGCCGGTCCTGAGGCTCGGGCCACGGCCTCGGCGACGGCGGGGGCCGCGGCGGGGTCGAGGCGGGAGGTGCAGATGCGGATGCCTTGGGCGCCATGGAGGGAGAACGCGCGGCCGGGGGCCACGGCGTATCCGGCGTCGCGGAGGGAAACCACGGCGGCGGTCTCGTCGGCCACGGGGATCCACACGTTCAGGCCCGAGCGGCCCCACACTTCGATGCCGTGGGCGGCGAGCGCGTCCCGAAGGGCCCCTTGGCGTTCGTCGTAGATCTGCCCGGCGCGGGCGACCTGGGCGGTGACGGCGTCGTCGTTCCAGGCCGCGATCACGAAGTGCTGGAGGATGCCGGAGACCCAGCCGTGGCCGAGGGCCATGCGGCCTTGGAGGCGGGCCTTGGTGTCGGGGTCGGCGGCGATCACGGCGCAGCGCAGGTCGGGGCCGTAGGGCTTGGAGGTGGAGCGCACGAAGAGCCAGTGCTCGGCCGCGTCGGCCACCGAGTGGAGCGGGAGCCGCGAGAGCTCGCCCCAGTGGTCGTCTTCGACCACGAACACGCCCGGGTGGACGGCGATCACCTCGCGCAGGGCGGCGGCGCGTTCGGCCGACACCGCTGCGCCCGTGGGGTTCTGGCCTCTGGCGGTGATGATGCAGGCGCGGGCTCCGGCGGCGAGCGCGGCGTCGAGGTCGTCGGGGACGGGGCCTTCGCCGTCGATGGCGACCGGGACGACCTGGTATCCGGCCGAGAGCAGCAGGTCGCGGCCGTTGGACCAGGTGGGCTCCTCGACCGCGACGGTGTCGCCGGGTTCGAGCCGGGCTGCCAGGCCGCGTTCGAACGCGTCGAGCGCGCCGGAGGTGACGGTGAGCTCGCCGTGGACCCCGTCGGCGGCGAAGCGGTCGCGGGCGAGGTCGAGCAGCTCGGGGCAGGGGCCGCCGTCGCGGTAGTTGCCGTGGCTGATCTCCACGCGCGGTTTGAGATCGGCGAGGTCGGGCAGGAGCTCGGGGTCGGGCTCGCCCGAGACGAGGTCCTGGACGCCGTCGGGGACGGTGAGGGTGCCGACGGGGGTGAACGCGGAGCGCTGGCGGATGAAGGTGCCGGCGCGGCCGCCGGTCTCGACCACGCCCCGTTCGCGCAGGCGGCGGTAGGCGGAGGCGACGGTGCCCGCGGCGACGCCGAGATCGGCGGCGAGTTTGCGGACGGGGGGCAGGGTGCGGCCGGGGGCGAGGTGCCCGGAGCGCACGCCGGACTCGACGCTGGCGGCGATCTCGTTTGCCGCCGAACCGGTGATCTGATACTGTACCGACATAACCAGATTATTGTATCAGTACAAAATATGGAGTTGGAGCCCCCTCCGATGAGCACGATCGAAAGCCCCGCCGACCACTTCGCGCCCACCGAGCGGACCACCCCGAACCGCGCGAAGGAACGCGTCTCCTACGAGAAGGCCGAGGCCTACCGGGTCCTCGACGAGGCGCTCCACTGCGACTTCGCGTTCGTCGGCCGCGACGGCGCGCCGCGCGTGCTCCCCACCTTCCATGTGCGCGTGGACGACACGCTGTACCTGCACGGCTCGACCGGGTCGAGCATGGGCATGGGCGCTCGCGAGGGCTTCGCGGTGAGCGTCACCGCGACCATCGTGGACGGCCTCGTGTTCTCCAAATCCTGGTTCCACCACTCGATGAACTACCGCAGCGTGGTCGTGCACGCCCAGGCGCGGCTGGTCACCGACCCCGACGAGCGCTGGTCGGCGTTCCGGGCCCTCATCGACCGCTTCTCCGAAGGCCGGTCCGACCGCTCGCGTGCGGCCAGCTCCAAGGAGAACGCGGCTTCGGCGCTGCTGGCGATCCCGCTCGCCGAGGTGTCGCTCAAGCAGCGCGCGGGCGGGCCGAACGAGGACCCGGCCGACGAGGACCTGCCGTACGAGAACGGGGTCGCCGAAGTGGTCACCACCGTCACAGGGCGGCTCTGAGCCACCGGTTTCGCGCTACTGTCGCAAGGCGCGTCCGGCTCGGCGACGGAGCGGACCGGCCTCCGCGCCACATGACGGCGGGGAGTGAGTGGGTCGTGGGAACTTCCCCTCGCGGAACGACCGCGCCGCGCAGGACGCGAAGGGCGGGAGGCCGATCGGCCTCCCGCCCGTTGCTATGCGTGCGATCCGGCCGGGCCGGTCTCGGCCTTGTCCAAGCGCCACACCGCGAGTGAGCCGCCTCCGGCCACCGCGATCACGAACAGCACGAAGGTGAGGGTGTAGGGCCACGACGGGGCCGCGTCGGCGGAGTTCTGGACCAGGGCTCCCTCTTCGCCCGCGGCCCACCAGATCCCCTGGCGGATCAGCTGGAGGAAATCGCGGTCGCCCCACGTGTCGCCGTCGGCCCCAGGGGAGGCGTAGAAGGAGTTGTACGCGTTGCTGTGCCAGGCCACCGGGTCGCCCGAGCCGAGCTGGGCGAGCACGGTCTGGCGCGGGTCGGCCGGGGCGGGGTCGAAGGAGTACCAGGGCTCGGTGAGCTCGATGTCCTCGTCCAGGCCGTCGGTGATCGGCGAGCCCGCGTTGAAGCTCACCGACTCCTTGGCCTCGGGCCCGGGCGGCTGCACCGGGACGGCGCCGATGAGTTTCTCGTAGAACTCCCAGCCCAGGACGCTGGAGGCCGCCGAGCCCACGCCCACGAACCCGCCGCCGCCTTCGACGAAGGTCTGGAGGGAGGAGCGCTGGGCGTCGTCCATCAGGTCCGGGCCGGTGTTGACGAACGCGACCACCTGGTAGCCGTCCAGGTCGAGCAGGTCCTCTGGAGTGCCTTGGACGAGGCTGAAGTTCCAGCGCCGCCCTTCCATCTGGAGGCGCTCGACCGCGAAGTCGGCCACGTCCTGCGCTCCGTTCCCGGTCGTGAGGACCAGGACGCGCGGCCCCTCGGCGGCGTGGGCCGCCGAGGGGGCGAGGGCGGGCGCGCAGGCCAGCGCCACGATCATGCACAGTCGCAGCAGGGTTCTCACGCGCCCAGCCTATCGACAGTCGCGGACGGGTTCATCCGCGAGCCTGGGCGTCAGCCGCAGTGGCTCCACCCGCTGGTCCAGGTCGTCGACCCGACGGAACCACCCCATTTCACGCATTGGCCCGCGGCGGATTTGCGCACCGGCCCCGCGTAGTAGGAGAAGTTCCCCGAGTCCTTGGTGACGGTGCCGCCCTCCACTTGCAAGGTGGTGGAGACGGCGCTCGGGGACCCCACGCTCGTGTACTTGAGCGTGACGACGCAGTTGTATCCGTTGGAGCTGTTGTAGAACAGGAACACCGCGCCCACCGATCCGAGCGCGTGGTGGTTGATCTGGCTGTAGCCCGAGCCGCAGACCTCGGCCGCGGTGTACGGGTTGCCGCCGCCGCTGCACGCGTTGGAGGAGGTGATGGCCTTCTTGGTGCCCCGCGGGACGGAGATGCCCTCGATCACCGGGCTGACCACGGTGCCGGAGGAGTTGCGCTGCTCGTAGTGGAGGTGGGGGGCGCTGGAGCCGCCGGTGGAGCCGACGGTGCCGATGATGGTGCCCTGGGAGACCGATCGCGAGGTGCCAACCGCGCCGACCATGGTCGCGAGGTGGGCGTAGCGGGTGCGGGTGCCGTCGGAGTGGACGATCTGGACCCACTTGCCGTAGCTGGTGCTGCCTTCGTTGTAGAAGGTGGCGGTGCCGCCGGCGGTGGCGCGGACGTTCTCGCCGTTGATGGCGTCGGACCCGTAGGTCTGCCAGTCGACCGAGTTGGCCGGGTTGTGGGCCGGGGTGCCGATCCAGTTGTTGGCGTAGAAGGTCTTGTTGCAGTTGAACGGGCTCTTGTGGCTGATGGCCTGGGCCGAGAAGTCGTCGGCGTTGGAGATGAGCGCGGGGACCGAGGCCCCCGCGACGGCCAGGACGAAGACGGATACGAGGACGATGAGGCGGCGTGCGCGCCGGGTGCCGGGGATGTGGAACCTGGGTTGCGATGGGCGCATGAGGAACCTCCTAAAGCGAATCGTGGTCGCGCTGGGGTGAGGAGCGCTGGCCTTCATGCGTAGAAGGGACGATATCGGAGATTTCTTTCACACGGAAGGTCCGATTTGAAGAATTTCTTCACACAAGTGGGGCCGCGCTCGGCATCCCGAGCGCGGCCCTGCTGCTTGACCTTCGCCTATTTGTACAAGGCCTTCGCCAACCGGCGCTGCGCGATCCACATGCCCGCCACGCAGAGTGCGAGGAGGTAGGCGATGTGGACGAGCATGATGGGGCCCAGGTTGCCCAGGCTGATGCCGCGGATGAGTTCGATGCCGTGGTAGAGCGGCATGACGTACACGATCGGCTGCGCGAACGCGGGGTAGGCCTCGACGGGGGTGAAGGTGCCGCCGAAGAGGAACATGACGAACACGACGGCCATCATCCAGTCGAAGTCGGGCCAGTCGCGGAAGAACGTGGCGAGGGTGAGCCCGATGCCGGCGAACGCGAGCGAGATGAACACGCACGCGGGCACGGCGAGCACGGCCCACCAGGAGTCGAACAGGCCGAAGCAGGCCATGACGATCACGAACGCGCCGATGTAGGTGCCGCCGCGGATGAGCGCCCACCAGACCTCGCCGAGGGCCACGTCCCAGGGCCGCAGCGGGGTGTTGAGGATGCCGTCGTAGACCTTCATCCACTTGAACTTGGCGAAGACGTTGATGGAGGTCTCGGTGAGCACGCCCATCATGGCGGCGTTGGCGAGGATCGCGGGGGCGACGTAGGCGGTGTAGGACACGACCGACCCGTCGGGGAGGGTGAGGTCGCCGACGAGCGCGCCGACCCCGAATCCGAAGGCGAACAGGAAGAGCACGGATTCGAGCGCCCCGGAGGCGACCAGGATCCAGGCGCGGCGCATGGCCGTCCAGTTGCGGTTGAGCAGGGCCCCGGAGGACCGCAGGGAGGCGCGGGCGGCGCCGTAGGCGATGACAGACACGCGGGTCTCCTAGAAGTTCAGGCGGCGCTCGGCCACGCGGCGGGCCACGAACCAGCCGACGACGGCGAGCAGCGCCAGGTAGGCGATGTGCGCGACCGGCCAGAGCGCGGGGGCGACGTCGGCGGTGGCTGATCGGGCGAGTTCGGTGCCGTGCCACAGGGGCGAGAGCCACACCAGCGGCTGGAGGAACACCGGCATCTGGTCGGCCGGGAAGAAGACCCCTGAGAACAGCGAGATCGGCATGACCGCGAAGCGGAAGATCATGTTGAGGTTCGCGTCGTTCTTGATGCTGGAGGCCCAGAAGTGGAGCCAGGGCGCGAGCGAGGCGGCCACGAGGGCGGCCGCGATCACCGCGAACGCGGCCCACCAGGACGCGTAGACCCCGAACAGGCCCAGGACGATCGCCACGATGGTGCAGTTGGTGAAGGGCCGGAAGATCACCGCGTAGGCGAGGTGTCCGTTGAGGATGTCGACCGGTCTGAGCGGGGTCGCTCGCTGGGCGAGGTAGTGGCCGCCCCATTCGGCGTAGCCGCCGAACACCGGGAAGACCATGTCGTTGCCGAGCATCATGACCGCGACCGAGCAGATCAGGCCGGGGGCGATGAACTCGGCGTAGGTGAGGCCGCCGACCGCGGCGGGGTCGATGTAGGAGCCGACCCCGATGCCGACCGAGACCATGTAGAGGATCGGCAGCAGCACCGAGGTGAACACGGTGCCGTGCCAGACGTGGCGGTAGAGGGCGAGCTGGAGGGTGAAGGCGCGCCAGGCCCCGACGAGGATGCCCGGGGCGGTGCGGTCGACCACCTCGGCGGCCGGGGGCGCTTCGGTCAGGGCGGTCACGCTTCGTCCTCCACGAGGGCGCGGCCGGTCAGGCGCAGGAACACGTCTTCGAGGGTGGCGCGGCGGGCCAGGGTGGAGGTGGGGACGATGTCGCGCGCTTCGAGCGCGGCGGCGGTGTCGTCGGCGTCGTCGGTGTAGACCAGGATCTTGTCGGGCAGCGGCTCGATCTGGGCGCCGACCCCGTCGAGGGTCAGGGCCTTCTCGGCCAGCTCGGCGGTGTGGGCCGCGCCGAAGCGGAGCTCCACGACCTCCTTGGTGACGTGGGTGTCGATGAGCTCGCGGGGGGAGCCGGAGGCGATGATGCGGCCCTCGTCCATGACCACGAGCCGGTCGCACAGCTGCTCGGCCTCGTCCATGTAGTGGGTGGTGAGCAGGATCGAGACGCCGCGGTGCTTGAGCTGGAAGAGCCGCTCCCACACCAGGTGCCTCGCCTGGGGGTCGAGGCCGGTGGTGGGCTCGTCGAGGATGACCAGCTCGGGGTCGTTGATGAGGGAGCGGGCGATCGCGAGGCGCCGCTGCATGCCACCGGAGAGCTCGTTGACCTGGTCTTTGGAGCGGGCGGTGAGCTGCACGAAGTCGAGGAGCTCGGCGGCCTTGGCGCGGGCGGCCTTCTTCTTGATGCCGAAGTAGCCGGCGTAGACGACGAGGTTCTCGAACACCGTGAGCATCCCGTCCAGGGTGTTGTCCTGGGGGACCACGCCCAGGCGCGCGCGGATCTCGGCGCCCTCGGTGCGGGGGTCGCGGCCGAAGACCTCCAGCGAGCCTTCTGTGGGCTCGGACACACAGCCGATCATCCGCATGGTGGTGGACTTCCCGGCGCCGTTCGCGCCGAGGAAGCCGAAGGCCTCGCCGCGTCGGATCTCGAACTCGACGCCGCGGACGGCTTGGTGCTCACCGTAGCTTTTCCGCAGGTCGCTCGCGCGAACCAGGATCTCGTTGTCGTTAGGCATGGGGCAACACTAGACACCGCCACCGACAACAGTCCAACGATATTGAAGCGAATCCTTCATAAAAAAGGTAGGGCAAGCACTACCCCTGAAGGCGGGTCAGCAGTAGCGACAAACGCGGCCCGAGCGACGAGTCTTGTCTCCAGACACAGGACGCCGAACGATCGGATTGACGCATGACGCTCCTCGCGGAATCCCTGCCCGAAGCAGAAGAGAAGAAGACGGGCAGCGACTTCGCCCAGCTCAGTCGCCGCATCAACCAGGCGGGCCTGATGAACCGGCGCCCGGTCTACTACGTGATCCGGTTCGCGCTCACCACGGCCGCGTTCGTCGGCGGCTGGGTCGCGTTCGCCTTCATCGGCGACTCGTGGCTCCAGATGCTCACGGCCGTGTTCATGGCCCTGATGAGCGCCCAGATCGCGTTCCTCGGCCACGACCTGGCGCACCGCCAGGTGATCCGCAGCCGCGCCACGTCCGAGCGCCTCGGTTGGTTCACCGGGAACCTCTCCAACGGCATGGGCTACGGCTGGTGGAACGACAAGCACAACCGCCACCACGCCAACCCCAACCACGAGGAGCTCGACCCCGACGTCGCGCCGGGCCTGTTCGTGTGGTCCAAGCGCCAGGCCGGCTTCGCGCAGGGCATCGCCACCTGGTTCGGCAAGTACCAGGCGCAGCTGTTCTTCCCGATCCTCACCCTCGAGGGCCTCAACCTCAACGTCTCGGGCATCAAGTCGGTGCTCAAGCCGGGCCTGAAGAACCGCGGCATGGAGGCCCTGTTCCTGGCCGTCCACTGGGCCGCCTACCTCGCCGCCCTGTTCATCGTGCTCTCCCCCGGCAAGGCGATCGTGTTCCTCCTGGTCCACAAGGCCGTGTGGGGCCTGTACATGGGCTCGGTCTTCGCCCCCAACCACAAGGGCATGCCCACCCTCGTCGGCGACACCGAGCTGGACTTCCTGCGCAAGCAGGTCCTGACCTCGCGGAACGTCAAGGGCGGCTGGTTCACCAACTTCGCCCTCGGCGGCCTCAACTACCAGATCGAGCACCACCTCTTCCCGGCGATGCCCTCGGTCAACCTCAACCGCGCCCAGCCCATCGTCGAGCAGTTCTGCGCCGAAAAGAACATCCCCTACCACGCCACAGGCCTCATCCAATCCTGGCGAGAAGCCCTCACCGAACTCCACGCCCACGGAGAACCCCTCAGAAACCCGACCCCCGCCAAGGTCTGACACCCAAACCAAGAAACCGCCCGCAGCACGAGCTGCGGGCGGTTTCTCGTTGCTGGTCGACGGCAGTTAGTCCTCGGGCACCTCGAAAACGTCAGAGGCGGTCCTTGCGGTAGCCGCCCGGTGAAGCCAGGTCTCAAGCTGCACGACATCGACGCAGTCCTCGATACGGGCACGCTCGTCGGAAGAGAGCGTCACGCCGCGAACCGAGAGGAACCGCACCACGGCCTCGCCTAGTCCTTTGGCCCGGCCTTCCGCCCGGCCCTGCTCCAGGCCGCGCGCCATGAGCTCTTCGCGAAGTTTCGAGGCGAACGGGTAGGTCATGCGTGGCTCCTCAGTTCGGTCAAAGGCTGCCGCGCGGGGCGGCCCATTCGGTTGGTTGGCCGGTGACCTCGGCGATGCGGTCGTAGTCGGAGTCGTAGTGGAGGACCGTCGCACCGCCGAGTTCGGCGGTCGTGGCAATGCGCCATCAGGACGCTCCGTCGTTCGCGGCCTCCTGGCGAGCGCGCTCGGCCAGGCCGCCGAGGTCTCTGCCGCCGTTGAGGAGGAAGGAGCGTTCGCTTCCGGAAAGGTCCAGCTGGACCGAGTCGAGGGCCGCGATCGCTTCGCGAACCTTCGCCCGGTCCGCGGCGAGGCGCAGCGCCTCGTTCACGGTCGCCGCCTTCGAGCGGGTTCCCAGCTCACGCTGTGCATCGGCCAGCGTTTCATCGTCTACGTCCACCGAGAATCGAGTCATGCCTCAATGAGGCACCGAAATCCTTGGCGATCGAGTGCAGACTCGCCGGTTTCATCGCACCGGAAAGTCGCCACCCTTGAACCAGCGGATCACTCGAAGGCGTTGGCGGCTTGGTCTCTTAGGGATCTTATGTGTTGTTCGAGGCTGAGGAGTTGGCCGAAGAGGCGCATGTATTCGTCTTTGTCGGTGCTGGGGTTGATGCGTTGGAGGCGGTGTTTGAGGTCGGCGACCTCGGTTTCGACTGCGGGGCGTTGGATTCGGGCGAGGATCGTGCGGACGTAGAGGGCGTCGGGTTCGCCCGCGAGGCGCAGTTCCTCTACGGCGAGTTCGCTGACCAGGGCGCTCGCGGCGATCTCGGTGCAGGCGGACTGGACGGCGGCGATCCAGTTGGGGCCGGCCGCGGCTCGGGCCGCGCCGCCCGCGGCGGCCACCGCTTCGCGCACCGCGCGGTAGTTCGGGTCGGTGTACGGGGTGGCGTCGACCGCGTCGAAGTAGGGCCCGGCGACCTGCGGCTGCTGGAGCACGACCTTGAGGACCTCGCGCTGGGCCCGCAGCTGGGTGGTGTCGGCGCGCGGCTCGCGGCGGGGCCCGGCGGGGACCTCGGGCTGCTGGCCGGAGGCCGCGCCCTGCACGGCGCGGCGCAGCTCGGCCTTGTCCTTGCCCAGGCGACCGGCGTACACGCCGAGGTACTCCTCGACCAGGCCGCGGTCCTTGACGCGCGCCAGCAGCGGCGCGATCGCGCGGGTGGCGTGCAGGCGGCCCTCGGCGGTGTCCAAGTCGTGCTTGGCGATCGCGCGTTCGAGCGCGAACTGCACGAGCGGGGTGTGCCGCTCGATGAGCTCGCGCACGGCCGCGTCGCCGGAGTGCTGCCGCAGCTCGCACGGGTCCTGGCCGCCGGGCGTGACCGCGATGTAGGTCTGGGAGACGAACCGCTGCTCCTCGTCGAAGGCCTTGAGCGCGGCCCGCTGGCCCGCCTCGTCGCCGTCGAACGTGAAGATGATCCGCCCGTCGGCGGTCTCGGAGTCGAACAGGAACCGCCGCAGGATGCGGATGTGCTCGGGCCCGAACGCGGTGCCGCAGGTGGCGACGGCCATCGGCACGCCCGCGAGGTGGCAGGCCATGACGTCGGTGTAGCCCTCCACGATCACGACGCGGCCGGTCTTGGCGATGTCCTTGCGGGCCAGGTCGATCCCGTAGAGCACCTGCGACTTCTTGTACAGGGGGGTCTCGGGGGTGTTCAGGTACTTGGGGCCCTGGTCGTCGTCGAAGAGCTTGCGCGCCCCGAAGCCGATGACCGAGCCGGACGAGTCGCGGATCGGCCACAGCAGGCGGCGGCGGAACCGGTCGATGAGGTTTCCGGTGCGCGAGGGCTTGGCGAGCCCTGCGGTGGTGAGCTCCTCGGCGGTGAAGCCCTTGGCCCGCAAGTGCTTCGCGAGGGCGTCCCACGAGTCGGGCGCGTAGCCGCAGCCGAAGGTGGCGGCCGCGTCGCGGTCGAAGCCGCGGGCGGTGAGGAACTGGCGGGCCGTGATCGCCTCGGGCGAGAGGAGCTTGCCGGTGTAGAACTCGGCGGCCGCGGTGTGGGCGTCGAGGAGGCGCTGCTTGAGGCCCGGCTGGCCCGACGGGCCCCGCTGGGGGCGGCCGTCGACGTCCTCATAGGTCAGTTTGAGGCCCGCGCGACCGGCGAGGCGCTCGACCGCCTCGACGAACGTGAGCCCGTCGAGCTCGGTGAGGAAGGTGATGGCGTCGCCGCCGACTCCGCAGCCGAAGCAGTGGTAGACGCCGCGGGCGGGGGTGACGTTGAAGCTCGGCGAGCGCTCGTCGTGGAAGGGGCAGAGGCCCTTGAGGTTCCCGCCTCCGGCGTTGCGCAGGGTGACGCGCTCGCCGATGACGTCGGCGATGTCCACCCGCTCGCGCACGAGCTGGATGTCGGCATCTCGGATTCGCCCCGCCACTGTTCACCTCTTCCCACTGCGACCCCCATTCTGCCCGGTCGGTGTGACACTCCGTTCGCGGACGCCGCCGGTGTGAGCGGGCGGGTAGGGACGGCGGTTTCGCGCGCCGACGCAGAGCGATGGGTGGGCGGGTGGGGAGTGCCATCCCTAGCCCCCACCCACCCAAGGGGAAAGGAAGGAGCAGGGTCGATGATTCCGGTCGGGTGTGACAGGAATCGGGGCTGCGAGCGCCGAGGTCACCCGTTCGGGTGGCGTGGCGGTGGACACTCCGCGACCGTCCGGGGTCGCGCGAGGGCACTCGCGGATCGTCCGGCATGGACCGAAACCCAGGTGGCGGGGCCGCCGTACCATGATGGCCGTCAGCACCTTTCCCGACCACGCCTCACGACCCCGCGCCCCGATCCGCTAGAGTCGCCTATCATGCCGGACCCATCGCCCGAGCAGCCGCCCTCCTGGCCTCCCACCAGCGAACCCGCGGCCACACCCACCAATCCGCCTCGCATCACCGCGCGCGGAGTGGGTCACATGCCTTCCGCCGCTCCGGAAGACGACTCGGCGTCCGACCAGTACCAGCGCCCCGGACCCGCCCTCTACGGCGAGCCGGCGCAGAGCGGCGGCGACCCGTACGAGGAGCTCGACGCCGAGGCGCGTCGGGACGAGTGGGCCGCCGACCTCGGCGGCGTCCCGGAGGTCCCCCGCCAGAGCGATCCGCGCCAGGCCGGACCCCAGGCCTTCCCCGATCCCCCGACCGCCGAGCCCGCGCCGCAGGGCCACACCCCCCAAGGGCCTCCTCCGCAGGACCAAGGGGCGCAAGGCGAATGGGGCGAGGTGCCCGACTGGCCGCCGAAATCGAGCCAGGACTGGATGCACCAGCAGTCGCAGACCGGCTGGGGCCTGGCAGGCGGCGGCAGCACCTGGCCCGCGCAGGGCCCCGGAACCCCCGGCGACGCCGCGCCCGCCGCGCCCGAGCAGGGCGCTCCCGCCGAAGGCGGCCTGGAGTTCCCCGAGCTGCGCTCCGACCCCTACGAGGCCGACGTCTACGGCCACAGCCAGTACCGCGGCGACTCGGGCGGCCAGGACCTCTACCAGTCCGACCCGTACCAGGCCGACCGGTTGCAGGCCGAGGCCCAGCAGGCCCGCGAGCAGTACCAGGCCGAGCAGTCGTTCCAGCCGTTCGCGACCCCCGAGCCGCAGCAGCCCGCGCCGGCTTTCGCCGAGCAGCCGGCCGCGCAGTTCCCGCCGGAGTCGCAGTTCCAGCCCGCGCCGCCCGAACCGCAACAGTCCTATGGGGACCACCCGTTCGGCGAGCGCCAGGAGTCGGCCGTCGCCACCGAGGCGGTCGAGGCCGTCCCCGCGCAGCGCCGCCCCGAGGAGAGCGCCGCGCCCGAGGCCCCGGCCTCGACCGACCCGCGCGAGACCCGCGTGGCCCCGCCCACGCACGTCGGCGTCCGCTACGCGATCTACGGCATCGGCGGGCTCATCACGCTCGGCCTGATCATCGGCATCGTGCTCATGCTGGGGGCCGCCCCGCCGAGCGAGCCGTCCGAGAAGGGCGGCGACGACAAGGCCACTGAAGACGCTCCCAAGACGGAGGACTCGAGCCTGACCTCCGAGCGGTACGTCCAGCTCGCGGGCGCCGTCGGCACCGCCGAATGGTTCTCGTGGCGCTATGGCGAGGCCGGCGGCGGCAGCGGCACCGACGAGCTCCCCGCGGCCGAAGGCGACGCGCTCGCCTCCGAGCCGCTGCTGGGCGACGCCGACCGCAGTGTGCAGGGCCAACTGGGCTACCTCACCGACGAGTCGGGCCTGACCGGCGTCGACCACGTGACCGCCGTCGAGTCCACCGACGAGCTCATCGGCCTCGCCCCCCGCGCGGGCGGCAAGTTCTCCGAGGATGGCGCTCCCGAACTCGAACTCCAAGAGGGCACCACCGCCGAATGCCTCGCCGGACTCGGCGGGGACCTCGGCAAGCCGGTGGCGCTGGCGCGGCCCGAGCAGAGCGCGGAGATCAACGCGCACTCGGTGATCGCGTTCTCCTCGGGCATCATCGCCACCGCGGGCATCAGCGGCGCCCAGGGCGGGACCTGCGTCCAGCTCCCCGCGGGCCAGGTGCCCACCGACGTGGCGCTCACCGACGGGAACGAGCTCGCGCTCGTGACCACGTGGAACGCCGACACCCAGACCGGCGCGCTGACCTTGATCGCGCTGGGCGACAAGAGCGGCTCGTACCAGTCGAGCTGGTCGGAGTCCTACCCCGGCCTGCCGAACCCCGGGCACTTCGCCAGTGCCGCCGTGGTCGGCTCGGTCGAACTGCCGTTCACCGCTCCGACCTCGGTCGACGCGTGGTCGAACTCGGGCGGTTCGCTCTCGCTGGGCCGCGGCAAGATCGACGGCGACGCGCACCGCGACACGGTCGCGACCGCCGGTTACGCGATCGTGGGCGACCTGAGCGCGAGCCAGGTCGCGGTCGTGGACCTGGCCTCGACGCTCGAAGGCCTGGCCGCGCAGCACTACGACGGGACCCAGTTCCAGCTCGACGCGGTCGCGGGCGACGCGGTCGACGTCGAGGGCGGCGTGGCCGACGTGGCCGCGACCGAGGGCGCTTCGGCGGTCGCCACGCGCGACGGCGTGGTGCACGAGCTGGACGCGGCCTTGCAGGAGACCTCGGCGACCCCGGTCGGCGCGAACCCGACGTGCCTGGTCGTGGGCGCGCAGAGCGGCGCGTTCATCGCCACGAGCCGCGGCGAGGCCACGATCAGCTGGGTCTCGGGCGGCGCGGTGACCAAGGAGCTCGCGGACTCGCGGCTGGTCGACCCGCTGTGCGCCTCGGAGACGCCCGCGCTCGACGTGAAGGGCTACACCGGGCAGGCGGCGGTCGTCCTGGTCTCGGACTTCGAGGGGCAGCAGCTGCACGCGTACCTGGACGGTCAGGCCTCGACTCCGGGCGGGGCCACGGTCGGCGGCGACGGGTTCACCTACAGCGGCGCTTACACGGTCGCGGGGAAGCCCTGGGGCGCCTCGGTGACCGTGGACCTGGACTGACGAAGACGTGAAGACGAAGCGGCCCGGCGACTGCCGGGCCGCTTCGTCGTGTGGCGCGGCCGGGGTCACCCGGTGCGGGCTTTGGCGCAGCTCGGCGGTGCGGGGATAATCGAGCGGTGACCGCAACGCTCTCGCTCGCGGGGAAGCCCGTGTCCCCGCCCGTCGTCCTGGCCCCGATGGCCGGGATTACGAACCTGCCGTTCCGCAAGCTCTGCCGCGAGCAGGGAGCCGGGATCTACGTGTGCGAGATGATCACCACCGTGGCGCTGACGGCGCGCAATCCGAAGACCATGCGGCTCATCGAGTTCGACGCCGACGAGGAGACGCGCAGCCTCCAGTTGTACGGGGTGGACCCGGCCGGGATGCGCAAGGCCGTCCAGATGGTCGTGGACGAGGACCTGGCCGACCACGTCGACTTGAATTTCGGGTGCCCGGTGCCGAAGGTGACGCGGCGGGGCGGCGGGTCGGCGCTGCCGTGGAAGCGGCGGCTGTTCCGGGAGATCGTGACGGCGGCCGTGGAGACGGCGAAGGTCGGCGGGATCCCGGTGACGGTGAAGATGCGCAAGGGCATCGACGACGACCACCTCACCTACCTGGAGGCGGGCCGGATCGCCGAGGACGCGGGGGTCGCGTGGGTGGCCCTGCACGGCCGCACCGCGGCCGAGCGGTATTCGGGGACCGCCGACTGGGAGGCGATCGCGAACCTCAAGGAGCACCTGGAGGTCCCGGTGCTCGGCAACGGGGACGTGTGGGAGGCCGACGACGCGCTGCGGATGGCCGCCGAGACCGGCTGCGACGGCGTCGTGGTCGGCCGGGGGTGCCTGGGTCGGCCGTGGCTGTTCGGGGACCTGGAGGCGGCGTTCACGGGGCGCGCGGAGCGTTCGATGCCCGCGCTCGGGGAGGTCGCGCGGGTCATGCACCGGCACGCCACGCTGCTGGTGGAGTGGATCGCGGGCGCGCAGTCCTATGAGGCGCGGCGCAACATCGACGCCGAGGAGCACGGCTGCCGGGAGTTCCGCAAGCACGTGTCGTGGTATCTCAAGGGGTTCCCGGTGGGCGGCGAGCTGCGACGCGCTCTGGCGATGGTGTCCTCGCTCAACGAGCTGGAGGACCTGCTGGGCAAGCTCGAAGCGGACGCGCCGTTCCCGGAGTCGACGATCGGGAAGCCGCGCGGGCGCACGAACAGCCCGGGGAAGGTCACGCTGCCCGACGGGTGGCTGGACGACCGGGACGACCTGGCGGTGCCGGTGGGCGCCGAGATCGACTCCTCGGGCGGCTGATCAGGGGCACGAAAAAGGGGCCTCCGGTGCCGGGAGGCCCCTCAGCGTCGTGAAGACGCGACGACTAGGACTCCTGCTTGGGGTCCTTGCCGTACTTCTTGTAGAACTTGGCGACGCGGCCTTCGTCGTCCAGGACGCGGCTCTTCCCGGTCCAGAACGGGTGCGAGGCCGAAGAGATCTGCACGTCGATCACCGGATAGGCGCGCCCGTCCTCCCACTCCACGGTCTCAGCCGACGTGGCCGTGGACCGGGTCAGGAACGAGAAATCCGCCCCCCGGTCGCGGAAGACCACGTAGTCGTACTTCGGGTGAATGCCTTGCTTCATGGTTTCCCTCCTTGCACCCGCCTCAACCGAGCGCGCGGTCGGGGTATTCCCCCGGGCGGATGAATCGGGGACTGTCGGATGGGCGACGCAGTGGGCGTCGAATTGTCGGATGTGACCGAAGAGTCCTGGCTGGAGGATCACACCGATGGGGCCCCGACCCCGTCTGACCTGCGTTCGCGTCGACGCGATGACACAAATCCGTTATACGGGTGTCGCACGGGAGCGCTACGCTGGTCGATGCGAGCGCGCTGTGAGACTGCTCTCCAACCCGGAACCATGTGAGCGGGTCCTGCGTTTAGCTCGATGAACGAAGGAGCGATGACTGCGATGGCCCAGCAACTGGAGACCGCCCCGATCGAGGCGAGCGAACCGGCTCAGCCCCTGGTCGAGGCCGAAGTGCCCGCGAGCCCTGCGTCCCTGTGGGCGTCGGAGAGCCGCGGCATCTACTCCATCACGCACACCGACCAGGCCGACGCGCGCGCCTGGATCGACTGCGACTGCGTCATCCACAGCGAATGACCCCAGCGGGTCTCAGGCCACTTCGGTGAGCGCCCGGCAGTGCTCGTCGCCTTCGGCGTCGATGTCCAGGCCGCCGTCGAAGTCGAACTGCGCGTAGAGGTTGTCGACCCAGATCGGGCAGCTCACCACGGTCTCGCGTTCGCGCCCGTCCTCGGTGACGATCACGGCCGCCTCGGCCGCGCCCGGCACGAGCGTGGTGAGCTTGAAGCCGAGGGCGACCTCGAAACTCCAGTCCAGCGCCGCCATCTGCGGGTACTCGGTGACCTCCCAGTTCGCACCCGGGGCCAGAGCGACCTTTCGGTCGGGGTCCTTGGGGAAGACGAACGGGCAGCCGTTGAGGAGCGGGTCCTCGATGCACTCGTCGAGGCGACTCTCGACCGCCGCCGCGATGGCCGCTTCACCTTCGGGCGTGACCTCGGGCCAGCCGAGCGGGATCTGCGACTCGCGGTAGTCCATGCCGAGCCGTATGAACAGGTTCCCCAGGTTGAGCACCGCGGACGTGCCGTTCATGAGCGTGATGGTGGACGGCAGGCCCGGGTAGACCTCGTACAGTCCCGGCAGCAGTATCAAGCGGTAGCTGTCGACCTCAACGGGCGCCTCGACGCCGTTGAGGTCGACCAGGCCGACCTGGGAGTAGGCGACGGAAGTGCTGATCCCGTTCATGACCTTGGGTTCGCCGTCGAGGTTCACTCGGAGCCGGTTGCCGATCCGGGTGCCTTCGTAGGCTTCGATCTCGACGTACACGACCGCCACGGTGCGGTTCGGCTCGTCGAAGAACTCGACCTGGTCGACGCTGGCGATGCTCCAGCGGGAGTCGAGGGCCTCGGGCACCAGGAAGTCGCCGGTGAGGTCGGGTTGGTCGGTGTAGGCGAGCGCGCCTTCGACGTCGCCGGCGTGGACGGCCTCCAGGAAGGCGGTCACGGTCTCCTCGGCGGAGGTCTGCTGGAACGGGATGACCTTGACGAGGGTGATCGTCACGGCCGCGAGGACGGCCGCGATCGCGACGCAGGCGAGGATCGTGTTCGAGATGCGCCGGGGGCGGGGCTCTTCCTCCACGGGTTCGGCCTCGGGGATGTCGGTGTGCTCGACGCCGCCGAGGTCGATCGAGTGCTCGGATTCTGGGGCCGATCCTGACACCGGGGTTCTCATTCTGCCGCTGTTACTGTGGACTCGCAAAGTGTAGCGTTCTCACCAAGGACCCCCATGCCCTCGATCTCTCGGTTCAAGCGCGGCGCGATGACGTTGCGGGACTTCGCGATTCGCGTCTCCCGCCGGATCGACCGGTATCCGCGGCTGCCGTTCGCGGCGATCTTGGCGATGGCTCTGGTGGTGCTCGCGGTGGCGATCGACCGCCCGTCCCTGGTCGACAGCCGGGTGGTCGAGGTGCCGGAGATGGCCGAGACCGCCGACGAGGTCGATGGTTGGACTTGGGTCGAGGGCGAGGCGGCCGAGGCCGAGTACGAGCTGCTCGAATGGGGCGCCAGCAAGGTCACAGTGGACGGGAAGGCGCGCATCATCGTGGCGGTGGTGCTCCGCAATCCGTATGACCGGGGTATGTACTCGGGTTCGCTGACGATCGCGCACACCAGAGAGGACGGCACGGATTCGGTGCTGGAGGATCTGTACCTCGGCGGGATTCCGGCGAACTCGACCATGCAGATCGGGCAGGTGCTGATCTCGGGGGTCGAAGGGGTCGACGTCGAGACACTGCGGGTGGAACTGGAATCTTCGATGCTCGAACCGGAACGCGAGTCGCTCTCCGAGGCTGAGCTCGAGGACTACTTTCCAGTGCCCGACCTGCCGGAGGTGCGGATCACCGGTATGGAGCCGCTGCTCAGCCCTGACGGCTACCGGGTGGAATACGAGATCACGTACACCGAGGACCACATCGGGATGGACGCCCTCTCAGTGGTCTTCCGCGACGAGGAGGGGCGGCTGCTCGGCGGGATGCCGGTCGCGCTGGACCCGTTCTCCGATCTGCTCTTCTGGGGCGCGAGCCGCAGCTACCCCGAGGGGACGTCGGTGCAGTCGCTCGACCTGCCCGCGTCCTGGATACCGGAAGGAGCCGACCTCGATCGGATCGAGATCGGCTCCTCACTGAGTCCTGGCGGCTAGAGCCGCTCGAGCAGGAAGCGCTCGACCTGGTCGACGGCGACGCGCTCCTGCTTCATGGTGTCGCGGTCGCGGATCGTCACGGCCTGGTCTTCGAGGGTGTCGAAGTCGACGGTGATGCAGTAGGGGGTCCCGATCTCGTCGGCGCGGCGGTAGCGGCGGCCGATCGCGCCCGCGTCGTCGAAGTCCACGTTCCACCGCTTGCGCAGCTTCGCGGCGAGATCCTTGGCCTTGGGCGAGAGGTCCTCGTTGCGGCTCAGCGGGAGCACCGCGGCCTTGACGGGGGCCAGGCGCGGGTCGAAGCGGAGCACGGTGCGCTTGTCGACGCCGCCCTTGGTGTTGGGGGCCTCGTCGACGTCGTAGGCCTCCAACAGGAACGCCAGCACCGAGCGGGTCAGGCCCGCCGCGGGCTCGATCACGTACGGGGTCCAGCGCTCGCCCTTGGCCTGGTCGAAGTAGGACAGGTCGGCGCCCGAGTGCTTCGAGTGGGTGGAGAGGTCGAAGTCGGTGCGGTTGGCGATGCCTTCGAGCTCGCCGAACTCGCTGCCGGCGAACTGGAACCGGTACTCGATGTCGACGGTGCGCTTGGAGTAGTGGGAGAGCTTCTCCTTGGGGTGCTCGTAGCGCCGCAGGTTCTCTTCCTTGAGGCCGAGGTCGACGTACCAGTCCCAGCGGGCCTGGAGCCAGTACTCGTGCCATTCCTCGTCGGTGCCCGGCTCGACGAAGAACTCCATCTCCATCTGCTCGAACTCGCGGGTGCGGAAGATGAAGTTGCCCGGCGTGATCTCGTTGCGGAAGGACTTGCCGGTCTGCGCGATGCCGAACGGGGGCTTGCGACGCGAGGAGGTCATCACGTTGGTGAAGTTGGTGAAGATGCCCTGCGCGGTCTCGGGGCGCAGGTAGTGCACGTTCTCGGTGTCCTCGGTGGCGCCCAGGAAGGTCTTCATGAGGCCGTTGAACATGCGCGGCTCGGTGAAGGAGCCGCGCGCGCCGCAGTGCGGGCAGGCGAGGTCGGCCAGGCCGTTCTCGGGCTCGGCGCCGTCGTGCTTCTCCTGGTAGGCCTCGATGAGGTGGTCGGCGCGGAAGCGCTTGTGGCAGGACTGGCACTCGGTGAGCGGGTCGGTGAACTCCTCGATGTGGCCGCTGGCGACCCACACCTGGGGGTTGAGGACGACCGCCGAGTCGATGCCGACCACGTCGTCCCGCTCGCGCACCATCGCGTTCCACCATTCGCGGCGGATGTTCTCCTTCAGCTCCACACCGAGCGGTCCGTAGTCCCAAGCGGAGCGGGTGCCTCCGTAGATCTCGGAGCTGGGGAAGACGAAGCCGCGGCGTTTGGAAAGGCTGATGAGCGCTTCGGTGCGGTCTTGGGACACGATGATTCCTCTCGATCCGGCTGGCGGTCGGTGAGACTGCGAATAATTCTCTGAACAGATTGTTCGAGCGGCGGACGATCCTCGGACGCACGGGAGGTGCGTGTCCGCCGATGGGCAAGCGTACCTCGCAGCGGCCGCAAGGCCGCCGTCACCCCGCGTGCCGAGTGCGGTTTCGCGTGTCGCGACCAGGCCCGGCCGCTACGCCTGCCGCAGGTCCGCCAGGTGCTGCTCGAAGCCCTCCCTGGCCTCGGCCAGGTCCGGGGAGGCGAGCCAGTTCAGGGCCTCCTCCCCCACTTCGATCGCGCCGGTCGGGTCGCCGAGTTCGGACAGGAGCCACATCGTCTGGTGCGCGGTCAGGCTGGCCCGCTCCAGCAGCAGCGGCGCCTCCCGGAACACCGCCAGGGCACGGCGCTGGAGGTCGAGCACCGGTTCGGCCTCGTCGCGGCGCAGGCCCGGTTCTCCGGCCTGGGATTCGAGGAACTGGAACGTCAGCTGCGCGTGCTGGCGGTAGGTCTCGCCCAGTTCGAACCGGGCGGCCTCGCGCACCGTCTCCGAGGCGTTCGGGTCGGCGCGGACCGCGTGCAGGCGGGCCGCGATCTGGGCCATCGTCTGGAGCCCTTCGCCGAACGCGGCGTCGCCGAGGAGGCGGCGCAGCAGCCAGGCGCGGGCCCGGCTCGACCGGGTCCAGGAGGTGAGGTCGGCGAGTTCTTCGGCGACTTCCACGGCCCGCGTGTACAGCTCCAGGGCGTGGTCGAGCTCCTCGATCTTCTCCAACAGCTCCCCGGTGAGGAACAGGGTGTCCCAGTACAGGCTCACCAGGTGCTCCTCGTCGGCGGTCTCCATGAGCGCGAGCGCGGCGAGGCCGTGCTCGACGCCCGGGCGGGGCTCGCCGAGCTTGTCGAGGCATTCGGCGAGGTTGAAACGCACGTTGCAGATCCGCCAGATCTGCTCGTCGGGCAGGTCGTCCAGGGCCGCTTCCAGCAGCGGGACGGCCTCTTCGCGCCGCTCTTGCCCGATGAGGGCCACGCCCATGAGGTGGCGGGCGACCGCGCCGGGGATGGTCAGCCCGGCCGCGTCGCAGTGGACGGACGCGGTCAGGGCGTGCTCGTGGACGGCGGCGTGGTCGCCGGCGCGCATCCCGAACTCGGCGGCCTGGAGGTGGAGTTTCGCGGCGATCGTGTGGGCCGGTTCGTCGCCGAGCGCGTCGATGCCCTCGCGGGTGTGTTCGAGCGCGGCCTGGTGGTCCCCGGCGAGGCCGAGCTGCTCGGCGAGGTCGGCGCTGGAGCGGGCCACGGCCCACCCCGCGCCCGCGGTGCGGGACGCGTCGAGCCCGGCGCGCAGGAGCGCGGTCTTGGCCTCGGGGTCGGTCTCGAGGCGGGCGCGCAGGTCGAGGAGGTCGCAGCGGCGGATGTGCGCGTAGCGGCGCTCGGGCAGGGCCGCGAGTTCGGCTTCGAGCGCGGCGGCCCGGTCGGCGAGGTCGGCGGCGGGCGCTTCGGAGGTCAAGGACGCGACGTATTCGGCGCGCATGGCCAGGACCTGGCTGGTGTGCAGGCTCCGGTCGTCGATGCGGGACTCGCTTTGCAGCGCGAGCGCGTCGGCGGTGATGCGGGCGGCCCCGGCCCGGGCGGCGGCCGGGTCGTCGTCGGCGGTGTGGATGAGCGCGAAGGCCTCGGCCACGAGGGCGCGGCCGGGCTGTTCGGCGAGGCGGAACAGCTCGACGGCGCGCAGGAGCCCCGCGAGGACTTCGGCGGGGTCGTCGGCGCGCGCGGACTCGGCGTGGGCGATCTCGGCGCGGTGCTCGGGGATGAGCTCGATGTCGAGGGCCTCGGCGAGCGCGGCGACCTTGAGCCAGGCCTTCCACGTGTCGGGCGAGCAGTCGTCGTACGCGGCGTAGGCGGCGTCGATGGCCTCGTCGAGGGCCAGCCCGGCGGCCTCGGGGTCGGCGGTGAGGTCGGGGGCGACCTCGAGGGCCGGTTCCTTGGTACGCATCTCCTTGAGGCCCAGGTGGATCGGCTGCGGGTAGGGCGTGGAGTCGATGACGCATTCGGACATCGTGGAGTGGTGGTCGTTGCCGTTGCGGGCGTCGAAGCGGGCGCAGATCGCGGCGCGTTCGGCCTCGGCCCGGTCCAGGAGCTCGGCGGCGGTCCACTCGCGCCCGTCGGGGCCGGGCATCGCGGTGTCGGCCAGGCCGAGCGCGGCCAGGCGGCGGCAGGTGAGGACGGTGACTTCGAGGAGCCGCTGGCGGTCGCGCACCCCGAGGTCGAGGTCGAAGAAGCGGGCGTGCTCGCCGAGGATCTCCAGGGCCCGGTGCTCGTTGCCGGTGAGCGCGCAGAACTCGACGTGGAGGGTGGTGATGTGGACCATGTCCTCTTTGCCGCGGCACATCTGGTAGCCGCGCAGGTGGTTGGCGCGGGCCTGGTCGAGGCGGCCGAGTTCGACCAGCGGCAGGAGCGAGAGCGCGAGGGCGTAGTGCGGTTCGTGGGCGCAGGCGTGCTCGCCGGACAGGACGGGTTCGAGCATCTCCATGGCCGCGTCGGCCGCGTTCTCCTCGGCGTAGAACACGACCGTGGCCAGCGCGGTGTACTGGCAGGCGGTGCAGTCGGACATGTCGTCCTCCTCGGCCTCGCCGAGGGCCTCGATGGCGGCGGCCACGCGGTCGTAGTCGCCCACGTGGTAGGCCAGCTGCATCTCGTACGCGGCGGGGGCGTGCATCGAGTGCCCGGCCTCGGCGTAGCGGCGGCGCATCTCCTGGAGCCAGTGCTCGATGGATTCGAGCGGCACGTCGGGCTGCTCGATCATCTTGTCGACGATCCATTTGAAGGTCCAGTACAGCGACCGGATCAGATACGCGTCGAAGTGCTCGGGCCGGGCGTCGAAGTTGCGCAGCAGCCGCGCGAAGGGCACCAGGATGCGGGTGGAGTCGCGGGAGAACTCGTAGGCGTCGACCAGGCCGCTGAGGGCGTAGTTGAGCAGCTCGGGGTCGCCGATGGCGTCGGCGGCCTCGACGGCGCGCTCCAGGGCCGCCACCTTCGCCTCACTGGCCTCTTCGAAGCGGGCCTCGTTGAGCAGTCGCCAGATCGCGTCGGGGTCGGGAGTGGCCATGGGAGTCACTGGTCCTTTGTGATGTGTTCCAGCAGGTTCATGAAGGAACGGTTGAGGAGCGCGGTGTCGGCGCTGCGCAGCGGCCGGTGGCTCATGAGCAGGGCCTGACCGTAGAGGGACTCCACGGCGGTGCCCGCGAGCTCGGGGTCTGCGACCGCGCTCGCGCGGCGGACGATGGGATTGCGGTGGTTGAGCACGAGTTGGGCGCGCGGCGCGTCGCGTTTGATGGAGGCGAGGATGCCGCCCCACAGGTCGTCGGCCTGCGCTTCGGCCTCGGCCCGCTGCCTTTCGCGGCGGGCCTCGCGGTCGTCCAGGAGCAGGGCCGGGACGGTCACGGGGTTGAACTCGCGCACCACCACGTCGACGTCGACCTGGTCGAGGCGGGCGCGGGCCGTGTTCAGGAACCGTTGCAGCGCCAGCTCGGTGCCGGTGTCGAGCGCGTCCAGGCTCGCCGAGATCACGCCCGGCTGGAGCGCCTCGACCTTGACGCTCGGGTCGAGGCGTGGGAGGGCCTCGACCAGTTCGGCGTCGTAGGTGTAGCCGCCGTTGACCACGCCGATGCCCTGGGCCGCGGCGATCTGCGCGACCTGCCGGTACTCGTCCACGGTCGAGGCGAGATAGATCGGCTGGTAGACGCGCGCGAACTCGGTGAGGCTGGTGCGCCCGGCGGTGGTCTCGAAGCGCAGCCACGGCAGCATCGCCTCGAGGAGTTCGGGGTCGTGGCGGGCGAGGGCCTTGACGCCGAGTTCGTGGACGGCCAGGAACGCTTCGAGCCGGGTCGGGTCTTCGGCGGCCATGCGCGAGATCCATTCGCGCAGTTGGGATCCGAGCGCGTCGCGGGTCACGGCCAGCGCCTCGTCGTCGTAGAGCGACTCGCGGGAGGCGGTGGGGCGCAGCGTGTCCGTGTCGATCACGCAGCGCACGAAGAACGCCCACTCGGGTACCAGGTTGTCGGCCGTCTCGGTCAGGAGCATGCGCTTGAGGTGCACGCGGTGGGCCGGGCGCGAGGACGGCGAGGTGGCGTGCGGGAGCACGAACGCGACCCCTTTGACGCCCGCGAGCGGGACGTCCAGGTCGATCACGTCGAGCGGTTCGAATCCGAGGACGCGCTCACAGTATTCGTTGAGGGCCATGCGGCGAGCGGTCTGCGTGGGGTACTCGCGTTCCCACAGCGGCGGCGTGTCGGTGACGGTGACCGGCCCGTCCCCGCCTTCGACGGTGATGTCGACCGGCAGCAGGGAGCCGTACTCGCGGGCGAGGTCGGCGACCTTGCGGGGCCCCAGCCAGTCCTCGCCGGGGCGGGCGGTGAGCTCGACGGTGGTCCCGGGCTCGGGGTGCTCGGCGGCCGGGACCTCGGTGACGGTGTAGGAGCCGTCGTCGCGGGCGGTCCAGCGCACCGCGGGCGCGCCGGTCTCGCGGGCCGAACGCGAGGTGACGGTGATGACCGAGGCCACGGTGAAGCACGCGAGGAGCCCGATCCCGAACTGCCCCAGGAAGTCTCGCCGGGCGCCCTCGATCTCCTCGTCCCGTTTGGAGGAGCCGCCGATCGTGGCCAGGAGCTTGTGTACTTCGGCGACCGTAAGGCCCACACCGGGATCGGTGATGCGAAGGCGCTTGCCGTCGGTGACGATCCGGACCGCGTACGGGCCGGTGAACGAGGGGTCGGCGCTGCGGCGAGCGGTGATCGCGTCCACCGCGTTCTGGAGCAGTTCGCGCACGTACACCTTCGGCGAGGAGTACAGGTGGTGCGACAGCAGGTCGACGAGCCCGCGCAAGTCCACTTGGAACGTATGGGAAGTGGGCGTTGTCTCAGACACGGCGGGTCCAGCTTCGATCGGAGGTCGTACAGCGTCAGTCAGACTAGCAAACCGCCGCATCCCCGAAACGCGTGAAAAGGCCCCGCCCGGCCCGCCCGGCACGGTGCGTGAGGGGCCGAAACCATCGAGTCTCCAGCGGCTGGGCGACTTCCGGTAAGGTGTCCGCTACCGCCCCACTGTGAGAGGAACAGTGTCCCCATGACCTTTCCGCCCCCGCCCCCCGACCGGCTGCACCTCCAGTACCAGCCCGTCCCGCCCCCGCAGCCGCAACCGTCGCCGCAGATGGGGCCCGGCGGGGCGTACGGGCCGATGCAGCCGACTGGGCAGCCGCTGCCGGGGCAGGGGCCGATCCCCGAACTGAACGCCAAGAAGCCCGGCACGATCACCGGCATCCAGGTGATCCTGTGGATCTTCACCGCGCTGGCCGCGCTCGGCGACCTGTTCTCGGCGATCAGCCTGGTGAACTACTTCCACCCGCTGAGCCTCGTCGCGCTCGCGTTCGCCGTCTATTCGACGATCCAATCGCTGGCCTCGGGCGTCCACATCACCCGAGGCAAACGCTGGGCGTGGATCTGGACGCTCATCAGCTCGATCATCGGCATCGTCCTGGGCGCGGCGGCGATCATCTTCGGCACCTTCGACATCGAGAACACCTGGCCCACGCTGCTGATCGGCATCGCACTGACCTCGCTGTACACCGTGCTGCTGTGCCTGCTGTGCTCCAAGTCGGCGCGGCAGTGGATCCTCATGCACCGCATCCAGAGAGGCGAGGTGCAGCTGCCCGGCGCTCAGGCAGGCGGCATGATCGGCACCGCGCCGCAAGGGCCCGCCGAACGGCCCGCGACCCGGCCGGGATCGGCCACGTTCGCCCTCGTCGTGATCGGGGCGATCATGGCACTGACGGCGTGGTCGCTGTACGGCGCGATCCAGTCGATGATCGCCATGAACCAGGCCGGCATGTCGCCGCTCGACCTGCGGACGCCGATGATGGGCGCGCCCTACTCGCTCTTCATCACCGTCGCGGGCGCTCTCTTGCTCGTGTGCGCGCTCATCACCGGGCTCGGCCTGCTCAAGGGCAAGTTCGGGCCGCGTGTCTTCGCGTACGTCTGGACGCCGATCATCCTCCTGCTGTGGGCCTTCGCGATGATCCCGCTGGTCGACTTCTACCTCGTCTTCCGCGACTTCGGTCCCGGAGCGGCACCGCAATTGACGATGATGTTGATCCGGGAATGCGTGATCTTCGCGCTCATCATCGTCGTGTTCATCGCCGCGCTCCTGCCGGGCGTGCGCGCCTGGACGCCCGGGAAGCCGAAGGCCCCGCTGGTCATGATGGTCCCGATGGGACAGCAGCCCCCGCAACAGGGATACCAGCAGCAACAGCCCCCGCAGCAGGGCTATCCGCAGCAACAGCAGCAATACCCGCCGCGATACTGAACCGGAAGCACCCCATGAGCTACCCGCCCCCGCCGCCCGACCGCACCCACCTCCAGCACCAGCCGCCGCCCCAGACGGGCCCCGGCGGCGCGTACGGGCCCGCTCCGGCCTCGCCCGGCCAGCCCGTGCCCGGGATGCTCCCGACCGGGCTCGGCATGGACAAGCCGCGCAGCATCGCGGGCATCCAGGTGATCCTGTGGATCTTCGCCGCGATCTCGGCGCTGGCCGACCTCGCGTCGGTGATCAGCATGGTGAACTACTTCAGCCCGATCAGCCTCATCGGGCTCGCGTTCGCCGTCTACTCCACGATCCAGTCGATCATCTCGCCGGTCCAGATCACCCGCGGCAAGCGCTGGGCCTGGATCTGGTCGCTCGTCACGGCGATCCTCGGCATCGCGATCGCCGCCGTGTCGATCGTGTTCGGGCTCAGCGTGGTCGAGCAGACGCCGCTGCCGCTGCTCATCGGGGTGGTCCTCGGCGGGCTCTACGGGACGCTGCTGGGGCTCCTGTGCTCCAAATCGGCGCGCGCGTGGATCCTCATGCACCGCGTCCAGCGGGGCGAAGTGCAGGTCTCGGGCACTCCCGGCGCGGGCGGTGCGGTGATCACCTCGGAGGCGACCGAGCGGCCCGAGGTCAAGCCCGGGTCGGTCACGTTCGTGCAGTTGCTGGTGTGGCTGCTGGCGATCGCGCCGCCGGTGTGGATCGTGGTCGGGCTGATCTGGGCCGAGGCGGAGTACTCCTCGGGCAAGAACGCATGGCGGGGATCGACCAGCGCGTTCGCGTACTACATGGACAGCGACCTGGTGTTCTTGGGCGTCCTCGGCGCAGGCGGGTTCCTGGTGGTCGGGACGCTCGCGGTGATCTCGGCGGTCGGGCTCCAGCGGGGCCGGTTCTGGTCGCGGGTATTCACCCCGATCTGGGTGGGCCTGATGATCATCGGCGGCGGGATCTGGATCCTCGCCGGGAACGCCGCCACGATGGACCTCGACCTCGACCCGCTCAAGGACGAGTTGTTCCCGATCATGTTCACGCAGCTGATGGTCGGCATCGCGTTCACCGTCATCGCGATCGTCGCGTTCATCATGGTGTTTCTACGCGGGGTGCGGACCTGGGCTCCCGGCGCGACGATGGTGGTCGAGTTCCGCGGACCGCAGTTCCAGCAGCCGCAAGGCCAGTTCCAGGCGGGGCCGTACCCGCAGCAGGGTCCGCCTGGGCCGCAAGGGCAGTACCCGCAGGGCGGGCCGCAGCAGTCAGGGCCGCAGTACCAGCAGCCGCCGGGACCGCAAGGCCAGCAGTATCAGCCGCCCGGGCAGTACCCGCGGTACTAGGAGTCTTGCCAGCCGCAGATTGAGGTGTCGAGGGTTTCGGCCGTCTGCTCGATCTCGATGTTGAGCAGCATGGTCGAGCCGTCGGCGAACTCGACGGTGACCACGGCGTCCTCGAAGCGGACGGGGCGGATCTGGGCGCCGTCGGCGTCCCAGGACTCCCATTCGGGGATGTAGTGGGAGGCGGGGCGCTTGCGCAGGTCGCCGCAGAGCATTCCGTAGGCCGCGTCCCAGTCCTCTTCGGCGACCTCGGCGATGAAGTCCTCGGCAGTCGACTCGACCTTGTCGGTGAGCGAGTTGGAGAAGGTCATGAGCGCGGCGTAGATCGCGCCGCCCACGCCGCAGACGAGGATCAGCGGGCCGAGGATGCCCGCGATGAGCTTGATCGTGAACTTGCCGTTGTTGCGCTCGGTCGGCGGCGACGCGAACGGGACCGGCACCCCGACCGGCTGCGGCGGGGCCGAGGACACGACCGGGGCGGGCTCGACCTCCTTGGTGGTCGGCGGCAGCGCGAGCGTCTGGTCGGTCGCCGGTTCGAGCGCCACGGGCGGCTCGGGCACGGACGGCTCGGGTTCGAGTGGGATCGGCTTCGGCTCGGCCTCGGGCGCAACCTGCTGCGGCGCGGCCGGCTCGGCCACCGCGTCGACCGAGGTGTGCGGCTCGCGAGCGAACGGCGCTGGCGGCACCTGCGCGGGAGCCTCGGGCCGGAACGTCGAGTCCTCGGGCACGAGCTCAGGCGCGGGCTCGGGATGCGGATCGGGGACGACCTCGGGGGCCGGGTCGGACGAGGGCTCGGCGACGGGAGCGGGTTCGGTGTGCGGGACCTGCTCGGGTGGCGCGATCGCGTCCGGAGCAGGCTCGGTGGTGGCCTCGGCGGGCGAAACCTGCTCCGGTTGAGGGGTCGCGCCAAAGGCGGCTCCGGCGGGCGGCACCTGCTCGGGTGGCGCGACCGCGTCAGCTACGGGCCCGTTGGCGGCCTCGGGCGTCGCGTCGGCTTCCGGCGTCGCCGCGTCGATGCGCGGCTCGGGCTCGGGGTGCTTCGCGGGGTCCGCGCCCGGTTCGGGGGTGGGCCGGTCGGTCATCGGGCGGCCTCCCGGCGGGCCTGTTCGGGGTCTTCGGTGCGGTCGGAGTCGCTGCGCCGGGGGCGTTCGCCCGGGGCGCACTCGGCGAGGACCTCGTAGCCTGAAGGCTCGGGCAGCGCGCGCGAGAGCAGCGGGGTGGCCATCTTGACCTGGTAGTTCGAAAGCGCCCGGCGGTAGGAGCCCACGCCGCCCCACTCGCTCCACAGCAGCCACGAGGCCGGTCCGGAGTCATTGAAGTCGTCGACGGCGCGGCCGAGGCCCCCGCGCAGGTACCCCTCGCAGGAGGCGAGCGCCGCGAGGGCGTCCTCGGCGTCGCGCGAGAAGGTCGCCGTCTCGCCTTCCGTTACGGCGAAACGATATACAACCAGCACGCAGCCCACCCTACTGTGCGTCGGCGGGCCGGGCGCACTCGGCGCACAGCCCGTGCAGTTCGAGGGTGTGCCCGACCTCGGTGAACCCGTGCTCGGCCGCGACCTTGTTGGTCCAGCGCTCCACGGTGGGCCCGGCGACCTCCACGGTCTTCCCGCACGAGCGGCACACCAGGTGGTGGTGGTGCTCCTCGGCCGAGCAGAGCCGGTAGAGGTGGTCGCCGCCGGGCAGGCGCATGACGTCGACCACGTCGGCTTCGGCGAAGGCCTGAAGCGTGCGGTAGACGGTGGTCAGGCCGATCTTCGACCCGGCGTCGCGCAGGATCGCGTGCAGGTCCTGGGCGGAGCGGAACGCGTCGTCGGCTTCGAGCAGCTCCAGGATCGCCTTGCGCTGCCTGGTGGACCGGGCCTTGGTCTCGGCCTTGGCTTCCACTAGTGCTCCTCCCGGGCGTGGTTGACGGCGTCGGTGACGATGTGCGCGATGTGGTCGTCGATGAGGGAGTAGGAGATCTCGCGCCCCGAGCGGGCGCCGCGCACGATCCCCGCCCCGCGCAGGACCCGCAGGTGCTGCGAGACCAGCGGCTGGGTGACCCCGAGCGACTCCACGATCTGGTGCACGAACTTCGGTCCCTCGGCCAGCTCCATCACGATCGCGATCCGCAGCGGGGCGGCCAGCGCCCGCAGCAGCTCCCCCGCCGACTCGTAGTCGGCGGGAGTCGATTCTGCAAGCTCGGTCTCGGTCCGCACTCCGCAAAAATATCGCGTCCCCGGCCGGTCGGGGGTTCCAGGTGCCGTAGAGGTCACGCTTTCGTCGGGAGTTCGACTTCGAGCGGCTCGCCTTCGGGCGGCAGATGGGCCCTCCGGGTGCGCCGAATGCGCCGGGTGAGGGCCGCGATGAGCGCGGTGACGACGAAGGCCGCGACGCCCAGGAGCACGATCGTGGACCCGGGCGGGACGTCCCTGGCGGCGGAGGCGAGCACGCCCGCGCCCGCGATGAGGAATCCGGCGCCCATCGCGGCGAACATGGTGGCCTTGAACGAGCGCGTGAACTGCTGCACGGTGACCACGGGGATCACCAGGAGGGCGCTCACCAGGAGCAGGCCGACCGCGCGCATCGAGACCGAGACGGTGACGGCGGTGGTGACCAGGAGCAGGAGGTTGAGCGCGGCGACGGGCAGGCCCGAGGCGCGCGCGTACTGCTCGTCGGCGCAGATCGCGGTGAGCCAGGGGCGCAGCACCAGCATGAGGGTGGCGACGAGCGCGCCGCCGATCACGATGGTCCAGACCTCGGACCAGCCGGCGGTCAGGAGCGAGCCGAACAGGTACTGCTGGAGGTTCGCGACGCCTTTGTCGGAGGCGATGCCGGTGAGGTAGACGCCGCCTGCGATGCCGCCGTAGAACATCATGGCGAGCGCGACGTCGCCGGAGGTCTTGGAGTGGCTGCGGAGCAGTTCCATCACGATGGAGGCGGCCACGGTGACCGCGAGCGTGGTCCACATCGGGGCGGTGCCGGTGAGGAAGCCGATGGCGACGCCGGTGAGGGCGATGTGGCCGAGGCCGTCGCCGATGAGCGCGAGTCGCTTCTGGACCAGGAAGACCCCGACGGCGGGGGCGCACAGGCCCACCACCAGAGCGCTGATGAGGGCGCGCTGCATGAACTCGAACTGGAAGTAGTCGATCAGGTCGAGGTTCACTTGCCGCCCCAGAGGTCGTCGGTGCCGTCGGTGCCGTTCGCGTGCGGATGCGCGTGCTGGTGGTGGGGGTCGGCGTGTTCGCCGACGGGGCGCGGGGGCGCGCCGTCGTGGACGACGCGGCCGTCGGCGAGGACCACGGCGCGGTCGAGCCGGTCGGTGAGGGGACCCAGTTCATGGGTGACCAGGAGGACCGCGCAGCCGGCGTCGATGCGGTCGGCGACCACGGCGGCGAGCGCGGCCTGGGTCTCGGCGTCGACGCCGACGGTGGGTTCGTCCATGATGAGCAGGTCGGGGTCGGTGGCGAGGGCGCGGGCGATGAGGACGCGCTGCTGCTGACCGCCGGAGAGGGTGTCCACCGAACAGTGGGCGTGGCCTGAGAGGCCGACTTCGTCGAGGCTGCGGGCGACGGCGGCGCGGTCGGCGCGGCGCGCGGGCATGCCGAGGAGGCGGTGAGCGAGGCGGCCTTGGGACACGACCTCGGCGGCGGTGGAGGGCACGCCGGAGGCGGCGCCGGTGCGCTGGGGGACGTAGCCGACGCGTTTCCACTGCCGGAAACGGCGATGCGGGACGCCGAACAGTTCGATGGTGCCGCCGCTGAGCGGCACGAGTCCGGCGACGGCCTTGATCAGTGTGGACTTGCCGGAGCCGTTGGCGCCCATGAGGGCCACGGCCTCGCCGGGTTCGACGTGGAGGTCGACGCCGCGGACGACGGCGCGACCGCCGTAGGAGACGGTCGCGCCGTTGACGTTGAGTACGGGCATGGTGGTAATGGTTCCCTATGCCGCGCCCAGAGCCGTCTGCAACTCGGCGAGGTTCTCGCGCATCACAGTGAAGTAGTCGTCCCCGGCGATGGTCTGGTCCTCGGTGAGGCCTTCGAGCGGGTTGAGGACGGCGGTGGCGGCGCCGGTCTCGGCCGCGAGGGTGTCGGCGATGTCGGGCGAGGCGAGGGTCTCGAAGAAGATCGTGGTCACGCCGTTGTCGGTGACGTAGTCGGCGACCTCGGCCATGCGCTGGGTGTCGGGTTCCTGGTCGGGGCTGAGGCCGGAGATGGCGACCTGGGTGAGGCCGTAGCGGTCGGCGAGGTAGCCGAACGCGGCGTGGGAGGTGACGATCGCGTCGCTGGTGCGCCCGGCGAGGCCTTCGGTGAACGCGGTGTCGAGGGCGGTCAGGTCGGCGGTGAACTCCTCGGCGCCGGCGGTGTAGAGGTCGGCGTTCGCGTCGTCGACGTCGGCCAGGCCCGCGGCGATGGCGTCGCCGATCTGGGCGTAGCGGAGCGGGTCGAGCCACAGGTGCGGGTCGGTGCCTTCGAGCTCGTCGTCGTGGGAGTGCTCGCCTTCGGCTGCTTCCTCGGCGTGCTCCTCTTCGGCGTGCTCGTCGCCTTCTTCGTGGTCGTGGCCCTCTTCGCCGTGGTCGGGTTCGAAGACCTCGGTGTCGTCGTAGCCGATGGTGTCGACGGCGGTGGCCACGTCGAGGGCCTTGCCTGCGGCGTACTGGTCGATCGCGGCGTCGAGCTCGGGGATGAAGTCTCCCAGGTAGACCACGTAGTCGGCCTGCTCGATGGCGGCGATGTCGGAGGGGGAGAGTTCGAGGTCGTGGGGCTCTTGACCGGCGGGGGTGAGGTTGGTGACGGTGACGTCGTCGCCGCCGATCCGCTCGGCGGCGTAGGCGAGGGGGTAGAACGCGGCGACGATGTTGAGCTCGCCGTCGTCGGAGCCGCCCTGGCCGCCGCAGGCGGCGAGCGAGGCGGCGGCGAGTGCGGCGACGGGCAGCAGGATCAGGTGGGAACGGCGCATGATTGAACCTTGCATCGTCATGACAATCATTGTCAACAACGAATATGAGTCGAGGTCGAGGCGATTGCGGAGCGCGAACTGGGAGAACGCTCCCGGGCGGGGGTTCGGCGGCGGTCCGGCCATGACGGTAATCACGCGAACGGGGGACGCTACTGGTACTCGTTGTCCGGTGCCGGGATGCCCGTGACCGATTCGACCTCGATGTACGGGATGAGCTCGCCGTTGATCTCGTCGCGGCCCTGCCGCTCGGAGTAGACGCCGACGATCTCGACCCACTGGTCGGGTTCGAGGTCGGCCGGGAGGTCGCCTTCGAGGCCGAGTTTGACCGGGCGGGCGTCGGCGGCGCAGCAGGAGACGACCATGCGCGCGAGCTGAGGCTGGTCGCCGTCGTAGAGGATGAAGCCGCGCAGTTGGATGCGGTGGCCCTCCAGGGTCTGGCCGTCGTCGAAGATCGCGCGGGCGGCGTAGTCGAGGAGGGTGAGCGGGACCGGGTCGACGTCGTCGGGGAGTTCGGGGTAGACCGAGCGGCCCTCTTCGGCGCCGATGACGGTGCCGGTGCGTTCGGCCTCGTAGGAGCCGAGCGCGCCGGGGGCGACCAGGAGCATGCCGACGACGGGGGCGAGGAGGAGCCAGGCCACTTTCGGCTCACCGTGGCCGTGGCCGTCGTCGGTCTCGGGCCGCTCGCGCCAGACCTGCCAGGCGGTCACGGCGGCGACCGCGATGAGGATGATCCCGGCGGGCAGGATCAGCCAGAACGCGTAGGGCTTGACGTAGTCGAGGTAGTCGCCGGTCCAGGCCAGGCGGATCATCCCGCCGCCGACCAGGAGCAGCACGATCGCCTGCGCGTCGCGTCTCACAGCAGCACCGCCCCCATCAGGACCGCCGCGAGCACTGCGGCGCAGAACGCGGCGGGAGCGAACCGGGCCGCGAAGCGGCGGCCGAACGTCCCGGCCTGCATGGCCGCGAGCTTCACGTCCACGAACGGGCCCACGACCATGAACGCGAGCTTCGCGGTGGGCGAGAACTGGGTCAAGGAGGCGGCCACGAACGCGTCCGATTCGGAGCAGATCGACACCAGCACCGCCAGAACGGCCAGCGCGAGGACGCCGAGGACCGGGTGTTCGGCGATCGGGCGCAGCCAAGTCTCGGGCACGAGGGTGTTGAGGCTGGCGGCGATGGCCGCGCCGATGACGAGGTAGCCGCCGGCGTGGAGGAAGTCGTGGCGGATCGCGGCCCAGAACGCGAGCCATTTGCCGTCGTCGTGGTGGCGGTGCTTGGGCAGGTTGAGCCATTCGGTCTTGCCCAGGCGCGCCCAGAGCCACCCGATGGAGACGGCGGCGGCGAGGGAGGCGGCGACGCGGGCGGCGACCATCTCGGGGTTGCCGGGGAAGGCCACGAAGGTGGAGACGACCACGATGGGGTTGATCGCGGGCGAGGCGAGCATGAACGTGAACGCGGCGGCGGGCGCCACGCCGCGGCGCACCAGCGCTCCGGCGACGGGCACGGAGGCGCATTCGCAGCCGGGGACCACGGCTCCGGCCATCCCGGCGACGGGCACGGCGAGCGTGGTGCGTTTGGGGACGACCTTGTGGAAGAAGTCGGCGGGCACGAACGCGGCGATGGCCGCCGAGAGGACCACGCCGAGCACGAGGAAGGGGAAGGCCTGGACGCAGACGGCCACGAAGCGGGCGGCCCAGGCCTGGAAGGCGGGGGCGGTGAACAGGTCGGCGAGGCCGGGGCGGGCGGCGAGGCCGAAGACGAGGAGCAGCGCGAGGGCCTGGAGGGAGGTGAGGCCGATCCGCCCGCGGGGCGGGCGGGTCTCGGGGCTGGCGAGATCGGCGCTCACGGTCTCATTGTGCGCCACGGCGGCACGCGCGCTCGCGAGGCTCGCTGACCTCGACAGAACGTGAGTGCGCCTATTCATTAGGCTGGCTCGGTGCGCGTTCCCTCCCTAGGCAATTCCACCAGCCGCGTCCCTGCCGCCTGCAGGGCCCTGCTCGCCGCCCGTCGGTTCCAGATGCTGTCCATGACGGTGATCGTGGTGAACGGGGCCGCGCTGGGCGCGATGACGTTCCCGCAGCTACGAGGGTCGGCGGGCGGGTTCCTGACGTGGGTCGACCACGTGTGCCTGGGGTTCTTCATCTTCGAGGTGATCGCGGGGATCATCTCGTTCGGTCGGCGGCCGTGGCGGTACTTCGGCGACGGCTGGAACGTGTTCGACTTCGTGATCGTGACGGCCTCGTTCCTGCCGGGCGTGCGCGAGAACGTGACGATCCTGCGGATGCTGCGCCTGGCGCGGCTGGTGCGCATCCTGCGGTCGATGCCGTCGCTGCGGGTGATCCTGGTGGCCACGGGGAAGGCGCTGCCGAAGTCGGCGGGCGTGTTCGCTCTGACGGGCCTGGTCATGTACCTGTGGGCGATGATCGGCTGGATCGCGTTCCAGGAGAGCGACAAGGAGCACTTCGGGACGGTCGGTCGGGCACTGCTCAACCTGTTCCAGCTGGTCGCGTTCGACGACATGGGCAACGTGATCCGCGAGAGCATGGCGAACAACGTGTGGACGCTGCCGTACTACGTGGTGTTCATCCTGTTCGGCGCGTTCATCCTGGTGAACATCATGATCGGCGTGGTCCTCGCCTCGATGGAGGAGGCGCAGAAGATCGACGACGAGGACGGCCAGGTCTCGGCGGACACGGCGGTCCTCATCGAGCGGATCGACAAGTTGCAGGCCACGGTCGACAAGCTGATCGAGAACCAGGACCGAAGCCGGGAGTACACGCCGTTCCGGTGAAGCCCTTACTGCGCGACCGGGTTGGGCTCGGCTCCGCCGCGGTACTCGCGCTCGCTCTTCTTCCTACTGCGCCACGGGGTTGGGCTCGGCTCCGCCGAATCTCCGGTCGCGGCGGGCGTAGATCTCGCACGCGCGCCACAGGTCGCGGCGGTCGAAGTCGGGCCAGAGGACGTCCATGTAGACCATCTCGGCGTACGCGGACTGCCAGGGCAGGAAGTTCGAGGTCCGCTGCTCGCCGGAAGGGCGCAGGAACAGGTCGACGTCGGGCAGGTCGGGGTTGTAGAGGTACCTGGCGAAGGTCTTCTCGGTGACGCGCTCGGGGTTGACCTTCCCGGCCTTGACGTCGCGGGCGAGCGCGGCGGCGGCGTCGGCGATCTCGGCGCGACCGCCGTAGTTGACGCAGAACTGGAGGGTGATCTTGTCGTTGCGCTTGGACATCTCCTCGGCCACGAGCAGCTCGTCGATGACGCTCTTCCACAGCTTGGGCCGCCGCCCGGCCCAGCGGATGCGCACGCCCATGGCGTTGAGCTCGTCGCGGCGGCGGTGGATCACGTCGCGGTTGAACCCCATGAGCCACCGCACCTCGTCGGGACTGCGCCGCCAGTTCTCGGTCGAGAACGCGTAGGCCGAGACGGTGCCGATCCCCATCTCGATCGCGCCCTCGATGGTGTCGAACAGCGAAGCCTCCCCCATGGTGTGGCCTTCGGTCCGCTTGAGCCCCCGGTCCTTCGCCCAGCGGCCGTTGCCGTCCATGACGAGCGCGACATGCCTCGGCACGAGCTCCCGCGGCAAGGCGGGCGGCACCGCCCCGGAAGGATGCGGCTTCGGCGGCTCATACGTACGGCTCACAAGACCTCCAACTCGACAGACCCGCAAAGGGACCGACCCCCGATCCTAATCCGCCCCCAGCACCCACCCGGCGGGCGGCAGGCGGCAGGCGGCAGGCGGCAGGCGGCAGGCGGCAGGCGGCAGGCGGCAGGCGGCAGGCGGCAGGCGGCAGGCGGCAGGCGGCAGGCG
>NZ_JBEYYO010000028.1:0-42071 GCF_040645615.1 Glycomyces sp. NPDC046736 | reverse complement strand
CCTCCCGCCTCCCGCCTCCCGCCTCCCGCCTCCCGCCTCCCGCCTCCCGCCTCCCGCCTCCCGCCTCCCGCCTCCCGCCTCCCGCCTCCCGCCTCGCCGAGGATGCTTGCCGGTCGGCCGGTTGGGTTGGTCACATTGCCTGGTCGCGATGCGAGTTGTGCTCACCACACGTTGGTACGTTCCGGTCGTGCCCAACAATGCCCCTGCCCCGGCGGCGTCCGACTCGTTGCGACTGCGTCGGCTGGTCGTGCCGATCTACGGGCCGACCGTCTTGATCTCGATCGGGATGGGCGCGATCATTCCGCTCATCGCGCTGTCGGCTCTCGACCTCGGCGCCTCGGTCACCCAAGCGGCGATCATCGTGGGGCTTATCGGGTTCGGGCAACTCGCCGGAGACCTCCCGGCCGGAGCGCTCGCGCAGCGGTTCGGAGAGAAACGCGTCCTGCTCGCCGCGTGCGTGGTCGAAGCGGCAGCGATGATCGTCGCCTCCCGCACCGGGTCGCTGTGGGTGCTCGCGGCCTGCGTGTTCGTCGTCGGCGTCTGCGGCGCCGTGTTCGGGCTCGCCCGCCACGCCTACCTCTCCGAAGCGGTCCCGATCGCCTTCCGTGCCCGTGCCCTCTCGACGCTCGGCGGGACCTTCCGCATCGGCTCCTTCATCGGCCCGTTCATCGGCGCGCTCCTCATCGAGCAGCACTCCTTCGGCGCCACCTACGCGTTCGCCGCGTGCACCAGCCTCGCCGGAGGCCTCCTCAGCCTCACCCTCCCCGACCTGCCCGACACGAAGCACCGCTCTCCCGCCGCGCGCGAACCGCGCCGCAGCATGTGGACGGTCCTCGCCGCGCACCGCACCGTCCTCGCCACCCTCGGGACCGGCGTCTTCCTCATCATGATCGCCCGGGCCTCGCGCCAGGCGATCATCCCGCTCTGGGCCGAGTCCCAGCACCTCGACGCCTCGACCACGAGCATCATCTTCGGACTCGCGGCCGGGGTCGACATGCTGCTGTTCTACCCCGGCGGCGCGATCATGGACCGCTTCGGCCGCATGTGGGTCGCGCTCCCGGCGATGCTCGTCATGGGCGCGGGGTTCATGCTGCTGCCGCTGTCGACCACGGCCATGACGATCGGCCTGGTCGCCTGCTTCATGGGCCTGGGCAACGGGATCTCGTCGGGGATCGTGCTGACCCTCGGCTCCGACGTGGCCCCCGACGAGGGCCGGCGTCAGTTCCTCGGCGGCTGGCGGCTGTGCGGCGACCTCGGCAGCGTCGCCGGCCCCGGGCTCATCAGCCTCGTCTCGCTCGCGTTCCCACTGGGCGCGGCCGCGATCGCGCTCGGGGCCATCACCTGGCTGGGCGTGGGCTGGCTCGCGAAATGGGTGCCGGTGTACGACCCGGCGCGCGAGCCTACGAAGGTCTCATGAGGACCGCTCCTCGGTCCAGGCCGCGATGCCGTGCTCGGAAAGGATGAGGTCGAACGCGGCCTCGGCCGCGCCGAGCAGCGACGCGTCCGGCCCGAGCGCCGAGTTCGACAGCCTCGGCGGATCGTCGCGCCGGAAGCCCATGAGACCGGCCTCGTAGGCCTCGGCGAACGCGTCCTCGGCGGCCCGGTGCAGCTCAGGGGCCAAGCCCCCGAGGCTCACCACGGCCGGATCGAACACGTTGACCAGCCCCGCCGCGCCGCGCCCGAGCACCGCCGCGCACTCGGCGACGGCCGCCCGCGCGCCCGGCTCGACCAGCGCGTCGATGAGGTACGCGCGCGGGTCGTCAGGTTCGGGCTCGCCGCGCAGACGGGCCACGGCGCGGCCGTCCACGGCCACGTCCCAGCAGCCGGTCGCCCCGCACGGGCACCGCACCGCCGGGTCGCCGAACGGCGCGTGCCCGAACTCGCCGCCCGCGCCGGACGCGCCGGTGACCGCCCGGCCGCCGTCGACGAAGATCCCGCCGATACCGGTCTCGATCTTGAGGAACAGCACGCTCTCGCCGGGGTGGGCGAGCCGGGCCTCGGCCAGCCCGGCCAGCGTGGCGTCGTTCCCGATCACCTGCGGCACCCCCGGAAGCAGCGGCGGGACCTCGACGTCGCGCCAGTTCAGGACGCTGGCCTGCTCGATCCGGCCGTGGCGGACCGTGCCCGCGGTGGAGACCGAGACGGCACGCACCCGCCCGCCGTGGCGTTCGGCGAGGTCCCGCACGACCTCCCCCACCGCGTCGAAGACCCGGCCGGGGCGCTTGGAGGGGTGCCTTCCGGCGACCGTCTCGGCAAGGCCCCCTTCGAGGTCGGCCAGCGCCACCCGCCAGTCGGACTGGCGGACGTCGACGACGGCCGCGAGTGGCCCGTCGGGGTGGGCGTGCAGCGTGGTGGTGGGGCGGCCGCGCCCGGTGGGCGGGGCGGGGCGCTCGGCCAGGAGGTCGATGGCGCGCAGGCGCGCGGAGATGTCGGTGGCGGTGCCGCTGCCCACACCGAGGTCGCGCGCGGCCTCGGCGCGCGTGATCCCGGGCCGGGCGCGTACGAGTTTCAGCAGGTCGAGCGCGCCGCTCCAGCGGGCGGCCTCGGCTCGGCCGACCTTCACCGGGCCGGCGCCATCGCCGGGCCCTGGAGTTCTCGCTTGCACCGCGTCACCACCACCATTTAGCCTCGACACACGAGTTTAAATTTCCCCGGAGGGCTTCATGCGAAGCTACAGCAACCCCGAAGTCGTCTCACCCCACACGGACGGCCACTCCCCCAACGCGACCCGAGACCCGGTGGACCGGGTGGTGCGGTTCGCGCAGATCGGGTTGGGCTACCTCGTGGCCTCGTTCGGGCCCTACCTGGCCGGGATCGCCGCCGAACTGGAGCGGCCGCGCGGCGAGTTGGTGTGGCTGACCTCGACGTTCGGCGCGGGCCTGGTCATCGCCGCAGTGCTCGGCCCGGCGGTGCTGCGCGCGGGCGCGGGCCTGGTGCTGCGGATCGCGTGCGGCATGGCCGCGATCGGGGCGCTCGGGATGGCGCTCACGCCGGAGCTGGCCCCGGCCGGGGCCGGGTCGGTGCTGGTCGGGCTCGGCTGCGCGGCGATCGCGCTGGCCACACCGTCGCTGCTGCGGGGACCGGGGGCGGCCAAGCGGATCGCGATCGCGGTGGGCATCGCGAGCGCGGCCGGGGTGTGCGCGCCGCTGGCGTTCGGGGCGTTGGAGACCTTGGGGCTGCCGGGACGCTGGGCGATCCTCGTCCCGATCCCGGTGCTGCTCGCGGCGCTGGTGCACGCCACGGTCCGCGGACCGGTGGACGGTCCGGCGCTGCGGGTGAGGCTTCCGGCCGGGCCCGCGGCCCTGGGGTGGCTGCGGATCGTGCTGAGTGTGGCGGCGGAGTTCTGCTTCGTGGTGTGGGCGGTCGCGCGCCTGGTCGACACCGGGGTGAGTCTGGGGACCGCGTCGGCGCTGGGCGCGAGCTTCGGGATCGGGATGGCCGTGGGCCGGCTGGTGGGGCCGCGGTTCCTCGACCGGCCGTGGGCGGTCGGCGCGGCGGCGGCGACCACCGCGGCGGGGACGGTCCTGGTCTACCTGGGCGGGCACGCGGCGGTCGTCACGGCCGGGATCGCGATCGCCAGCGTGGGGATCGCGCCGCTGTATCCGATGATGCTGGCGCGCCTGGTCGAGGTCCCGAACCTGACGGCGCGCCACTCGGCGTCGATAGGGTCGCTGGCCTCGGGCACGGCGATCCTGGCGGCCCCGGCCGCGCTCGGGTGGCTCGACACCTGGATCGGGTTGCGGGAGGCGTTCTTGCTGCCGATCCCGCTCATGGTGGTCCTGTTGCTGCTGGCGCGGAGATGAGGTAGGGCCCCGAGGCGTCGCCTCGGGGCCCGTATCGAAGGTGCTTACGCGTCTTCGGAGTCCTTCGACTTGGTGGCTGAGAGCGACCCGGCGTGGGCCTTCTCGTGGGGCTTGCCTCGGGTCTTGATGAGGCTCGCGACCGTGACCACGACGAGGACGCCGATGACGACGCCGAGGCTGAGCGGCGTCGGGATCTCGGGGACCGAGGTGTTGATGTCGACGTGCAGCCAGTGCATGATCAGCTTGAAGCCGATGAACAGCAGGATGAGCGACAGGCCGGTCGAGAGGTACACCAGGCGGTCGAGCAGGCCCTTCACCAGGAAGAACAGTGCCCGCAGGCCCAGCAGCGCGAACGCGTTGGCGGTGAAGACGATGTAGGCCTCCTGCGTCACGCCGAAGACCGCGGGGATCGAGTCGAGCGCGAACAGCAGGTCGACCGAGCCGATCGCGATCAGGACGATGAACAGCGGCGTCACGAGCCGCTTGCCGTCGACCTTGGCGAAGAGCTTGCCGCCGACGTAGTCCTTGGTGACCGGGAGGAACTTCTTGGCGCCGCGCACCATCAGGTTCGTCTCGATGTCGGGGTCTTCGTCGCGGTGTCGGAACAGCTGGATCGCGGTGTAGACCAGCAGCAGGCCGAACAGCAGGAACATGAACGAGAACGAGTTGATCAGCGCCGCGCCGAGCAGGATGAAGATCGCGCGCATGACCAGCGCGAGAAGGATGCCGAAGGTCAGCACCTTGTGCTGGTGGTGGTCGGGGACGGCGAACGTGGCCATGATGATCACGAACACGAACAGGTTGTCCACCGAGAGCGACTTCTCGATGATGTAACCGGCGAAGTACTCGGTGCCCGCCGAGTTCCCGTAGGCCGCGCCGAACCAGACGCCGAAGCCGATCGCGACGGCGATGTAGAAGACCGACCACGCGGTGGCCTCCTTGAACCCAACGTGATGCGGCCGCAGCGCTGCCAGCAGCAGATCCACCGCCAACAGCAGGACGATGAGTCCGATGGTCACGGCCCAGGTGAGTGGGCTGATATCAAGCACGCTACCTCCGTCAGATTGCCATCACAGCGACTGCGGGATGACATCACCCCCAGTGCACCGCATCCTAACGGCACTCAGCCCGCCGAGTCACGACTACCCCTCGCCCTGTACGCCCATGCCTCACCGGAGGGGCGGATCGGCCCTGAACTCGTCGAGCGCGGCGACCTGCTCGCGGGTGAGCTTGAGGATCGGCTTCTGCGGATTCGGGTAGATCTCGGCGGCGCGCCAGTGCTCGGCCCGGACGCTGGTGGCGTTCCCGATCCGCCGCATGTGCGCGTGCAGGGCGTCCACGAGCTCGAACGCGTCGAAGAGGTACACCCGCTCGATGTTCCAGGGCCGCGGCGCCTTTGACCTGGTCCCCCGGGCCCCTGTCATGACCAGGTAGTAGTCGAGCTCGTCGGTGTCGACGACGTCGAGCAGGCCTTCGTTGCGCGAGTAGTACTTGATGTTCACGGTGCACCCGACGAGCGGCCCGCTCCTGAAGGTCCCGTCCACGATCCTATGAGGAGCGTCGGTGAGCTCCACGTCGAAGATCTGCGCCCCGATCCAATCCGACAGATGCCCATGCGCGACCGGCCGCCCCACGATGTCGGTGATCCGGGCATCGATCCGATCCCGCTCCCGAAGCAGCATGGCGATCGACTTGAGTCCGGCGGTGTCCATCAGCGCTCCTAGGGCTCGACCCCTCCGGCACATGGTACCGACGCGGGGCCTTGGGCGCGAAAAGCAATGCGGACATGGGAAACCGCGCCGCGGAAGCTTCGGTGCTGCGCCTCCGCGGCGCGGTGATCTCGGGGTTCTAGACGGCGTTCCAGCCGCCGTCCGAGGCCAGGACCACGCCGTTGGTGTTGCTGGCGTCGTCGCTGAGGAGCCAGGTGATGGCGGCGGCGAGTTGTTCGGGCTGGGCCGTGGCGGCGGCGTTGGCGAAGTAGGGGCTCAGGCGCTCGAAGCCGAACTGGGACTTCGGGGCCGCTTCGATGTTGGTGGCAACCCCGCCGGGGGCGACCGCGTTGGAGCGGATGCCGTCCTTGCCGTAGACGACCGCGACGCTGCGGGTCAGGCCGATGACGGCGTGCTTGGAGGTCGTGTAGGCCGCACCGGCGGCCGAGCCGCGCAGGCCCGCCTCCGACGAGACGTTCACGATCGAGCCCGAACCGGCCGCGGTCATCACCGGGAGCACGGCGCGGATGAGGCGCATCGGGGCGGTGACGTTGACGCCCATGACCCTCTCCCAGGTGGCGTCGTCGACCTCGCCGGCCGGCAGGAAGCCGTCCATGATGCCCGCGACGTTGGCCAGGCCGTCGATCCGGCCGTCGGCCGCGGCCACGACCCGCGCGATCACGGCGGCGTCGGTGAGGTCGCCCGCCACGGTGCGGACCTCGATCTCGGCCGCGAGCTTGTCGAGGCTCTCCTGGTTGACGTCGACGGCCACGACGCTCGCGCCCTCGGCGGCCAGGCGGAGCGCGGTCGCGCGCCCGATGCCCGAACCGGCTCCGGTGACGATGACGGTCTTGCCGGTGAAGCGGTCTGCGGTGCTCATGTGGTGTCCCCCCTCGGTCGCGCGTCGCGCGGCCCGTGTCGCAGTATCGCCCTCGGGTCGGTCCCGGGGTCGACGATCGGCTTAAATTAAGTCAATCACTTGCCTTAACATTAGCGCCGAAGGGGATATTCCGCCTGGGTGCGGCGGGTATGACGTCAGGAACAGTCGGCTACCGGACGCTTGAGCCCGCCCGCAGCTGCCATGGCGATCCCGCCCACGGCCAGGAGCCGGTCGGCCATCGCCTCGGGGTCGAGGGCCTCGTCGCCCTCGGTCACCCAGGCGGCGACCAGCGCGGTGGTGCCGTTGGCGACGAACACCGCGAAGTCCTCGGCGAGCGGGTCGGCATCGTCTGAGCCGTCACCGGCCTCGAGCGGGGTCAGGACCCGGCTGAGGGCCTTGTTGAACGCGAAGGCGCTGCCGCTGCTGAAGATCGAGCGGTAGAACTCGCGGTGGGCCGCGAAGTGCCGGGCCACGGTCAGGGCCCGCTCGCGCCCGGCCCGGCCGCCGTCCCGCAGGTCCGCGAGGTCGCCGCGGGCGAGGTCGAGCGCGGCTTCGAGGAGGAGGTTCTCGCGGTCGCCGTAGTGGAGGTACACGAGCTGGCGGCTCACCCCCGCGGTGTCGGCGATGTCGGAGACCGGGATGTTCGCGGTGCCGCGATCGGTCACGAGGGCCACCGCGGCGCGCATCAGCGCGGCGCGGGTTCGTCGCACCCGGCGGTCTTTGGCGGGTGACGGAGGGTCGAAACTCACAAGGCGAGGTTAGACAGTTGTTAACGAATCGACAAGTATTCGATGAATTGGGAGGGTTCCCGGCGAGTTGCCGGCCCCGGACGCGTTGGGCGTCAGTCGAAGTCGAGCGCGTCCACGTACAGCCAGTCAGGGCCGACGCGTTCGAACGTGCTGTTCTCGGTCTGGACGCCCGGGCCGTCGTCGTCTACGAAGCGGGCTCGGAAGCGCACCGTCCCGGACGTGTGGAGCGGGCTGCCGCCGGAGGTCTCCAGGATCTCCAGACCGGTGAAGCGGCGGCCGTCGAGGCCGATGCGCGGCGGGCGGGTGCTCGGGTGCCAGGTGCGCAGCAGATAGGCCTCGTCGCCCACGGCGAAGGCGCTGTAGCGCGAGCGCATGAGCGCTTCGGCGGTGGCGGCCTTGGCAACCCCGGAGTGGAGGCGCCCGCAGCAGGCGGCGTAGGTCTGGCCGGAGCCACACGGGCAGGCGGCGGGTTTGGAACGCGGCATCCCAGGATTGTCCCGGAGACGCGAAACCGGCCCGCGGGAACCCCGCGGGCCGGTCAGGTGGGTCTATGCGTTCACGAACGCGCGGCGCATCGGTGCCGTTCGTTCCGACGACGAAGCGAGCGGGCCCCCGGCAGCGGCCGTCTAGTAATCGAGGAACGGCAGGACCGCCTCGGTGTAGGCGTCCTGGCCCGCGGCGGTCGGGTGGAAGGACTCCAGGGTCCCGACGTAGCCGAGGATCCACGGGTCGGCCGAGCAGACGGCGTGGCCGGTGAAGGCCTCGCGCACGTCGGCGAAGTCGAAGCCGTGGTCGGCCGCGACCGCGGCGGTGGTCTCCGCGAGCAGGTCGGCGGTCTCGTTGAGCAGCGCCTGCTCCTCGGGCGTGATCGCGAGCGAGCCCGCGCAAGTGGTGCCGTCGAACAGGCGCGGGTTGCCCACCACGACGATGTCGGCGTCGGGGGCCTTGGTCTCGACCAGGGTGTAGAGCTCGGAGAGCTCATCGGGCAGCGAGGTGGTGATGACCTGCTGCGCGCCCGCGATCGCGGCCTCGCACAGGGCCGTGTCAGTCCCGGCGCACGCGCCGAGGACGGTGGAGAACCCGGCGTCGTTGCCGCCCACGCCGATCGTGACGTGCTCGGTGTTGCCCGGACGGAGGTGGTTCAGCTGGTTCGCGACCACGTCCTCGATCTTCGCGCCCGAACACGCCTCGAACCACAGGCGTTCGCCGAGCTGCTGCGCGGCCTGCTTGGGGTAGGCGTGGGTCGAGCGGTAACAGCCGTCGTCGGCGAGGTAGTCGCCCGCGCCGACGCCCGAGGCGTACGAGTCGCCGAGGGCCACGTACTGCTGGATGGTGATGTCGGCCGAGGCCGAGCCGGCCAGACCGGCGATGCCGAGACCGGCCGCGGCCACGACGGCGGCCACGCGGGTGAGGACGCGGCGAGCCGTTCCTTCCATGAAGGACACTGTGTCTCCTTGCTGTCGTCAGGGCCGGCGGCCGACCTGTGGGCCCCGCCGCCGGAGGACCGCGTCATTATAGGCAGGGAAGTCCATTGTGCCGCAATGAAAACGGTGAGTGAGGTTTCGCCCTCTGAAACAGTTTCCGGGCCCGGTCCTAGACTGTCGACACCATTGAACGACGGGGGTGGGATGAGCGAACGGGTCCGGTTGTCCGAGGTCGCCGCGCACGCGGGCGTCTCGAAGGCCACCGCATCGAAGGTGCTCAACGGGCGCCCGGGGGTGGCAGAGGAGACGCGGCGCCTGGTGAGCGAGGCGATCGCCGCGCTCGGGTACGAGCCGAGCACCGGGCCGCGCGACGCCCCCGCACCGAAGTCGATGCACGTCGTGTTCGACACGATGCTGAACATCTACGCCGTGGACGTGCTCGACGGGCTCATCAAGGGCGGCGCCGAGCTCGGCGTCGAAGTCGTCACCGCTTCGCTCGGATCCGAAGGGCCCGTGCACGAACCGCTCACCACCGCACGGATCGAGCGGATCGCCGCCAAGGGCGGCGCGGGGCTGGTCGTGGTGACCGCGGAGCTCACCGACGCGGAGATCGAGGCGTGCGAGCGCCTGAAGCTCCCGCTGGTGGTCATCGACCCGGCGAACCCGCTCGACGAGCGGGTCACGAGCATCGGGGCGACCAACTGGGCGGGCGGCGTGCAGGCCACGCGGCACCTGCTCGGCCTGGGGCACAACAGGATCGCGTTCGCGGGCGGGCCCGCGCGGTCGGTCCCGGCCAGGGAGCGCCTGCACGGCTACCGGGAGGCCCTGGAGTCGGCCGGGATCGCGGTCGATGCGGCGCTGGTGGGCTCGGGGCGGTTCGGCGCCGAGACCGGCGCTTCCTTCACCGAGCGGCTGCTGGACCTGGACGAGCCGCCCACGGCGGTGTTCGCCGCCAGCGACTCGATCGCGATCGGGGTGTTCCGGGCCGCGCGCCGCCGTGGCCTCGACGTCCCCGCCGACCTCAGCGTGATCGGCTTCGACGACGCCCACAACGCGGCCTGGACCGAACCGCCGCTCACGACCGTGAAGCAACCCCTGCGCCAAATGGGCCGCGCGGCGGCCCGCACGGTCCTCGACCTGGCCTCGGGCCTGGTCCCCGACTCCCACCACGTCCAGCTGGCGACGACCCTGGTGATCCGGGAGTCCACCGCGCCGCCGAGGCGCTGATTCGGGGCCAGCGCACCGGGGTTCCTATTGCTACCGTTGAGGGTTCACCGGCCGCAACCCCTCGGAGGTGCCTATGCGCCAAGTGGTTCCAGTCAAGATCGGCGACGCCGAGTTCCTGGTGGAGACCGTCGACACTGTGGACGATCCGGACCGCGCGAGCGGCGACGGCGGCCTCACCCCGATCGGAGCCGAGTCCGACGCGGACTCGTTCGACCGCCTGCGAGGCATGATCGAGGCCGTCTCCGGTGAGCTGACGGCAGTCTGGGAACGGGTGAGGCCCGACCAGGCGGTGGTCGAGTTCGGCGTCGCCGCCGATGTCAAGGCGGGCAAGCTGACCGGGCTGCTGGTCAGCGGCGGGGCCGCGGCCACGCTCAAAGTCACCCTCACCTGGACTTCGGCCCCGGAGTGACCATGGACGCCGTGGCGATCGACGACCGGCGGCTGTTCCAGTTCGCCGTGCGCGTCGAGACCGGACCGGGCGACGGGACGGGGTTCCTCGGCTCGGGCTTCCTCGCGGCCTCCGGACTGGTGCTCACCTGCGCGCACGTCGTCGGGAAGATCGGCGACGGGGAACCGCTGCGCGTGGTCTCCGAACTGCCCCAAGTGAACACGGCCCGCGCGGTGGTGCTCGCCCGTTCGGCCCGAGCGGCGGGCCCCGACGGACTCTGGGGCTGGCCGGACCTGGCCGTGATCGAACTCCAAGACGCGCAAGGGAACCGGATCGGCGGGCATCCGTGCCCGAGGCTCGACCTCACGGCGACCGAGCCGACCGGGCCCGATGCGCGGCGGGCCGTCGTCGCCGTGCGCGCCAATCCGGGCAGCAGCCGTTCGGTGCCGCGCCTGCGCGGCGTCGAATTCACGTGGGAGAGCCCCGACGACCAGGGTTTCTGGTGGTTCACCGGCGGACACGCACTGCCGGGCATGTCCGGCGGGATGCTCATCGACCCTCGACGGCGCGCGATCTGCGCCGTCGTCAACAACAGCCGGGGGCTGGGGGCGCCCACCGGCGCGGTCGCCACGCCGCTGTCGGCGCTGAAGGAGCTGGGCGCGCATTTCACCGAGGCCGTCACCGGGTTCAACGGGGCCGTCGAATGGGACGCGGCCTTCGACCGGCGGCCCGACAGCCGCTGGAGGGACCACTGGAACCCCGGGATCAGCGGGAGTCACTTCGTCGGCCGCGAAAGGGAACTCGCGCAGCTGCTGGAGGCCGTCGAAGCGGAGGAGGGCGTCGCGGTCATCCAGTCGATCGGCGGTTTCGGCGGCGTCGGCAAGACCGCGCTGGCGGTCGCGTTCGCGGGCCGCTTCCGCGCCCGGTTCGACGGGCGAGTCTTCCACGACTTCGAGTCCTACCGCGGCCAGGCCGCCGACACCGCCGCCGACGCGCTCGGCGCGGTGCTCACCGGCATCGGCGCCGCCACGCCCGGCGAGGTCGAGCTCCTCGACCACCGCGCCCGCGCCGCGCGCTGGCAGGCCGCAGCGGCCGAGCGGCGACTGCTCATGGTGTGGGACAACGTGGACAGCGTGGAGCAGCTCGACGGGCTCATCGTGCGCGGCGAGGGCTGCGTGACCATCGCGACCACGCGCGGGCGGCTGCGGATCGACGACGGGCCGAGCCTGCGTCTGGACGTGTTGGAGGAGGCCGACGCGGTCGCCATGTTCGTGCGGCTCGCGGGCAAGGGCCACCCGCCCGAACTCGTGGCCGAACTCGTGCGCCGCGACCTCTGCATGCCCGTGCTCATCGCCACGCACGCAAGGGAGATCGCCGCCGATGAGGTGGCCCTCGAAGAGATCATCGCCGACCTCCCCGAACCCGATCCGGTGCGGCGCCGGGGCGACCCGGACCTTCAAAAGGACCTCTTCGACCGACTCGCGGGCTCCTACCGGCGTCTCGATCCCGAAGAGCGCCTGGCGTTCCGGGTGTTCGGCGCGCATCCGGGAGCGAGCGCGACCCTCGCCGGGCTCGCCGCGGCGATGGGCTGCGATCTGCGCCGGGCCGAGCGGCGCATGCACGGCCTCGTCACCGCGGGCCTGGCCGACCGCGACTTGAGCCGCACCAGCCGCGAACGCGGTCTGCGGGCCTATCGGGCGCACGACCTGCTGCGGATCTACGGCGGGCACCTGGCCGCGGTCGAGGGCGACCTGGAACCGATCCGAGCCACGCTCGTGCAGCACTACCTCGACCGGCTCGGGGAGGGCTTCGTCGAACATCCGGACTGGTTCGCCGCCGAGGTCGAGACCATCCGCAACCTCGCCACCAGCGGGCAGACCGTGGGGTACGCGCATCTGGCGCGCCACCTCGGCTATCGCGGCCTGCGGTACTGCGCCTACGACGCGGCCGACGCCGGGTTCCGGGCGGCCGAGCGGCTCGACCGCGAGCTGGGCGACCGCAAACGCACCGGCCATTCGCTCTGGGGCCAAGGCGAGATCGCGCGGCTGCGAGGGCAGGTGGACGCGGCGGACCGGCATTACACTGCGGCGCTTGCCTGTTCGGAGGCCGGGGAGGATCCCGGCGGGATCGGGAACGCGCGGCGCGGGCTCGGCGAGGTCGCGCAGATCCGCGGCGACGCCGCTGCGGCCGAGGCGCATTACTCGGCGGCGATGGACGCGTACCGCAAGGGCGGGTTCGCGCACCGGATGATCTATGTGGAGCGTGGGCTCGGACGGGTCGCGATCCTGCGCGGGGAGTACGCGCGGGCGACCGAGCACTTCACGGTCGCGCTCGAAGCGGCCGAGTCCGAAGGGGACACGTACGGGATCGCGTTCGCGCTGTTGGGTGTCGGCGACGCGGCCCTGGCGGCGGGCGATGCAGGCGAAGCGGTGGGCCGATACGAGCAGTCGCGAGAGCTGTTCGACGGGCTCGGCGACCCGGTCGGGGCCGCGAACGCCTTGCAGGGCTTGGGGAAGGCCGCGCTGGCCGAGGGCGACCTCGTGCGGGCCCGGGAGCGTTTCGAGGCGGCCGAGCGGGTGTACCGGGACCACGACGTGGCCCGCAATCTCGCGGACCTGCGCGCCGACTTCGAGCGGCTGGAGGCCGCCGAGTTCAGTCGGTAGCGGGCTCGTCGAGGGCGCGTTCGTACGCGGTGAGGGTGTCGACGAACAGGCGTCGCTGCCCGGCGGTGAGCGGGGCGAGGGCCTGGCGCCAGGCGCGGGCGCTCGCGGCGAGCCAGGTCTCGATGCGGGGGCGGGACTCGTCGGTGATGCTCACGATGCGGCGGCGGCGGTCGGATTCGTCCTCGCGGCGTTCCAGGACGCCTTTGCGGCTGAGCTCGGAGACCATGAGGCTCACCGTGGTCGGCGCGACTTCGAGACGTTCGGCCAGGTCGTTGACGGTGGTGGGGCCGTCGAACAGAAGCAGTGCGAGCAGCGAGAGGTGGCGCGGGCTCAGTTCGAGCGAGCGGATCTCCTCGGGCACGGGCAGGCGTTTCGCGCGCCCGACCATGCGGGGCATGAGCAGCAGGAGATCGCGGACGGCGTCGTCGACGCTCGCTCGGGTTGACACGGGCACACCTCCGAGATACCTTTGCTAGCAAATCTTCTTTGCTTGCAAAGCAAATTGGTTTCAATGTCATGTTACCCGAGCGCACGCAGGACGCTTCGCGTTCGCGTGCCCGAAATCAGGAGACCGCTCATGACCATCCTCGTCACCGGCGCGCGCGGCAACATCGGATCGCGCCTCGTCGGTCGCCTCGCGGGCACGGGCCACCGGGTGCGCGCCACGGCTCGCGATGCCGCCTCGCTCGACGTCCCGCCGGGCGTCGAGACCGCAGCGCTCGACCTCACCGCGCCGGACCCCGCCGCGCTCGACGGCGTGCGCACCGCGTTCCTGTACCCCACGTTCGGCGACATCGGCGGCTTCCTGGCCGCCGCAGCGCAGGCCGAGGTCGAGCACGTGGTGCTGCTGTCCTCCCCCGCCGCGTACGACCCGGTCGAACACGCCGGTCCGATCGGTCTGGCGCACAAGGCGATCGAGGCGGCGGTGCGCGACTCGGGGCTGGAGCACACCGTGCTCTACCCGTCCTGGCTGGCCACCAACGTGACCCGCGACTGGGGCGAGCAGATCCGCGCCGGGAAGGTCGCGATCGCCTACCCCGAGTGGCGGGTCAACCCGATCCACCTCGACGACTACGTGGACGTGGCCGCCGACCTGCTCACCCGCGACCAGTTCAGAGGCCGCAGCCTGATCCTCACCGGCCCCGAGTCCTTGAGCCAGCGCGAGGTCATCGACATCGTGGCCGAGACGCTCGACAGGCCGATCGAGATCGAGGAACTCACCAGGGGAGCAGCCCTCGCGGCCCGGCCCGAGTGGTTCCCCGAAGCGATGTTCGACTCCTTGCTCGAAGTGGCCGCGAACCTTCGGGATCGTCCGGCCACAGTGAACAACAACGTCGAGCGGGTCACCGGGAACCCGGCGCGGACATTCGCACAGTGGGTGCGCGACAACCGCTCCGACTTCTGAGCGGGCTACACCGACTTCGACGCCTGTCGATCGGTACGATGTCCGCATGATCATCGAACGCCAGATCAACGCCAGCCCGGCCGCGGTGTGGTCGCATCTCGGCTCGCTCGATCGCTGGGCCGAGCTGCTTCCCACAGTGGACGGCATCGAACGCGTCGGCGAGGCCGGGCCGATCGCGGTCGGCAGCCGGTTCGTGGTGCGGCAGTCCGGTCTCGCCACGGCCGTGTACGAGGTGACCGATTGGCGTCCCGGGCAAGGGTTCACGTGGACCGCCGCCGCTTCGGGCGTGCGCACCGAAGCCTCGCACGAACTGCGGCCGAGCGGCGAGGGTGCCCGCCTGGTGCTCGCCATCGAGTGGACGGGTCCGGCGGCCTGGTTGGCGAAGGCGTTCTTTTCCCGCAAAGCGCGCGCCTACATGGAACGCGAGGCCGAGGCGTTCGCCGCGCTCGCCGAACAGGGTTGAGACCCGCTCAATCCTCGATCGGCGCGGCCTTCGCCTCGGTGTAGCCCAGTTCGGCGAGGCGGTCGAGGGCTCGTTCGAGGAGCGCGGTGTCCTCCAAGGTGCGCACCTCGATCAGCCTGCCCCACTTGAGGGTCATGAACTGGTGGATCACGTTGCGGTACTCCGTGCCGTCGGGGAGCTTCGCCGAGACGCGCACGGCCGCGGCCACTCTCGTGTTCCACGGCGGTCCCTGCGAGATCACCTGGTCGACGGTGAAAGCGGGCTCGCTGAGCATCGAGAAGACGCGAGTCCACCAGCGCCGCAGCGCGTCTCGGGTATGGCGCTCGCCGCCTAGGGCGTGGTCGCCGTAGAAGCGGTAGGTGAACTCCGGCGCGGTCGAGGCGACCATCGACTCCCAGTCGCCTCGGCTGATCTTCGCGAAGGTCTCCCTGACCTTGGCCGCCACGATTCGCTGGTACACAGTGGGCCTCCCGGTGGGGTGTCGGGGCGCGGTGCCTTCATCTTCGCATTCGACAGGGGCACTTGAGGAAGCGCCCGCCGATCAGGCCCGCGATCGTGGTCCTGGGCGGGGATTGCCATGAGAGCGTTCTCAGGCTATGCTGAGCCGATATCATTATATCGATTCAATCCAATGTCTCGATTTTTGGGAGCGGTTGCCGAGGACCCGGCACGGTCGGTCTCGCCGCCCCCTCCGGACACCGCGACAGGGCCCCGCCCTGCGGTCGCGCGCGCCCGGACTCCCTTCACAGCATTCGGAGCACCACATGCGAGAACCCACTCGAATCCACAAGAGACATATACGATGGGTCGCGCTGGCCGCGGCCCCGCTCGCCGGACTCACCGCGCTCGTCGCACTCCCCCACGCGTCGGCCCAGGTCGACGGTGACGAGGTCGGGGCGAGCCAGACCGGCGCGATCATGGAGGACCTCGGCCGCGGCGTGACCGTGGTGCCCGCCGGCGGCGGGAACCTGGTCTCGTGGCGACTCCTGGGCACCGACGCGGCGAACACCGCGTTCAACGTGTACCGCAACGGGACGCTGCTCAACCCATCGCCGCTCACCGGCGCCACCAACTACCTCGACACCGGCGGCAGCGGCACGTACACCGTGGCGGCCGTGAACGGCGGCAGCGTCGGGCCGCAGGCCAGCGCCGAGGCCGTGTTCAATGCGAGCGGTTACCGGGACATCCCGATCCAGCGCCCGGCCGGAGGGACCACTCCGGACGGTGTCTCCTATACCTACGACGCCAACGACATGAGCGTGGGTGACCTCGACGGGGACGGGCAGTACGAGTACCTCGTCAAGTGGGACCCCACGAACGCCAAGGACAACTCGCAGTCCGGGTACACCGGCAATGTGTTCATCGACGCGTACGAGCTCGACGGGACCCGCCTGTGGCGGATCGACTTGGGCCGCAACATCAGAGCCGGGGCGCACTACACGCAGTTCCAGGTGTACGACTACGACTCGGACGGCGACGCGGAGATCGCGATGAAGACCGCCGACGGGACCGTATCGGGCACCGGGCAGGTCATCGGGAGCTCCACTGCGGACCATCGCAACGGCAGCGGGTACATCCTCGCCGGGAGCGAGTACCTGACGATCTTCAACGGGGTCGACGGCGCGATCATCGACACGATCGACTACCAGCCCCCGCGCGGCAACGTCTCCAGCTGGGGCGACAACTACGGCAACCGGGTGGACCGGTTCCTCGCCGGAACGGCCTATCTGGACGGACAGCACCCGAGCATGGTGTTCGCGCGCGGCTACTACACGCGCTCGGTGATCTGGGCCGTCGACTTCAACGGCACGGACCTGGTGTCGCGCTGGGTGTTCGACTCGAACTCCGCGGGCAGCCAGTACACCGGGCAAGGGGCGCACAGTCTCTCGATCGCCGACCTGGACGGCGACGGCCGCCAGGACATCGTGTACGGCGCGATGGCGGTGGGCTCGGGCGGGTCGGCGCTGTACACCACCGGCTTCGGGCACGGCGACGCCCTGCACGTCTCGGACTTCGTGCCGAGTCGCGCCGGGCAGGAGGTCTTCATGGTCCACGAGGACGGCAGCAAGCCGTCCTCGCATCTCAACGGCGGCAACGGGTCCGTGATCTTCCAGACCAGTCCCAGCGGCGACAACGGACGCGGCGTGGCCGCCAACGTGCTGGCGAGCAACCCCGGGGCCGAGTACTGGTCCTCGGCCGTGAGCGGCCTGCTCGACGCGTCCGGTTCGAACGTCGGCTCCAAGCCCGCGTCGACGAACTTCTTGTCGTGGTGGGACGGCGACGGCGAGCGCGAGCTGCTCGACGGCACGCAGATCACGAACTACCCGTCCGGGACGCTCCTGTCCGGGTCGGGCGTGGCGTCGAACAACGGCACGAAGGCCACGCCGGGCCTGTCGGCCGACCTGTTCGGCGACTGGCGCGAGGAGGTGATCTGGCGGACCAGTGACGGTAGTGCGCTGCGGATCTACGCCACGAACCACACCACTGACCTGCGGATCGCCACTCTCATGCACGATGCGCAGTACCGGGTCGCGATCGCGTGGCAGAACACCGCCTACAACCAGCCGCCTCATCCGAGCTTCTACATCGGCAGCGACGTGACCTCGTATCCGTTCCCGACGATCCAGACGCCTTAGCTCTCCTCCAGGGGCCCGCGACTCGCGACGCGGGCCCCGTTTCCGTGTTCGGCGTCACCTCGAATCGGTGTTGCGGTTGACGTAACGTCAACTTTTAGTGTCGGAGGCACACGGAGAACGGGAGGTCAAGGCATGCGGACGTGGTCTACGGCCGAGGTCGTGAAGCTGACGGGCGTCACTTCGCGCACGCTGCGCCATTACGACGCGCTCGGGCTGCTGACCCCGGCCGAGACGGGCCACGGCGGTCTGCGTCGCTACGGCGAGGCCGAGCTGCTGCGGCTCCAGCGGATCCTGCTGCTCAAGCGGCTCGGGCTGCGGCTCGACGTGGTGGCCGAGATCCTCGAAGGCGACCTCGCCGAGGTCGAGGCCCTGCGCCGCCACGCGGCCCAGCTCGCCGCCGAGCGCGAGCGCCTCGACCGCCTCGCCGCGACCGTGGACACCACCATCCGACAACTCGAAGGAGACCAGTCGATGACACCCGAGACCTGGTTCGACGGCCTCGACGCCGGCAAGCAGGCCGAATACGAGGCCGAGGCCCGCCGCCGCTGGGGCGACGACGTGGTCGACGCGGGCGAGGCGGCCGTCAAGGCCATGACCGACGACGAGCGCCGCGCGATCCCCGCCAAGTTCGAGGACTTCCACCGCCGCCTGGCCGCGCTCCAAACCGACGGCGCGACCGCCGCGTCACCCGAGGTCCAGGCCGTGATCGCCGAGCACCACACCTTCATGACCCGCCTCTGGGGCACCGCCCCCACCGCCGAGGCCTACAAGGGCCTCGCCGCCCTCTACACCGACGACCCGGCCTTCACCGCCACCTTCGACGAGGTAGCCCACGGCCTGGCCGCCTTCCTCCGCGAAGGCATGAACCACCACGCCGACACCAAACTCCAATAACCAAAAAGCCCGCCCGCCAACGCGGACGGCCCCGTTGAATCCGAGCCCGCCGCCTCTCTCCGGGCCCTCGCGAACGCCTGGCCCAACCGGCCTTGGAAACAAACCGTCCCTTCGCCACCAGACCAGCAGCCGCCAACGTCCGAAGCAACGCCGGCTCGGCAGCCATCGGCGCGGGTCGGTCACTCACACAACGAGTCTCGCGCACCGCTGGGGGTGCTAGCGCCGAGGGGCTATGTTTGTCGGTGCCCTCGTTCTAACCCTCAGGAAGTCGTCATGTCTGATCAGCAGTTCGCGCCGCAGTATCCGTCGTCCGGGCATCCGGTTCCGCCTCCCGTCAAGAATGCTGAGCAGGCGTTCGAGGATCGGATCAGGTTGGGGCGGGATCTGATCGTCGGGGTGGTGTTGGTGCTGGCCGGGACCGGGTTCATCGGGGCTTCGGCGTGGTACTCGATGTTCAGGGCCGACTCGTTCTGGACGACGGTGCCGTTGTCGCTGTTGGGGATCGGGGCGTTGTTCTTCCTCGCTCAGGTCTGGTACTTCGTGCTCCGCGAAGGCCTCTCGGCGAAGATCGCGGCCGCGATCGGGGTCCACCTGATGCTGTTCGCGATGCCGATCCTGGTCTTCATCGGCGTCAACGAGCAGGTGCTGAGCGAGCGCGGAGTCACCGAGTCGTGCACGGTCACTTCGCAGGAGAAGGTCTACGTCAAGTCCGGCGGCGAGCGCAAGCCCAAGTACGAGCACACCTTGGAGTGCCCGACGGGCGGGGAGCTCACCCAGCGCACCTCCCCGCACAACAAGTTCGAAGTCGGGGGGTCGGTGACCATCACCTACGACCCCGAAGGCCGCGCGGCCCACCGCACCGGCGAACCGAACGGCGCCCCGCTAGCACTCTTCGGCGGCATCGCGGCGGCCGCGTTCGTGGTCGGCACCGCAATCCGCGCCGTCTACCTGAACTGGCGCCTCAAGAAGGGAGCCCGGCGCCGCGCTGCGTTCGCGGCGCCGGGGTATTGATTTTTCTAGGGTCTTCGGGATGCGGTGATGGCGTTGGCGGCTTTTGCTGCTCGGCGGGGGAAGTCGGGGTCCTTTCTGGGGTTGGGGCCGCTCATGTTGCGGCGGCGGGATAGGGATTCGTTGAGCCAGGTCTGCCAGGCTTTGGTGGACTCGGCGCGGGCGACGGTTTCGGCTCGCCACAGTGGCATCGGCTTGTAGCGCCGGTGATGCGGGTTCGGGCGGGTGCGTTCCGGGGCGGGCAGGTGTTTGCGGATCGCGTCGTCGGTCCAGCCTCGGGCGTGGAGGATGGGGCGCGTGATCCACACGGTGGACGGGGCCCGGGCGGCGGGCTTGGACGGTGGTCTGGTCTCGCGCCTGGGGAAGTTCTCGCCGTAGAGGCGTTCACGTTCGGCCGGGTCGGTCGCCCCGGCGTAGCGCTCGGCGAGCGACGGGCGCCGGGGCCGGTTCAGGCGGCGCTGGATCTCGGATTCGTCCAGCACGACTCGGGTTCGGTTCTCTGACGTGCACATGTTGCCCCCGTTCAGGTTTGTCCTGATCGAGAGCTTAGTTACCGGAGAGTAGGGACAGTGGCGACACGCCGGAGGGCTCAGATGATTCGACCTGGGTGGGTGTAGAGGTTCATCGTGGCCCCGCGCAGGAACCCCGCGAGGGTGAGGCCCGATTCGTCGGCGAGGTCGGCGGCCAGGGAGGACGGGGCAGAGACCGCGGCCAGGACCGGGATACCGGCCATGACGGCCTTCTGGACCAGCTCGAACGAGGCCCGGCCGGAGACGGCGAGCACGGTGCCTCGCAACGGGACCAGGCCGGACTGGAGGGCCCAGCCGATGACCTTGTCCACGGCGTTGTGGCGGCCGATGTCCTCTTTGGAGGCGAGGAGTTCGCCGTCGGCGGTGAACAGGCCCGCGGCGTGGAGTCCGCCGGTGCGGTCGAAGATCTTCTGGGTGCGGCGCAGGCGCTCGGGCAGGTCGGCCAGGAGCTCGGCGTCGACGGTGGTCGAGTCCTCGGTCAGGTCCCACGCGGCCTTCGTGCGCACGTCGTCCAGAGAGTCCTTGCCGCACATGCCACATGAGGAGCTGACGGTGAAGTTGCGTTTCGCGGCCTTCGCGGGCGGCTCCACGCCCGGGGCCAGCGCGAGGTCGAGGAGGTTGTAGGTCTGCTCGCCGTACTGGTCGGCCCCGGCGCAGTACCGCATCGAGACCAGGTCGTCGGGTTTGGAGATCACGCCTTCGGACAGGAGGAACCCGGCGGCGAGTTCGAAGTCGTCGCCGGGGGTGCGCATGGTGATCTGGAGGGACTCACCGCCGACGCGAAGCTCAAGGGGCTCTTCGACGACGAGGGTGTCGACGCGGTCCGAGCGGCGGCCTTCGTTGAGGCGGACGGTCTTTCGGCGGACGGTGACGCGGCCCATCGGGCTTCAGCTCCCCTGCGTTTCGGTCGCGCTGTCGGGTTCGAAGCGGACCACAATGGACTTGGAGGTGGGGGTATTGCTGGTCTCGGCCACCGAGTCGAGCGGGACCAGCACGTTCGTCTCGGGGTAGTACGCGGCGGCGCAGCCGCGCGCGGTCGGGTAGTGCACGATCTTGAAGTGCCTCGCGCGGCGGTCGCCGTCGGCCCATTCGCTCACGAGGTCGCAGTAGGCGCCTTCGGCGAGGCCGAGTTCGGCGGCGTCCTCGGGGTTGACGAGCACGACGCGGCGTCCGTCGTGGATGCCGCGATAGCGGTCGTCGAGGCCGTAGATGGTGGTGTTGAACTGGTCGTGGCTGCGGAGGGTCTGGAGCAGGAGTCGGCCTTCGCCGACCTCGGGTGAGGTCACGGGGTTGACGGTGAAGTTGGCTTTGCCCGTGGCCGTGGGGAAGGCGCGTTCGTCGCGGGGCGAGTGCGGGAGCGGGAAGCCGCCGGGGACGCGGGCGCGGGCGTTGTAGTCGGCGAAGCCGGGGACGACGCGTTCGATGCGGTCGCGGATGCGGTCGTAGTCGGCGGCGAGGTCGTCCCAGGGCACGGGGTCGTCGGGGCCGAACACGGCGCGGGCGAGACCGGCGATGATGTCCACTTCGGACTTCATGTGTTCGCTGAGGGCGGGGACGCGCCCGCGCGAGGCGTGCACGATGCCCATCGAGTCCTCGACGGTGACGAACCGCTCGCGGCCGTCGCGGAGGTCAAGTTCGGTGCGTCCCAACGCGGGCAGGATGAGCGCGCGAGTGCCGGTGACCACATGCGAGCGGTTGAGCTTGGTCGAGACGTGCACAGTGAGGCGGCAGCGGCGCATGGCCGCCTCGGTGGTGTCGGTATCAGGCGTGGCGGCAACGAAGTTGCCGCCCATGGCGAAGAAGACCCCGATGCGGCCGTCCCTCATGGCGCGGATGGTGTCGACGGTGTCGAGCCCGTGGTCGCGCGGCGGCGCGAAGTCGAACTCGGTGCCGAGCGCATCGAGGAAGGCGTCGGGCACGCGTTCCCAAATGCCCATCGTGCGGTCGCCTTGGACGTTGGAGTGCCCGCGCACCGGGCACACGCCCGCGCCGGGGCGGCCGATGTTGCCGCGCAGCAGCAGGAACGCCACGATCTCGCGCAGGGTCGGGACGGCGTGGCGGTGCTGGGTCAGGCCCATGGCCCAGCAGACCACGATCTTGTCGGCGACCAGGACCATCGCGAGGAGGCGTTCGATCTCGGCCGCGGACAGGCCGGTGCGCCTTTCGGCGTCGGCCAGCACGCACGCGTCGTCGCCTTGGGCGTGGTGCTGGGCGAAGGCCGCGAAGCCGTGCGTGTATCGCTCGATGAACTCGCGGTCGAGCGCGGTCGGGTCCTCGGAGGCCAGGAGCATTCGGTTGAGGAGGCTGAACAGCGCGAGGTCGCCGCCGACCTTGATCTGGAGGAACAGGTCGGTGAGCTCGGTGCCGCGCCCGGCGAGGCCGCGCAGGGCCTGCGGGTTCTTGAAGCGGCGCATCCCGGCTTCGGGGAGCGGGTTGACGGTCACGATGCGCGCCCCGGCGCGTTTGGCCCGTTCCAGCGCGGTGAGCATCCGCGGGTGGTTGGTGCCGGGGTTCTGGCCCGCGACGATGATGAGGTCGGCCTGGTGCACGTCGTCGAGGCTGACGCTGCCTTTGCCGACGCCGATGGTCTCGGCGAGGGCCGAGCCGGAGGACTCATGGCACATGTTGGAGCAGTCGGGGAGGTTGTTCGTGCCGAACTTGCGGGCGAAGAGCTGGTAGAGGAACGCGGCCTCGTTACTGGTGCGCCCTGAGGTGTAGAACGCGGCCCCGTCAGGGGTGTCGAGCGCGTCGAGTTCGGCGGCGATGAGCTCGAAGGCCCGGTCCCAGCCGATCGGCTCGTAGTGGGTCGCGCCTTCGGCGAGGTGCATGGGCTCGGTGAGGCGGCCCTGCTGGCCGAGCCAATAACCGGACTTGTCGGCGAGGTCGGCCACGGGGTGGGCGGCGAAGAACTCAGGGCCGACGGTGCGGCGGGTGGCCTCCTCGGCGATGGCCTTCGCGCCGTTCTCGCAGAACTCGGCGGGGTGGCGGTGGCCGGGTTCGGGCCAGGCGCAGCCGGGGCAGTCGAAGCCGTCGGTCTGGTTGACGCCGCGCAGCAGGGGCAGGCCGCGCCTGGCACCGGCTTCGGCGCCGACGAACCGCAGGGAGTTGACGACCGCGGGCAGGCCCACGGCGTGGCGCTTGGGGCGGCGGACGTCGGGATCGTCCTGGGCGGGGTCGCGCTGCGGTGCCTTGCTCATCGGGCCAGTGTAGGTCGGAACCCGGGGGTGCGGCGGGGGCTGGAGGTTGAGCGATACACGGGTCCCGACCTGGTGAGGAAGCGTGAACGTCCCTTTCGGATTAGCCGCGAATCGGTACGAGAACGGGCCGAAATCGCAGTTCACCGGGTATCGGGGCGAAACATCGCGGACCGTCCGGGGAGGGTGCGGCCGGTATCCTGGACGGGCGGCCCGGCGCGGACTCCGCTCTCCCGGCGCCGCTTTCGACTCCTCAGTGGAAGGTGGTGGGCATGGACGAACCGGTGGACGTCCCGGCCCGGCGCGGACGCCTGCACGGCCGCCTGCTGCAAGTCCTGGGACTGTTCTCGGCGGTGGTGACCGCGGTGGCCCTGTGGCAGTTCGGGGTGTTCGGCGGCGACTCCGAGCGCGACCCCATCGGGGTGGCCGAGGGGCTCGACACGGCCTGGCTCGCGGCCTCGGCCGCCGAGGCCGGGATCGAGGAATCGAAGTCGGCCGCGAGCGTCGAGCCCGAGTCCCCTTCGGCCTCAACGGAAGCGCCCGCTTCTGAGTCGCCGAGCGAAGTGCCGAGCTCGGAGGCCGCGGCGACTACCACGCCTGCGGCCGAGGCCGCGCAGGCGACGCCGAGCTGCACGGCGAACCTGATCGTGAACCAGCAGTGGAACCGCTCGATCGACGTGACCGTCGAGGTCGTCAACTCAGGCAACGCCGAGTTCGACTCCTGGACGATCGACCTCGACATCGACGACATGGAGATCTACAACTACTGGAACATGCAGGAGCTAGACCACGACTGGTACGGCAGCGAGAACTGGAACGGCCGCCTCGACCCCGGCGAGGACGCCGTGACCGGGTTCCAGGCCGACACGAGCCGCGGCTTCGATCTTCCGGCCACGGTCACCTGCGAGGCTGACGACTAGGCGGCGGTTACGAACTCCCGGCGAGTCGGTATCCGAGTCCATTCGTTCGGTCGCTGGGCTCATTTGCGGCTCGCAAGCGTCGCCGAGGCCGCGGAAGGCCGCCCGAATTCCGGTGTTGTATTCGGGCGGCCGACAACGAAGCGAGCGGGCGAATGGGCCGGATGACGGCCGGCGGGGGTTCGTAACCGCCGCCTAGGTGGTCTGGAGCCCGTACCCGTACGGGTACAGCGGGTCGTAGTCGGCGTCGCCCACGTTGAGCGGCTCGTCTTCGAGCAGGCGCGGCCAGCTCACGGGAAGGCGGCCGTCGTAGGGAGTGAGGCCGAACAGCGGGTCGGCGACGCCGGTGCCCTCGCTGCCGGGCAGCCAGGCCGCGACCAGCGCGTCGACCTCGTCGAGGTGGGCCTCGATCTCGATCGGGCGGCCGGAGACGACGATGACGACGCAGTCGATCGCGCCGCAGACCGTCTCGATCGCGGCCGCGTCGGATTCGGAGACGCGCATGTCGTGGTCGCCCGCGCCCGCGTCGCCCACGCCTTCGGCGTAGGGGTCCTCGGCCACGACCACGATGCCGACGTCGCCGACGACCGGTTCGGAGGCGTTCTTGCTGTAAGTGATCGCGGCGTCCGGGGCGACCGCTTCGAGGCCTTCGAGGATCGTGGTGCCCTCGTGGATCGCCTGGACCGAGCCCTGCCAGGAGCCGGACCAGCCGCCGAGCTGGCGGCCGAGCGAGTCCGCGCCGGACCCGGCCACGTAGATCGACTCGTCGCCGCTGAGCGGGAGGAGGTCGTTCTCGTTGCGCAGCAGGGTCTGTGACGCGGCGGCGGCCTCGCGGGCGATCAGGCGGTGCTCCTCGGAGCCGATCGCGTCGGACCCGGTGGTGTCGGAGTAGGGCTGCTCGAACAGGCCGAGCGCGAACTTCTGGGTCAGGATGCGCGAGACCGCGTCGTCGATGCGGTCCTCGCTCACGCCGCCGGACTCGATCTCGGCCAGGAGCGTGGTCACGAACAGCTCGTATTCGAAGGGCACCATGACCATGTCGATGCCCGCGTTGATCGCGGTGCGCACCGAGACGGCGTAGTCGTCGCTGATCTGGTCGACGCCTTGCCAGTCGGAGACCACGAAGCCCTCGAAGCCGAGCTCGCCCTTGAGGACGTCGGTGATGAGGTACTCGTCGGCGTGGTTCTTGAGCGGGCCCTGCCCGAGGTCGTTGGAGGAGTAGGTGACCATGACCGAGCCGACCCCGGCGTCGACGGCTTCCACGAAGGGCGCCAGGTGGATCGCGCGCAGTTCGTCTTCGGTGAGGGTGGTGATGCCCTGGTCGAGGAGGTAGTTCTCGGTGGTCGAGGTGCCGTAGCCGGTGCCCCCGTCGCCGACGAAGTGCTTCGCGGTGGCCAGCACGCTCGTGTTCGCGGTGAGGTCGTCGCCCTGGTAGCCGTGGACGATCGGCCCGGCGTACTCGATCGCGAGGCCCGGGTCCTCGCCGAAGGACTCGTACGTGCGGCCCCAGCGGCTGTCGCGGGCGACGCAGATGCACGGCGCGAACGTCCAGTGGACGCCGGTCGTGCGGGTCTCGGCGGCGGTGACGGCCGCGACGCGCCCGGCCAGGTCGGGATCGTGCGCCGCGCCCAGGCCGATGTTGTGCGGGAAGATCACCGCGGTCGGCAGGGTCGCGTTGCCGTGTACGGCGTCGACGCCGTACAGGAGCGGGATGCCCAGACGCGAATCGAGGGCGGCCCGCTGGTAGCCGTCGATCATCTCGGCCCAGTCCTCGGGGGTGTCGCGGAGCGCGTCCGAGCCGCCGTTGAGCAGGGAGCCGATGCCGAGGTCGGTGATGTGGCCCGGGTCGGCGTCGATCGCGGCCACGGTGGCCTGCGTCATCTGGCCGACCTTCTCCTCGATCGTCATGCGACCCAGGAGGTCCTCGACGCGTTCGGCGATCGGCGCGTCGGCGTCCAGGTAACCCGCGCCCGAAGAGCGGCCGGGGATGACGACGAGCGCGGCGATCACCGCGGCGACGAGGGCGACGGCCAGCGCGGACCAGAGGATCGCGGGACGGCGGAGAAGTGCGGGCAGGCTCGCGCCCATGAGATCGGCTCCTTGAGGGATGTACTGGTGGCATGGCCCCAACCTCGGTTCACCCTAGCGGAAAAATCGACTGGGGTAAATGGGTGCGAAGCGGTCTCAAGCAGTGGTGCGGAGGCCGTCGATGAGGATCTCGACGTAGCGGGTCGTGGCCTTGCGGTTGGTCGCTTCGGGCAGCTCGGGCATGCGGCAGGTGACGAGGCTGATGAAGCGGAGGAGGTCGCCGCCGCCGATGTCGGTGCGCATCGCGCCTTCCTTCTGGGCCTTGCGGACGGCTTGTTCGAAGCCTTGGAGCCACTGGTCGGCGAGGGCGCGGAGTTCGGTGTCGCGGTCGCGGTGCTCGGCGAGCCAGGGGCGCAGGGCGGCCGAGAGCGCGCCGAGGCCGGGTTCGGCGCAGTGGCGGACGAGGAGCACTACGGCGTCCCAGCCGGTGGGCTGGTTCGCGACGGTGTCGGCGGCGAGGGCCGCGACGCGTTCGAACATGTCGGCGGCGACTTCGCGGATGAGGCTGTGGCGGTCGGGGAAGCGGCGGTAGAGGGTCCCGACGCCGACGCCTGCGCGGGCGGCGATCTCCTCCATGGGGACGTCGGGGCCCTTTTCGCTGATCACGTCGACGGCTGCGGCGACGATGCGTTCGCGGTTGCGCTGGGCGTCGGCGCGCAGGCGCGGTGCGGTCGTGGTCATGCCTCCATCGTAATGGACGATTTTCTTCCGCTTATACTAGCGTCGAATAAGCGGAGGAAATTCCTCCATTTGAGTTCGGAGGCGACATGATCCTGGTGACCGGCGCGACGGGTTCGACTGGGCGGCAACTGGTGTCGCAGCTACGCGAGCGCGGCGCGGCTTTCAGGGCGCTGGTGCGCGATGAGGCCAAGGGACGGGCGCTGGGCGCCGAGTACGCGGTGGGCGATTTCGAGGACCGAGCTTCGCTCGCGGCGGCGATGGACGGCGTCGAGCGGGTGTTCCTGGCCTCGCCGGGCGCGCAGGCCGAGGCCCCGGGGGGCGAGCAGCCGATGATCCGGTGGGAGCGGAACGCGATCGACGCGGCGAAGGCGGCCGGGGTTCGGTACGTGGTCAAGCTGTCGGTGCTCGACGCGAAGGTCGGCGGCCCGATGTCGGCGGGCGGGCACGGCGCGACCGAGGCGTACTTGAAGGAGTCGGGGATGGAGTGGACGATGCTCCAGCCGGGCGGGTTCATGCAGAACTTCCTCGACCCGGCCGCGAGCTTGGCCGACGAGGACGGGAACCTGCTCGGGACGGCCGAAGACGCCCGGGTGGCGTTCATCGACTGCTACGACATCGCCGCTTGCGCTGCGGTGCTTTTGACCGGGGAGGTCGGGCGGGGCGCAGCACTGCCGCTCACAGGACCCGAAGCGATCTCGTACCAGGAGGTCGCCGCCGAGTTGACGAGAGCTTGGGGCCGCCCGGTCGGGTACCGAGTGGTGTCGGAGGAGGCGATCGCGAAGCGGTTGCGGGGCTTCGGGCTTGAGGCGGGTCTGGCCGAGGAGTTGGCGTCGCTGTACGCGGGGATCGGAGAGGGCCGATACAGCGCGGTGACGGATGCGGTGCGGGACTTGACCGGTCGCGGGCCGCGGAGTTTCGAGCAGTTCATGGCCGCGCACCCAGAGGCGTTCCCGGGTCTGGCGATCCGGGACTGAGCCCTGGGCTCGGCCGAGTCGCCGCTCGGGAGGCACGACCTTTTGCGCCGACCCAGCGCCGGTTCAGGGACTGCCTGCCGAGGTGCGGTGTGGGAGGGTGGCGCGGTGAATGATGCACGCTTCTCCCCTGGACTTCGCCGATGAGTTTTCAGACGTATGCGCGGCGGGTGCGCGATGCGAGCCTGCCGATCGAGCGGCGGCGGGCCGACCTGCGGGGCGCGGTGTCGTCGTATCGGCGACTCGGGTACCGGGACACGCTCGAATACCTCGCGGCGGTGACGGGGCCTCGTCCGGACGAGGCCGCCCTGCTGGCCGGACTGGATCTGTTGGAGCGCAGCAGGAATGCGTGGCTCGTTGAGATGGCGGCCTTCGGCGAGCGGCGGAAGGCGCAGAAACGGGTGCGGTTGCCGGTCGATCCGGCGGAGGTCCGGTACCGCTCAGGGCCGCGCTGGCCCGGACCCGACGCGTCGACCGCGATGCGCGGCGCGGTGGCTCGGATCGCGGAGCGGGGTGGGCTGCGCGAAGGCGCGGCCATGCCACCGGGATTGTCCCCCGCTGCATTGGGGGCGATCGTGGAGGCCTATCTCGACAGCGGACTGGACGCCGCGCATCGGCGGCGCGTCGGTCGCGTCGTCGCCGACGCGCTGAAAGCGCAAGCGCGCCACAGCGGTCCGTGGCCCGCATGGCCTGCCGGGGCGCCATGGCGGGCGGTGCAGCTCATTCGCAATGACGAACTGCCGCTGGTGCGGCGCGGGTGGGTCGGGGACGCGCCCGTGCTGACCGAGGTGCATTGGGCGGCACGCGAACAGATGGCGTATCTGCCTGCGCTGCATACGTTCGAAGAGACTACATGGTGGATGCGGGAGGTCGTGGTGCCGCAGTCGGAGATTTGGGTCGCCGAGCGGCACGGGGTGCCGGTCGCTTTCGCGGCGCTCAACGGGGACTGGCTCGACCACCTGTACGTGGCGCCCGCCGCGCAGGGCCGAGGAATCGGCGAGGCGCTGCTGGCGAAGGTCAAGCGCCGAAGGGACACATTGGACTTGCACGTGTTCGCTCAGAACACCGGGGCACGGGCCTTCTATGCGCGGCACGGGTTCTCGGTGGTCGGCGAAGGCGACGGCTCGCAGAACGAGGAAGGCCTGCCCGACCTGCACCTGCGGTGGCGGGCCGGGCGCGGCGTGCGTTAACGGATCGAGGCGCCCATGCGCTCGACCGCCTCGGTGAGGATCTCCGGCGTGGTGGCGTAGTTGAGGCGCACGTGTCCCTTGCCGCCGGTGCCGAACGGGATCCCTGAGTTGAGGGCCACGCGGCCCCTTTCCAGGAAGTGCTCGGCCGGGTCGTCACCGAGACCCAGTGCGCGGCAGTCGAGCCAGGCCAGGTAGGTGCCCGGCTGGGGCGTGTACCCGACGGCGGGCAGGTGCTCCGCCAGGAGGTCGGCGAGCAGGGCGCGCTGCTCGGCGAGGCCGGTGAGCAGCGCGTCGAGCCAGGGTCCGCCGTCACGGAAGGCGGCGGTGTGGGAGATCGCCCCGAGATGGCTGGCGCGGTGGCTCATCTCGCCGGGCACGCGTGAGAGGTCTTCGGCCGCTTCGGGTCCGGCGACGCCCAGAGCGGCGTGCATGCCCGCGAGGTTCCAGGCCTTCGCGGCCGACAGGACCGCGAGCCCGTTCTCACCGCCGGGAACCGAAAGGTACGGGGTGAAAGTCGTTCCGTGGCCGACGAGGGGCGCGTGGGCTTCGTCGGAGACCACGCGCACTCCGTAGTCGGCGGCCAGGCGCGCGACCCGCGCGAGTTCGGTGGCGGTGTGGACGGTCCCGGTCGGGTTGTGCGGGTTGCAGAGCAGGTACGCGGCGCGGCCGCCCCGGCCCAGCGCGAGCTCGAACGCGGCGGCGAGCGCGGCGAAGTCGATGCGGCCGTCCTCACCGAGCGGGGCTTCGATCACCTTGCGGCCGTTGATGGTGCAGAAGTGGTAGAAGGGCGGGTAGACGGGGCTGTTGACGATTACGGCGTCGTCGCGACGCGTGACGAGTTTGAGCAGTTCCACGAAACCGAGGCTCACGTCGGGCAGGAGCGTGGCGTGGGAGGCCTCGAAGGTCCAGTTCCAGCGCTCGGCGGCGAAGGCCGCGACGGCCTCGGCGTAGGCGGTCCCGGAGGGGTAGCCGGTGTCCCCGGCGGCGACGGCGTCGCCCACGGCCTTGGCGATGGGTTCGGCGAGGAGCACGTCCATCTCGGCGACCCACAGCGGCAGGACGTCGGCCGGGTAGGCGCGCCATTTCTCGCTGGTGCGTTCGCGCAGGCGTTGCAGGTCGAGGCCCCGGAGCGGGTTGCCGGGGGCTTCGGTGGGGTCATTCGTGGTGACGCTCATGGCGATCACGGTAGCGGAGTTGCCGCATCGTGTCACCTTGTCGCAACCGGGATCTCACTAGTGAGCGTCGTCACCGAAAACCGTGCCGCTCGATCCTTGTAGTTCGTATTACGAACTATTATGGTTCGTTGTACGAACTAGTTTACCCGGGAGAGGGAGACCATGACTGAGCAAGGTCGCAATGACGGGAAGCCCACGGTCGCCGTGGTCGGCGGCGGATACGGCGGGGCGGCGGTCGTCAAGGCGCTCGACGATCACGCCGACGTGGTGCTCATCGAGCCCAAGGACGCCTTCGTCAACGCCGCCGGGCTGCTCCGCGCGCTGACGCAGCCCGAGTGGGCCGAGCGGATGTTCCTCGGCTACGACTCACTGCTCCAGCAGGGCAGGCAGATCCGCGAGTACGCGTCCGGAGTGGACGAAAGCGGCGTGACCCTCGCCTCGGGCGGACGGGTCGAGGCCGACTACATCGTGCTGGCCACCGGCTCGGGCTACCCGTACCCGGCCAAGACCCGCGCCGACTCGGCCGCCGACGCGGTGGCCGAGCTCAAGGCCACCCACGCCGACCTGGCCGGGGCCGAGCGGGTCCTCATCGCCGGGGCCGGGCCGGTGGGCCTGGAACTGGCCGGGGAGATCCGCGCGGCTTGGCCCGGCAAGCGGATCACGCTGATCGATCCGACCCCGGAGCTGCTCGCCGGATACGAGACGGATCTGCGCGCCGACCTGCACCGCCAGCTCGACGAGCTCGACATCGAGGTGCGCCTGGGCGCGGCCTTCGACCGCGAGCCCGAGCTCGAACCAGGCCGGGCCGGGAACGTGGTGGTCTCGGCGGGCGGCGAGAAGATCGAGGCCGACATCTGGTTCCGCGCGTTCGGCGGCGAAGTGAACTCCGCATTCCTGGGCGAGACGCTCGCTCCGCGCAATGCCAAGGGGCAGTTGCCGGTCGACGCGAAGCTCAATGTGGACGGCCACCGGCACGTGTACGCGATCGGCGACCTCACCGATGTGGCCGAGGAGAAGCGGGCCGGGTTCGCGATGCAGCACGCGGAAGTGGTGGCCGCCAACATCATCGCCCAGATCGGCGGCAAGGAGCCCGAGAGCGAGTACCGGCCCTCGCCGGTCCCGGTGGTGCTGCTGCCGCTCGGTCCCGAGCACGGCGTCGGGCAGTTCCCTTCGGAGGAGGGCGTGACCGTGCTTCCGGCCGAGGCCGTGGCCGAGTGGAAAGGCCGCGAGCTGATGACCGGGAAGTTCCTGGAGCTGTTCAACCTGGCCTGATCAGACCATGAGGAGCGCGGCCCCCACCCCGGTCATCGCGAGGGTCGCGACCTCGAACTGGCGCTGGTCGACCTTCTTGACCACGGCCCGCCCGGTGAGCGCGCCGACGGCCACGGCGGGCAGGAGCAGCGCGGTCATGATGAGCGTGGTCCAGGAGATGAGACCCAAGCCGACGCTGATCGGGACCTTGACCAGGTTGACCGCCAGGAAGAACCAGGCCATCGTGCCGAGGAACTGAAGCTTCGAGAAGCCCGAGAGGAACAGGTACAGCACCATGACCGGACCGGCGGCGTTCGCGAGCATCGTGGCCGCGCCCGCCGCCGTCCCGGTCGCGGCACCGGCGCCGTGGCGCAGCAGCGGCGGCAGCGGCGGGCGCTCCGAATCCCGCCGCTGGGCCTTCATGAGCAGTTGCAGCGCCAAGAGCGCCAACAGGATCGCGCCGATGATGGGACGCATGGCCGCGTCGTCGGCGTAGTAGAGCACCACCGCTCCGGCAGCGGTGCCGATCGCGACCCAGGGGGCCAGGCGCGCGAGCAGCCGCCACTCCACGTGCCGCGAGTAGTAGCGGATCGCGAACAAGTCACCGAGGATGAGCACGGTCAGCAGCGCCCCGGTCGAGGCCTTCGGCGGCATCACGGCCGCGAACAACACGATCGCGATCGAGGAGGTGCCGCTGATCCCGGCCTTCGCGAAGCCGACGAGCGCCGCGCCGACCGCGAGGGCGACCCACGCGAGCGCGTCGGCGGGGAGGGTGGTCATGGTCCCGCATCCTCGCATGTGCGACGATCCGGCGGCCACCGGAGAAAGGGACCGCATGACATTGACCACCTGGTACTTCGAGATGCGCGACCGGGCCGAGCTGCGGCCAGCCAAGGCCCCGGCCGAGCCGGTCGAGTTCATCCGGTCCCAGAGCCCGAGCCCCGAGTTCAGCCGCTTCCTGTACACGGCCGTGGGCGGCCGGTGGCAGTGGATCGACCGCCTGCCGTGGACGTGGAACCAGTGGAGCGAGTACCTCGAACAGGACGGGGTCGAGACCTGGGTCGGGTACGTGCGCGGCACCCCGATCGGGTTCGCCGAGCTCGACGCCTCCAAAGCCGGGGAGGTCGAGCTCGCGTACTTCGGGCTCCTGCCCGAGTTCACGGGCCGAGGGTTGGGCGGGCACCTCTTGAGCGAGGCCATCGGGCGGGCCTGGACGCTCGCCGACCGGTGGCCCGGCATCGCAGCGCCGCGGCGGGTGTGGGGCCACACCTGCACATACGACTCCCCTGTGGCACTGCGGAACTACAAGTCGCGCGGGTTCACCGTGTACAAGACCGAGACCGACGAGGCGGCCGTGCCGGTGGCCTCGCCGGGACCGTGGCCGGGCGCGGGCGTTCCCGGACTGCTGTGAACGGTGTCGCCCGCGGGCGACACCGTTCAGCGCGAGCCCGCCCCGCTCAGGCCCGGCGGCCTGCGCGGACCGCTTCGGCCAGTTCCCCCAGCAGCGCCTCGGTCTGGTCCCAGCCGATGCACGCGTCGGTGACGCTCCTGCCGTAGGCGAGCGTGTCGAGCGGGCCGGGCTCCTGGCGGCCCGGTTCGATGAAACTCTCGACCATGACCCCGGCGAGTCCAGGTTCACCGGCGGCGATGCGGGCGGCCAGTTCGCGCACCACTTCGGCTTGGCGCACATGGTCTTTGCCGCTGTTGGCGTGCGAGGCGTCGACCACGAGCCGCTCGGGCATGCCGTGCTTGGCCAGCAGCGCGAGGGCGTCGCGCACGTCGTCGGGCCCGTAGTTGGGGCCGCCCCGGCCGCCGCGGAGGATGATGTGGCAGTCGGGGTTGCCGCTGGTGGAGACGATCGAGGCGCGGCCGTCGCCGTCGACGCCGAAGAACACGTGCTCGCCCGCGGCGGCCCGGCAGCCGTCGATCGCCGAGACCAGGTCGCCGTCGGTGGTGTTCTTGAAGCCCACGGGCATCGACAGGCCCGAGGCGAGCTGGCGGTGGACCTGGCTCTCGGTGGTGCGGGCGCCGATCGCGCCCCACGAGACCGCGTCGGCCAGGTGCTGCGGGCTGGTGGGCTCCAGGAATTCGCAGCCGACCGGCAGGCCGGTGTCGAGGACGTCCAGGAGCACGCGGCGGGCCAGGCGCAGACCGAGCTCGACGTCGTGGCTGCCGTTGAGGTGCGGGTCGTTGATGAGACCCTTCCAGCCGAGGGTGGTGCGGGGCTTCTCGAAGTAGACGCGCATGACCACCAGGAGGTCGTCGGCCAGCGGGGCCGCGGCGGCGGCGAGGCGGCGGGCGTAGTCGGCCGCCGCGTCGGGGTCGTGGACCGAGCAGGGGCCGACCACGAGCAGGAGCCGGTCGTCGGTCCCGGCCAGGACGTTGTTCACGGCGCGGCGGCTCTGCTCGACCAGCGCGGCGCGCTCGGGGCCGAGCGGGAGTTCGGCGCGGAGAGTGTTCGGGGGCACGAGCGGCTGGAAGCCGGTGACGCGCAGATCGCCGGTCTGCGGGGCGTCGGACAAGGTCATCGGGTGGTGCTCCTCTTGGTTCAAGAGGCGAGTCCCCGTCTCGGTGCCGGCCCGCCTCAACGACGAAAGGCAGAGACGGACGTCTCTGCCTTGCTGGCTCCGGGTGTTCGTCTGGTCAGCGCACTTGACCACCGGCTCCACCCGGAGCCAGCGTAAAGCGCCAATACAGACGAGTTGCGGACATGCGGGAACGGTAGCACGGCCCGGGCGCGGCGGCGAGGGGCTGTGCCCGGTCACTCACCGCAGGCGGCGTTCGGGCATTCGGTGAAGACCTCGGGGACCCCGTTGCCGGCCACGACGCGGGCGAGCAGGCCCGTGAGGGTGTCGCGCTCGGATTCGGAGAGGTCGTGCGAGAGGTCGGCCACGCGGCGGGTGATCTCGGCGTGGAGCTCCTCGGCGAGCTGGGCGCCCTTCGCGGTGAGCGCGACGCGGAAGGCGCGGCCGTCGCCGGGGTCGGCCTCGCGTCGCACCAGGTCGCGCTTGGCGGTGCGGTCGACCAGGCCCGAGATGCTGGACTTGGCCACGCCGAGGGTCTTGGCGAGCTCGAACATGCCGTAGGGGCGGGCTATGAGGACGCACAGGAGCTGGCCCTGCTGGACGGTGAGGTCCTTCTCGCGGGCGGCCTCGGTGTACTCGGCGTCGACCAGGAACGAGGTGCGCACGAGCGCGGTGCCCAATCCGATCGGCTCGTCCGCGTGTTCGTCCATGCCCCAAGCGTACTCGCAGGCCACGACACCGGGCCGGTGTCGCCGGCCACCCGGACGCGCGAGTGATCACCTGAGCGTGTCCGCATTGGGCGACGAGTACGCTGAAGCGACGTCCCGCTCCGGCGCCGGGACCGTTCGCGGCCCCCGGCCGCGGACCGCCGCGAGACCCATCGCGGCTGCGATCCCCGAGTGAACCCCATGCCACGCGATTGGACCGCCGTGAACGACGCAGACCCCCTCCCGGACCTCGACCCGCTCGTGCCCTCGACCGCCCGCGTCTACGACGCGCTCCTGGGCGGCCGGGACCATTTCAAGCCCGACCGCGAAGCCGCCGACGTGTTCCTCAGCATGGTCCCCCACGCCCGCGAAGCGGCCCTGGTCAACCGGGACGCATTTCTGCGCGGCGTCCAGTACATGGTGCGCGAGGCCGGGATCGACCAGATCCTCGACATCGGCTGCGGCCTGCTCACCAAGCAGCGCACCCACGAAGTGGCCCAGGAGATCGACCCCGAAGTGCGGGTCGTCTACGTCGACAAGGACCCGATGGCGCTCACCCACGGCCGCGCGCTCATCGACACCGGACAGACCACGACCGTGGTCACCGGCGACCTGCGCGACCCTTCGGGCATCCTCGCCCATCCGCAGGTGCGCGCGGGCCTGGACTTCGAGCGGCCGATCGGGCTCATCGTGTGGATGCTCATGCAGGTCGCCGAAGCCGAGGACCCTGACGGGATCGTCGCGACCCTCATGGCGCCCTTGGCCTCGGGCTCGCACCTGTTCATCGTCACCTGGCCCGACACGGGCGATCCGGCGCAGCGGGCGCTCTCGCAGGCGTGCCTGGAAACGCTCGGGAACGGCTGGGCCCGACCCGTGGACCGCGTCCTCAAGCACTTCCAGGGCATGCCGATGGTCGAGCCGGGCCTGGAATTCGTGCCGCGCTGGTATCCCGGGGACCCGGGCCGGGAGGTGCCCTCGGCCGAGGACCTGAAGCCGTTCGAACGCACCCAGATCGCCGGAATCGCCGTCAAACCGTGAGGTGATCCACCCGAAGGGCCGTTGCGGCCCAGCCCGTAGGGCGACTTAACCTTAAGTGCGCACGCCGGTCGAGTAGAGAAGAGAACGCCCATGCCCATGCTCGAAATCCGACGGCACAGCAAGCGCAACGGCGACGAGGCGGTGCACCTGTCCCAGGAGGGCGTCGAACTCGCGCGCTGGTCGGGGACGCTCATGGGCCCGTTCCAGGTGGTGGCCACCAGCGTCGCGCCGCGGGCGCGCGAGACGGCCATCGCGATGGGCTTCGCGGTCACCGTCGAACTGCCCACGCTCGCGAACGTCAACGCGTTCCTCCAGGAGTCGCAGAAGGTCGTCGCCGAGACCGGGGCGCCGTTCACCAGGCTCGCGAAGCTGGTCAGCCGCCGCGGCAGCGCCGTCAGCGACTACGCCAACGCGCTCGCCGCGCAGTGGGGCGAGCTCATGTCGCCGCTCGGGCCGGGCGACGCGGGCCTGGTCATCGGGCACGGCGGGCACCTCGAATCGGCGCTCGTGGCACTGTTCCCCGACGCCGACCACGAGGAGTGGGGACCGCTGTTCGGGTACATGGAGGGCGCGCGGCTCCACTACGACACCGCGGCGCGCAGGTTCCACGACATCGAAGTGGTGCGGGGTTGACCTCGCCGAAATGAGGTTGCCGGGCCGGGGCGGCGGTGCTTCGATCGGTCCATGCCAAGCACCGCGCAATTCCTGGCGTTCGTCGTCGCCTCGCTCGTCATCATCCTCATCCCAGGGCCGTCGATCCTGTTCGTGATCGGGCGCGCGCTCTCGCACGGACGCAGGCAGGCGGTGCTCACCGCGTGGGGCAACGCGATCGGCACGTTCTTCGCCTCGGCGGTCGTGGCGGTCGGGCTCGGGGCGCTGATCCAGGAGTCGGCGCTGGCGTTCGCGATCGTGAAGTACACGGGGGCGGCGTACCTGGTCTACCTGGGGGCCAAGACGTTGCGGGACCGCAAGGGGCTCATGGCCGAATCGGTGGAGGTCTCCGGTGAGTCGAAGCGGGTGGTCGCCACGATGGGCGAGGGCTTCGTGGTGGGGTTCCTCAACCCGAAGTCGATCCTGTTCTTCCTGGCGATCCTGCCGCAGTTCGTGAACACGGGCGCAGGTTCGATCGCGGTGCAGATGCTGCTGCTGGGCGCGACGTTCTCGCTGATCGCGGCGCTGTGCGACACCGGGTGGGGCATCGTGGCGTCGGCCGCGCGGGACCTGCTGCGCAGGCCCAAGCCGAAGCTGGTCATGTCCCGCGCGGGCGGGACCGCGCTCATCGGGCTCGGGATCGCGACCGCGGCGGGCCAGCGGACATGACGGACGGGCCCCCGAGGAATCGGGGCCCGTTCGCGTTGCGGCTCAGTCGATGACGAGGGTGGTCACCGAGCGGGCCGGGAGTTCGACCGAAGTGGACCCGGCGGTGACGGCGGCGGTGCCGTCAGAGTGCGGGGCGCGATCGGTGTCGGTGGAGCGCCAGATCGCGGCCGAGCCTGTGTCGAGACCGGTGAACGCGAGGTCGGCGGTCACCGCTTCGGTGCCGGTGTTGACGATGACCACGTTCTCGCCTCCGGTGGAGGCGAAGACGTACAGCAGCGGGTCGGCGCTCGTGGTCTCGACCATTGTGGAGCCGAAGCCGCGGAACAGGCCTTCGCCGGAGAACATGCCGATGCCGTGGTAGATCGGCAGGGGCTCGTTCTGGTCCACGAAGTCCGATCCGGTGCCCTCGCCCCATTCGCCGGTGAGCCCGAGGCAGCCGTTCTTGTCGCCGTAGACGAGCGCGGCTGCGTCGGATTCGAGGATCGTGCCGAGTGCGGCTGCGCCCCATACGGTCGGGAGGTGCGTGGTCATGGACGCGCAGTCGGGGCTCGCGTCGGCCCAGTCCATGTTCCATTCGCCGATCTGGATGCCGATCTCGTCGGCGCGGGCGGGGACGGCGGTCTCAATGAGGGCCCGGACCTCGGCGATGTCGGTCTCGTAGTCGGCGACCTCGGCGAGGAGCTGTTCGGGGCTCTTGGCCTCGGGGCCTTTGCCGTAGTCGTGGTAGTCGACGAAGTCGACCAGCTCGCCCGAGCCGTTCAGGAAGGTCTGGAGGTAGGCGAGGTTGTTGTACGCGGTGCCGGGGCCGCCGACCTCGACGGCCGGGGCGAGGGCCTTGAGGTCGGCCGCGATCTCGTTGAAGCGGGCGCTGTAGGTCGCGGCGTCCATTTTGGGCGGATCGCCCGCGTCGAGTTCATTGCCGACGATGACCTTCGTGACCGGTTCCTGGGCGTTGAAGTGCGCGAAGATCGCGGCGGCGTCGACAGGTTCGGCCGGGAGCACCAGGATCGGTTCGGCCCCAAGGGAACGGATGGCGTCGACCCACTGGTCGCCGTCGAAGTCGGTGTGGCACCAGTCGCCGCCGCAGACGATGCGGCTGGCGTGGTCGCCGGGGGTCTCGTAGGCGAGCTCGATGCGGAGCGCGGTGAAGCCCTGCGCGGCCATGGCGGCGCGGTGCTCGTCACTGTCCACGATGTAGTTCAGGCCGCCGTAACCGGTGATGGAGGCGCCGAAGTCGCCCGGTTCGATCTCGGCGACCGGGGTCGTGAAGTCCACAGTGATCGTGGTGTCGGCGGCGTTCGCGGAGGGTGCGAGGGCCACGGCGGCAACGCCCGCCAGGAGCGCGGCGGCGGCACCGACGGCGATCCGGGAGCGTGGGGACCGAAGAGGATTCAATCCAGTGACCTTTCGTGCCAAGGGGAAGCGGTGCGGCGATTCTTGCACGGCAGTGCGAATGGCACTAAGGGCGACTTATGCACCCAATGCGGTGGCGAGGTCGGCGAGGTTGCCTGCCCGGTAGTCGAAGTCGTCGGACTCGCGCGGCGGGTCGCCTACGGGGCGTTGGACATAGGCGGTGCGCATGCCGACCGCCTGCGCGCCGCGCAGGTCCCAGGAGTGGGCCGCGACCATGAGCAGGCGGTCGGGCGCGGTGGCGGCGAGGTCGACGGCGAGCTTGTAGACCTCGGGGGCGGGCTTGTACGTCCGCGCGTCCTCGGCCGAGAGCAGGAAGTGCCAGCGCAGGCCCGCGGCGGAGTTCAGGTGCGGCAGGGCCGAGCGGCTCGCGTTCGACAGGCCCACCAACGGGAATCGCTGCGCGAGGCGTTCGAGGGAGGCCGCGGTGTCGGGCCAGGGGTCGAGCCGTCGTTCGGCCTGGGCGAGGCGGGCGATGGCGGCCGGGTCGGTGACGCCGCACGCGGCGGCCACGATCTCGGCGGCCTCGCGGTCGATGATGTCGCTGGGCACGAACGGTTCTCGTCCGTCCACTATGGCTTCTTGTTTCACGGTGACGTGGTTGAGCCACAGGTCGGCGAGTTCCTCGATGCCTTCGGTGGCGATCTCGCCGATGGCGCGGTGGAGGCCGCCGGGTTCGTCGACGAGGGTGCCGAGGATGTCGAAGACGAGCAGGTCGAAGTCTGCGGTCATGCGATGCGGCCTTCCGGATGGTGGGTCTCGGGCGTCCGGGTCGAGGCTACCGTCCGGTAGGTCGGACGCGGCCCGGTGTTCGGGGTCCTAGACTGAGCCCGACACGGATTGGAGCCGCCTGGTATGACCGTTTTTCCTCCTGAAGTCATCGCCCGCTACGCCGACGCCGGTGTGGATCTCGAGAAGCTGTACTCGGCGGGCGAGCTCGGCGAGCGCATGGGCATCGAGGTCCTTGAGGCCGCGCCCGAACGGCTCACGGCGCGCATGGAGGTCGAGGGCAACCGGCAGCCGTACGGGCTCCTGCACGGCGGCGCTTCGGGGGTGCTGGTCGAGACGCTCGGCTCGGTCGGGTCGATGCTCCACGCGGGCCCGGGCAGGATCGCGGTCGGGGTGGACCTGAACGCCACGCACCACCGGTCGGTGCGGTCGGGCACGGTCACCGCCGAGGCGACGGCGATCCACCTTGGGCGGTCGACGGCGACGTACGAGGTGATCGTGAAGGACGAGGAAGGGCGTCGGCTCTGCACGGGCCGCCTGACTTGTTTGATTCGCGACGAACCCAAGGCGTGAGATTGGGATGAGCCTCGATGACCAGCGGAAACGCTGGGTGTCGGGGCTTTTTCGTGCACTCATGGCGGACTCGTAGCCGATTCGTAGCGGAGGGTCGCATGATCGTGGGCGTCATCCAATCCGAAGGAGGGATAGCGATGAAGCTCATCCGAATGCTCGGCGTCGCAACGCTGAGCGCGATCTTGGTGGCGACGAGCGCCACGGGGGCTGTGGCGGGAGACGATCACGGTGCGCCCGGCGCCGGTTTCAATGCCACTGGAGACAGCAGCGGAGCTCCGGGCGGCACCGATTTCGCCACTGCGGGCGATAGCTCCGGCTCTCCCACAGGCGGTTTCATCGCCTTGGGGGACGGTCACGGCGCCCCCGGCAGTGCCGGGTTCACAACCACGGGAGAAGGCAGCGGCTCCCCTGGCGGCACCGATTTCGCCACCACGGGCGACGATCACGGTTCGCCCACGGGCGGTTTCACCGCCACCAGCGAAACCAAGGCGGCCGACACGCCGGACGGCAAGCCCGTCGGGGTCCTCTGCGACCTGCACCGGTACGGCTCGTTCAACTGGAACGACTACGCCGATGACGACCACAGCAAGGACATCGACAACGTCACCGTCTACGACCAGCCGGGCGACGGCTATTCGCTCAAGGTCAAGGTGTTCAACAAGACCAATGGTCGGTCCAAGACTGTCTATGCGAAGTACGGTGGGCGAATCTCGGTCGATGTCGGCAACGTCAAGAACGGCGATTACGTCGACGTCGAGGCTTGGCCTTGGGAGGGCAAGCACCAGGCCTGCGCTCCGAAAACCACCTACAGGTTCTGGGAGTAGCACTTCGAGCGCCTACGCGGCGATTGAACCGGCCGCATTCGCGCCGGTCGGCAGAACCTCGTCGACCGGCGCGATCGACTGCGGTCAGCGGGTCAGGAGGCCCTGCATCGTGCCGTAGTCAAGGCCGCCTTCGACCGCGTCGTAGGAGTCGCCTTCGAGAAGCGCCGCGGTCGCCCGCTGCGCCGCCGCGTATGCGACAGCCGCGATGCCCGGGCCGAGGCTTACCCGAGCGACACCGAGGCGTTCCAGCTCCGACGGCGCGGGAGCGCCGGGACCAGCCATCACGTTGAGCGGCAAGCGGATCGCGGTGGCGAGGGTCGCGATCGCCTCAGGGTCGGTGAGTCCCGGAACGAAGATGCCATCGGCTCCGGCCTCGGCATACGCGGCGGCGCGGGCGATGGTGGCGTCGAGGCGAGTCTCCGGGTCGCCGATGGCAGCCAGGTAGAGGTCGGTGCGGGCGTTGATGAAGAGGTCGGGGCCAGCGCCTTCACGGGCGGCGGCGAGGCGTTCGGCCTGTTCGGCGGGAGTCCGGAGAGAACCGGGCGCTTCGGCGACCGAGTCCTCGATATTGACCCCGACAGCCCCGGCCGCAGCGACCGCGCGGAGGGTGTCGGCGACGTCGTTCGGCGTTGCGCCATAACCGGATTCGATGTCGGCAGAGACCGGCACGTCCACAGCGCGAACGACGCGGGCGATGGCCGCGACGGCGGTCTCACGGTCGAGGGCATCGCCATCGGGAAGCCCGAGGCTCCAGGCGACACCGGCACTGGTGGTGGCGACGGCGGGAGCACCGGCAGAGGCGATGACGGCGGCGCTGGCGGCGTCCCAGCAGTTCGCCAGGCGCAGGATGGGGCCGGTGTGGAGGGCGCGAAAGCGTTCGGCTTTGGTCATGGGGCCAATAGAACCAGCGTTGTCGAATGATGGCTGGCCGATTTTCGACATCACCGTTCCCAAGCGAACACGTCGATCCGAGCCACACCCCAGTTCGGCCGCCACCCAGCCCGGACGACCCCGAGCTACCAGTGCCACGGGGGCGTGGAGGTCTAGACCTCGGCGTGGCCGGTGGCGGTCACGGTCCTGCCAGCTCTACGGCGGCGTGGCGGTAAGGCCGGGTGCGGCCAGCCCCGCCACCCTCTCGCTCCCGTGCCACCTCAGCCCTCACCGCTCGCCGCCACTCGCTCGCGTGCCCCCTCCGCCCTCTCCTGTTGCGGCCAGCCTCGCCCTCCCACGACCGGTGCCGCCCCGGCCTCTCCTCATGCGGTTGGGCGCCCTCTCACCGCCCGCCACCGCAACCTCCGCTCCGGCACCCGCTGCGGCGGCTCTGCCCGTGCCGCTCGCTCCCCCTGCTCTGCACTCGCTCGTGATCGCGCGCCAACGCCTTTGCGGGGTGGTTGTCGGGCCGCATCCGGCCCGGCAACCACCGCCCCGGCTGCTCCACAGGCGACCGCCTCCCACATCTAGGTAGCCGTGGCACAAGACGGATCGCCGATTCTGGCCCGGGGACGGCCCGCCTCCCGTAGCGTGCCTCCCGCGAGATTGCGCAGCGATGACGATGGGGCGCATTGCGCCCCATCGCCATCGTGCGGCGCTGTCGTGCGGCGCTGTCGTGCGGCGCTGTCGTGCGGCGCTGTCGTGCGGCGCTGTCGTGCGGCGCTGTCGTGCGGCGCTGTCGTGCGGCGCTGTCGTGCGGCGCTGTCGT
>NZ_JBEYYO010000027.1:0-45457 GCF_040645615.1 Glycomyces sp. NPDC046736 | reverse complement strand
GCGGCAGTCGGCAGCGAGGGAGTGTCGGTCCCTCGCGCGATGATTGATTCGGGGGCGACTGCGAACCGACACGCCCGACCGCGTGTGTCAACCCCCGCGGTCGGGCGTGTCCAAACTCGACTGCCCCCGACTGCAATGATCGCGCGAAGGTACGACAACGCCGCCACACGAGTGAAACTCGCGCGGGGGAGCGAGGACGGCAGCGGCAGCGAATGTCGGTGGCTCGCGCGATCATTTGAACCGGGGGCGTTTGCGCCGCGACACGCCCGAGCGCGGGGGTCGGGGCGCGGGCTCGCGTTGCCGGGTCGACCGGGTGTTGCGACTTCCGCAAATGTCGGGCGCTGCTGGCGGCGGTAGGCTCAGGGGATGAGCGATCGGTCGGATCGGGGCTATGAGGGCCCGCCCGTGAATGTGCCGCCGCCTCCTGGGTGGCGGGTCGAGGCGGTTGCGTTGACCGCTGAGCCGCGGCGGGTTCCCGCTCAGGATCATGCCGCCATCGACGCCGCCGAGCAGCGGGCGCGGTTGCTCACCCATTGGCTCGCGCTCGCCGCCGTCGCGCTCATGTTCACCGTCCTGGTCATCGGGCTCCTCAACACCTGAACCCCGCCGCGACTCCTCAACGCTCCCCCGCCGCCGCGTTCGCGCCGCCCCCTCGACACGCGAAGGCCCCGCCGGGCGAAGCCCGGCGGGGCCTTTCTGCTTTCAGGGGTTCCTAAACCGTCCCGCCCCAGATCATCTCCGCTCCCGAGTGGCCCGACTGGAAGACCCACCAGGCCGACAGGAGCAGCAGCGCGAGCACGATCAGGCCGAAGACGAACATGATGACCTTTCGGCCCGTCGCCGCGGGGTCGTCGGCGTTCATCGGGACCGTGTCGCCCTCTTCCGAGGCGGCCGGGGCGGGCGAGTCGCCGCCCCGCTTCAGAGCCGCCCGCCGACCGCGGTCGAGGCCGGCGAAGAGGAACCACATCGGGATGAGCGCCACGAGCGTCCAGAAGAGCCAGTAGCCGTAATCGTGGTGCTGCTGGACCGCCTCGGGCCAGCCGTCGGGGTACTTGTGGTCGGCGAGCTGCTGCCCGCTCCAGATCGAACCGTACGCCGCAGCGGGGGTGACGAGCACCAGCGCCGCCACGGTCCACCCCACGAAGCGGCGGACGGGAGGCACGAAGAGGTAGGTCAGGCCGAGGAGCACGAGCAGGGCGACCAGGATGATCGGCGCGTGCACCGCCAGCGGGTGGACGGGCAGATCCAGAATCGTCGTCATAGAGTTCATTGAACCCTAAAGCGACTACCAACCGAAAGCGCCGGGCGAACTTTGGAAGTGGGCGGCGTAGCTCAGCACCGCGTCGGCGATGAGCTGCACCGCGATCGCGGCCAGGAGGACACCCGCGATGCGCGTCAAGACCTCGATGCCCCCGCGCCGCAGGATCTTCACCAGCACCCCCGAGAAGCGCATCACCAGGAAGATCGAGACGTGGATGACGACGATCGCCAGCGCGATCCACAGGTAGTTCGCGTTGGAGTCGGCCTGCTGCACGAACAGGATGACCGCCACGATCGCGCCCGGCCCGGCCAGCAGGGGCGTGCCCAGCGGGACCAGCGCGATGTTCGAGGTGGCCGACTCGGAGGTCTCGTCGACCTTGCCGGTGAGCAGTTGCAGCGCCACCAGCAGCAGCAGGAGCCCGCCCGCGCCTTGGAGCGCGGCGAGGTCGATGTGCAGATAGCTGATGATCTGCTGGCCCAGCAGCGCGAACAGCGTGATCACGCCCAGGGACAGGCATGTCGCCTGGAGCGCGGCACGGCTGCGCTGGCGCTGGTCCATCGTCCCGGTCAGCGCCAGATAGATCGGCACGATGCCGGGAGGGTCCATGATGACGAACAGGGTCACCAGGACCGTCAGGAAATACTCGACTCCACCCACACGGCGAGTATGGCAAGTTCGCCAGGTCACAGCCCCGAATTCGGCGGCTCCTGTTAGGTGGCGCTCATCGCCGGGCCGTTCAGCTCGCGCTGTAGACGGGCATGACGGCGCCGTCGGGCACGGCCAGCTCGGCGAGGAACGGCTCGTCGCCGGTCACGTTGTCGATGAGCAGCCAGGTCTCCTCGCCGGGGTTGCCGGTGATCAGCCAGCGTCCGAACGGGTCGGACCAATATCCTTCGACGTTGTAGAACCGATCGTCGTAGCCGCCGAGGTCCATGTACTCGGTCGGGTCGGCGTACATGAACCGCAGGTTCGCGACGGCGCTGGAGACCAGGTCGGCGTCGGCCGCGGCGTCGGCGAGCGCGTCTTGGATCAGTGCGGAGTCCAGATTCCCGCAGGTCTCGTCGTCGGGCGCGGTGAAGTCGCCGGGATTGAGGTCCGATACGCACACGAATTCGGGATCGGCGAAGTCGGCGATCACGGCCGTCTCGAACCCGGCCTCGCTCACCGATTCGAGGCCCCAGCCCATCTCGTAGTTGAAGTGGTAGGTGCCCACGCCGTCCTGGCCGGTGGTCGACCGCAGGTCGCCGGTGAAGACGGTGGTGGTGTCGGTCCAGTCCTCCAGGGTGAGCTCGTAGCTGGTGGTGAACTCGGTCAAGGCCTCTTCGACCTCGACGACGCCTTCGGAGAAGACGTACGTCTCGGTCGTGTAGTCGTCCATCGGCGTCGCGAGCGTGTACTCGGTGCCCGCGCTGTTGACCGTGGTGCGGGTGTCCTCCGACTGCTTGCCGATGGTGCTGCCCATGGTGCCGTCGACGGAGGTCAGGCCGATGTCGTGGGCCGTCTCGTAGAGGTAGGAGTCCGAGAGGCGGAAGACCTGTACCGGTTCGGTGTCGGTGAGCGGCACCAGTTCGCCGTACTCGTTGAGCACCTCGAACCCGAGGTCGGTCTCGACGAGGAACTCCATCGAGAGCTCGGCCTGCGCCTCGGCGGTGCTGGTGTCGGCCGCGGTGAGGCCGTTGTCGCCGTTGAGGCCCATCCAGGGCTGCCACACGACGACGGCCGCGCCGAGGACGAGGAGGCTGGCGCCGCTCGCGGCGGCGCCGATGCGGCGGCGGCGCTTGATGCGGCCCGCGCCGGAGATCGCCAGGGCCGCGAGCCCGGCGTCGTCGTAGTTCTGCGGTGCGCTCGCGGCCACGTCGGCGAGGCCTTGGCGCAGCAGAGACTCTATGTCCCCGCTCACGCCGCCTCCCGGGGTTCCATCGCGAGGCCGAGCGCCGAGGCGGGCGTCCCGAGCCGCTTGCGCATGCCCGCGAGCGCGCGGGAGGCCTGGCTCTTGACGGTGCCCACGCTGATCCCGAGGGTGTCGGCGATCTGCTGGTCGGAGCGGTTCTCGTAGTAGCGGAGGACGAGGACCGCGCGCTGGCGCTTGGGGAGCACGGCGATGTGGCGCCACATGGCGTCGCGCATCGCGGTGTGCTCGGTGAAGTCGCGGGAGTGGTCGGGGCGGTCCTCGAACACCTCGGTGGGCTTCTCGCGGTTGGACCGCTTGCGCCACCAGGAGGCGTTGGTGTTGTAGAGGATGCGACGGGCATAGGCGTCGACCGAATCAGTGGTTCTGATCCGTCCCCACGCCAGGTAGGTCTTCGTCAAGGTCGTCTGCACCAGGTCCTCCGCTGTCGCCCAGTTCCCCGTCAAGAGGTACGCCGCTCGGTGCAGTGCGGCAGAGCGCGCTGCGACGAACTCGCGGAACTCCTCGTCCTGCGACGATTTGGTCTCGCTCACGAGTCTCCCTCGGGGGGGTCGAACAACAGACGACATACCCCCGGCGGACGGTTGCCCCGTAGGGCGGAATTCTGCCAAAAGATGGGTGTCATTGGCAACCGAGGGTCGGTATGAAGGTGAGTATACGAAGTATCTGCAAGGCGGTGTGGCCCGGTATAGGGGGGCGCGACGGGCGTCATGGGACAAACGCGAACGCCCACCGGCCGCGGCCGGTGGGCGTCAGGTCTTGAAACGGTTTAAGCGTCGGCGTCCTTGCGGACGGGTTCTTCGGGGATGAGGTCCTCTTCGGGCTCGGCCTCGCGCTCGTCGACCGCTTCGGGCTCGTACATCTCCTCGCACATCTGGAGGTAGAGCTCGTTGGGGTTGGGCAGGTGCGGGACGTTGCGCAGGGCCTGGTCCTGGCCGGCGGACTCGATGATGAACTCGCCGTAGTTGAGCATCCGGCCCATCGGGGTCTGCGCGTACTTCATGTCGGTGACGCGGCCGAGCGGCATCATGGCCACCGAGCGGGTGATGACCCCTTGGATGAGCATGATCCGCTTGTTGGTGAGGATGAACCGGTCCATGTACCAGTCGAGGATCTTCCAGCCGACCGCCCCGAGGATGAGCAGCCACACCACGACCGTGATGGTGAGCGCGGTGTCGCCGCTCTGACTCTTGATCAGCAGGCCCGAGACCAGGCCCATGATGAAGGTCGCGAGCGTCCCGGTGACGTACCAGGGCATGAGGTGGACCCAGTGGCGGCGCCACTCGCCGCGGTACTTCTCGGTGGGGAACAGGTAGCGCGCGGAGATCGGGGACGGGACGTCGGGGACGGTGGGGGCGCGGACCCCGGCGAGCAGGCTCCCGGAGAGCCCGTCGTCGAAGCGGACGCCGTCGATGTCGCTCGCGGCGGCGGCGGGCGCGCCCGGCCCGGAGGCGAAGCCCGGCGGGTACTCGCGCGTGGGGGCGTCGGCGCCCGGGGCGGGGCCGTCGGAGGGGGCGCGCGGGCTCGGGGGTGGATCCAGCGGCTCGGTGTCCTTGTGGTCCCCCGAGCCGCCTGCACCGAATTCGGTCATGGCGTGGCCGTGATCAGGTCACGAGGTTCGTGAAGAACGCCGCGAAACCGTTGGCGGCGTCGAGGATTCCGCCTGCGAGGTTCCCGACCACGTCGCTGGCTTCACTTGGCCTGAAGGCTACAAAGAACACCAGGAACGCAAGTCCGCCCCAAGTCAGAAACTTCTTCAACTTCCTCACCCCTCCCGTCAAGGGTCCTGGCCGATCGTTCGTCTGGCGCAGGCTGGCACGAGTCTAGCGTACGAGCAGGACTCGGCTTTCAGTTTTGTGAACGGCCCCTTCGGCGTGAACCGAGGCGGCCGATCGCGGGATCCAGTGTAGCCAAGAGGCTCCACTTTCGCCCGACTCCGCCCGTCTACCAGCGGAATAGCCTATTCGTTTGTACCCACGGGAGCTTACCCCAAGTGACTTCCGGCTGGCTCAATGTAGGCGGATCCCTCTCGTTCGCCGGGGGAAGCGTCAGGTATCCGACAATCCGGCTCGCGAGGGGACCCTTCTAGAATGCCACCGCTGTATGACATACGGGGGTCCGCGAAGGGTCGGATTCCAGACGGTCCGCCCTAGGGCCGCTGCTCGAACACGTGTTCCCTCACCCACGCGTGCATGGCGATACCGCTGGCCACGCCCGCGTTGATCGAGCGGGTGGAGCCGAACTGGCTGATCGAGCAGACCACCGAGCAGGCCTCGCGCACCGGTTCGGACAGTCCCGGGCCCTCCTGGCCGAAGACCAGGACCGCCTTGCGCGGCAACGAGGTCGTCTCGATCGGGACCGAGCCGGGGAGGTTGTCGATCCCGACCACCGCCAGGCCCTCGGCCGCGGCGCGGGCCACGAAGTCCTCGACCGTGGGGTGGTGCTCGACATGCTGGTAGCGGTCGGTCACCATCGCGCCGCGGCGGTTCCAGCGGCGCTTGCCGACAATGTGGACGGTGTGGGCCAGGAACGCGTTGGCGTTGCGCACCACCGTGCCAATGTTGAAGTCGTGCTGCCAGTTCTCGATCGCCACGTGGAAGTCGTGTCGCCGCGCGTCGAGGTCGGCCACGATCGCCTCACGGCTCCAGTAGCGGTAGGCGTCGACCACGTTGCGGCGGTCGCCCGAGCGCAGCAGATCCGGGTCGTAGCGGGGGTCCTCGGGCCAGGGGCCCTCCCAGGGGCCGACACCGACCGGGCCCGCGTCCTCTCGGCCGAAGTCCTCGTCAGTCACGCCGACCATTGGAGCACGAAGGCAGGGCGCCGCCCCGGCGGCTACGGGGGAAACCGGCCGGGGCGACGGATACATACTAACGAGCGGACGCCTGCGAGCGAGCACACACCCAACTGAATTCCCTTGCCGCAGAAGGAAATCGGGTCGTAGAACGCCCCGCGTCACTCAAGTCCCGCGGCGCTTGCTCAGCGGCGCGTGAAGGCCCGCAACGCGTCCGGATTGGCCAGTGCGTCCTTGGCGATCGCCTCGTCGGGCTTGACGCCTTTGAGGATCTTCTTGACCGGGACCTCGACCTTCTTGCCGCTGAGCGTGCGCGGCACGGCCGGGACCTCGATGACCTCGTCGGGCAGGTGCCGCGGGGACAGCTGCCCGCGCAGCGCCGAGGCGATGCGCTTCCGCATCGCGTCGTCGAGCACGGTCCCTTCGGTGAGGGCCACATAGAGCAGCAGTCGGTCCTCGCCTGGATCGTCCAGGTGGACCACGAGCGAGTCGGCCACGCCTTCGACCGCCTCGACCACCGCGTAGAACTCCGAGGTGCCCATGCGGACGCCGCCGCGGTTGAGGGTGGCGTCGCTGCGGCCGGAGATCACCGCCGAGCCGCGGTCGGTAATGGTGATCCAGTCGCCGTGGCGCCAGATCCCGGGGAAGTCGGTGAGATAGGTGTCCCGGTAGCGGTGCTTGAGCGGGTCGCCCCACAGGCCCACCGGCATCGAGGGCATCGGTGAGGCGATCACGAGCTCCCCCTCCCGGCCGATCCCGGGGTTGCCTTCGGGGTCGAAGGACTGCACGTCCGCGCCGAGCGCGCGGCACGACAGTTCGCCGCGCCAGACCGGGACGGTGGGCGCGCCGCCGATGAAGCCGGTGCACAGGTCGGTGCCGCCCGAGAGGGACTGGAGCTGCGCGGTGGGGCTGATCGACTCGTACACGTAGTCGAAGCCGACCGCCGGGAGCGGGGCCCCGGTCGAGCCGATGCCGTGCAGGCGCGAGAGGTCGGCCTCTTCCGAAGGTTTGATGCCGCGGGAGCGGCAGGCCATGAGGAACGGGGCGCTCGTGCCGAAGAACGTGGTGCCGGACTCCTCGGCCAGGCGCCACATCCCGGCCGGGTCGGGCATCCCGTCGAACAGGACCACGCCCGCGCCCACGATCGGGGCCGAGACGAGGTAGTTCCACATCATCCAGCCGGTCGTGGAGTACCAGAAGAACCGGTCGCCCACGCCGAGGTCGTGGTGAAGGGCGTGCATCTTGGCGTGCTCGATGGCCATGCCGCCGTGCGAGTGCACGATGGCCTTCGGCAGGCCCGTGGTGCCCGAGGAGTACAGGATGTAGAGCGGGTGGTCGAACGTGAGGGCATCGAACTCGACGCCCTCGTCGTAGGCGCAGAACCGGTCCCAGGTCTCGCCTTCGACCTCGGCGTCCGGGTGCAGGTACGGGAGGGTCACGAACGCGGCGAGGCCGTCCAGGCCCCGCACGACCCGCTTGAGGTCGGCGGTGCGGTCGATCTCCTTGGGGCCGTACTTGTAGCCGTCGACGGCCACCAGGACCTTCGGCTCGATCTGCGCGAAGCGGTCGAGGACGGCCTTCGCGCCGAACTCGGGGGCGCAGCTGGAGAAGACCGCGCCCAGGCTCGCCGAGGCGAGCATCAGGGCGAAGGTCTCGGGGATGTTCGGCATCCAGGCCGCGACGCGGTCGCCGCGCTGGACGCCGTGGGCCACGAGCCCGGCGCGGGCGCGGGCGGTGGCCTCGCGGAGGTCGGCGAGGGTCCACTCGACCGGGTCGCGCGAGTCGGAGTAGGCGCGCACGAGCACGTCGTCCTCGGCCACGCCGGGAGCCGAGAGCACGGCCCGCGCGTAATTGAAGGTCTGGTCGGGGAACCACACGGTGTCGGGCATGGTCTCGTCGGCGAGCACCCGGTGCTCGGGGACGGTCTCCCCGAGGCCGAAGTACTCCCACACCGCGCCCCAGAACGGGCGCAGATGCTCGACCGAGTACTGCCACAGCGCCGGGTACCCGGTGAGGTCGCGCTCCTCGCGGCGCGACAGCCACTGGCTGAAACGCCCGATCCGCGTCGACTCCACCGCGTCCGCGCGCGGCAGCCACAGCACCTCGTTGGTCACGATCGCCTCCTGCTTTCCACAACGTTGTGGCCCACAGCACTATCGTGGCACGGCTCAGGTTCTGTCCGCCGCTGGGGGATCGTTTGGGCGGATTCGTCCTTTGCCTATGTGCCTCAATCGAGTTCGTCCTCGATGTAGCGCTCGCGGGTAACGTACAGCCCCGCGGCGAAAAGGACCACCACGAGAGCGGCCACGAACGTGAACGGCACCGACCACGAACCGGTGAGCCCGTAGACCCAGCCGACCGCGAGCGGCCCCGACCCGGCGATGAGGTACCCGCCGGACTGGGCGAACGAGGACAGCGCGCTGGTCCCGGCCGGGGTGCGGGCGCGGAGCCCGAACAGGGTCAGGATCAAGGGGAACACCGAGGTGCCCACGGCGAAGAACGCCATCCACAACCAGGTGAGCGGGCCGCCCCCGGCGAGCCACAGCCCCGCGAGCGCGGGCGGGTAGCAGGCCATGAGCAGCAAGAACACCGGGCGCGGGCCCCAGCGGACGGTGAGCATGGGGACGAGCACCGAGACGGGGATCTGCACCGCCGTCAAGAGGCCGAGCATGGACCCCGCGGTGGCCGCGTCCATCCCGTCGGAGGCGAGGATCGTGGTGGTCCAGCCCATGAGGATGTACGCGATGGCCGACTGCGCGCCGAAGGCCAGCAGCATCATCCACGCCAGGCGGGAGCGGCGCACGCCGTGGAGGCGGCCGATCGGCTGGGCTCCGGCCGCGGCGGGCGAGGGCCGCCACAAAAGCCAGGGCACGATCGCGATGAGCGCGGGGAGGGCCCACACGGCGAGGGCGATGCGCCAATCGCCTGCGAGGTGCTCGATCGGGGCGGTGGCCGCGGCCGCGACGGCGGTGCCGACCGCGAGCGTGGTCGAGTACGCGGTGGTCATGAGCCCGATACGGTTCGGGAAGTACCGCTTGACGATGACGGGCACCGCGACGTTGCCGATCGCTCCGGCGGCGAGCGCGAGGAGGCTGAACGCGAGGAAGAGCCCGGCGTTCGGGGCATAGGCGCGGGCGACGAGGCCGACGCTCATCACGATGAGCGCGCCGGTCAGGAGCAGGCGGGGACCGAAGCGGCGGGCCAGGCGCGGGGCGAGCGCGCCGAGTCCGGCGAAGGCGAGCACGGGGAGCGTGGTGAGGAGCCCGGCGACGGTCTCGGACATGCCGAGGCCGACGCGCAGTTCGGCGAGGATCGCGCCGACGCTGGTGACGGCGGTGCGGAAGTTGAACGCGGCGAGGACGACGCCGGCGAGGAGCAACCATGCCAATTGACGGCTCGCAAGCTTCGCCGAAGGGAGGGCAGCGGCGACGGCTCGCCCCGGAGGCGCGGGGTCGGCGATCTCGGCGTGCGGGGTGGGGGCGGGGTGCTCGTCGGGGTGTCCGGCGTCGGGCCCTGCGAGCTGGGCGTCGGATTCCTCGGCGGCGCCGGTCGCGGTGGCGTCGGTCGTCACGCGGACGGCTCCTTCCGAATTCGGGAGGCGGGCGGTGGTCCGGCGGGGTGGAAACCGTTGTCCGACTGGTTCGCGAGCGCGGTGGTGCGTCGTGAGCAGCCGGGATAGAATCGAGTCAATTCATGGGATGAATTGACGGCCTGTCAACGGTATCGCGACGGCTGTCTGCTTTAATCCTTCTAGTGTTGGGAAACACGCACCCTCATGGCCGGTCCCCGCGCGCCATGCGAGCACTCCGGGAAGGTCAGGTCCGTCTGTGGCACTGCAGTCGACACGCAAGTCCGCCCTCGTCGATCAGGTGATCGACCAGCTGCGGCGGCAGATCGCCGACGGCGAGTGGGGACTGGGGTCGCGGATCCCGACCGAGAGCGAACTGGCCGAGCTGCTCGGGGTGGGCCGCAACACCATCCGCGAAGGCGTCCGGGCGCTGGCCCACGCGGGGCTGCTGGAGATCCGCCAAGGCGCCGGGACGTTCGTGGTGGGCCGCTCCGAGGTCACCGCGGCCGTGCGCCGCCGGATCGCCGCGAGCCCGGCTTCGGACGCGATGGAGGTGCGCCGGGGCCTGGAGGTCGAGGCCGCGCGGCTCGCGGCCCTGCGGCGCGACGAGGCCGACATCACGCGGCTGCGGATTCTCCTCGCCGAGCGCGAGGCCACGCACGAGGTGGGCGACACCGAGTCGTTCGTGGCCGCCGACATCGCGCTGCACCAGGCGGTGGCCGAGGCCAGCCACAACAAGCTGCTCGCCGAGCTGTACACCGAGCTGGCCGAGTCGCTGCGCGCGACCGTGCGGGCCGGGCTCGGGCCGATCCTCGCCGAGGAGCCGCACATAGACCACTCGCGGGCCGTGGAGGCCATCATCGCCGGGGACGCCGACCTGGCCGCGGCCGAGACCGCCGCGTACCTCCGGCTGCTCATCGACGACTGACCGCGGAGGGAAACCGGTTCCGGGAGATAGAGTCGGTACTGGTGCTCGTTCGAGCCCGCTGACCCGAGAGGAAGACCCATGCGCCTGTCCGCCCGCGTCGACTACGCACTGCGAGCCGCCGTGGCCCTCGCCGGATACGGCGAGCGCTGGGTCTCCGCGGAGCAGATAGCCGAGGACCAGGCCATCCCCCGCAAGTTCCTGGAGTCGATCCTGCTCCAGCTGCGGCGCGGCGGCATCGCGACCTCCAAGCGCGGTTCCGAGGGCGGGCACCAGCTCGCGCGACCGGGCGACCAGATCAGCCTGGCCGACGTGATCCGCGCCGTCGACGGCCCGCTGGTGGGCGTCCGCGGCGAACGGCCCGAAGAGGTCTCGTATTCGGGGACGGCGACGGCGATGACGAACGTGTGGATCGCGCTGCGCGTCTCCGAGCGCAACATCCTCGAATCGGTCTCGCTTTCGGCCGTGGCGAACGACGACCTGCCGACCTCGGTCACCAAGCTTCTCGAAGACCCCGACGCCTGGGTCATCCGCGGCGCCTGACGCGTCGGGGCCGCGCGCACCGCGCCGGGCTGGCAGAATCGGCACGTGAAATTCCCTGACCTCGGCGCCTGGTGGGACCGGGTGCTCGTGGCCACCCGCAGGCGGTCCAACCTGGTCGATCACGCCTGGCGCACCGGCGAGCGCTACGGCGAGGTCCACTGCGGGCAGCTGGCGGCCGCCATCTCGTACTACGCGTTCTTCGCCGCGTTCTCGATGTCGCTGTTGGCGTTGGCGATCTTCGGGTACCTGCTCAACTACCCCCACATCTACGAGTCGGTCGAGACCTGGCTCTCGACGAACCTGCCGGTGATCGACATCGGGGTCCTGGAGAGCTCCCGCCGCTCGGTCACCATCTTCGCCGCGGTCGCGCTGGTCGTAGCCGGGGTCGCGTGGGTGCAGTCGGTGCGCGCGTCGATCCGCCTGGTGTGGGGCCTGGACGCGCAGCCGGGGAACCCGTTCCTGCGCTGGGCGATCGACCTGGCGATCCTCGTCGGCGTCTCGATCCTGCTGTTGATCACGATCGGCGCCACGGCGGGCGCGGAGGTGGTGCTGGCGTGGCTGGACTGGGACCAGGCCACCGGCAACGTCGCGCTCTTGGTGCGCGGGGTCTCGGTCGTGGTGGGCCTGGTCGCGAACGCGCTGCTCGCGGCGGTGCTGCTTCAGGCGCTCCCGCGCGTGGTGATGCTCCCCAGGCGCGTCATCTGGGCCTCGCTCGCGGTCTCGATCGGCATGGAACTGCTCAAGACCGCCGGCCGCGTCTACGTCCTCCACGTCTCCGACCGCCCCGCCTACCAGGCCGTCACCACCGCCGTCGGCCTCCTCCTCTTCCTCTACCTCTTCAACGTCATGCTCCTCACCGCGGCATCCTGGACCGCCACCTCCCTGCGCGGCAAAGCGATAGACCTCTACGAAAGAACCGCGATCCCCAACGGCCACGGCAGACTCTTCGGCACCGAGGACAAACCCGAGAAAGAACAAGGGCCCGAACGCTGAAGCGCCCGGGCCCTTGTCGGTGTCGTGCTACCAGTTCGCGGCGGCCTTGCGGCGGCGCAGGACCACGAACGCGATCGCACCGGCGATGAGCGCGCCCGCGGCCGAGGCCACGACGGCGGTCAGGGCCGAACCGGTGACCGGCAGCGGTTCGGAGCCGGCGGCGTCGCCGACCGACAGCACGGCCGTGTTGTTCGCCAGATTCGAGTCGAGCACCGGGTAGTCGGCCTCGTTCATGCCCGGCCAGTACTCCTTGAACTCCTCGAAGTCCCAGCCGGTGGTGTCTAGGTTGGCGACGACCAGTCCGTCATCGGCGGAGGCGCCGTCGGCCACGACGACCGGGATCTCAATCTCGAGCGCGGTGTCGGCGGCGATCGATTTGTAGAACCAGCAGATCACGTCGACCCGCTCGACCCCGAAGAGGGCGGGATCGAAGTTCTGCGACCATTCGAATTCAACGAAGGACGCACAGCTGTATCCCTCACCGTCGATCCAACCCTCGTAGGTCTCACCGACAGAGACGCCCTCAGGCAGTTGAACGGTCACGCTGAAGTTGCCCTCGCCGCTGCCCGGGTGGTGGCGCGCGAAAGTGGCCGCCGGGCCGAGGTTCTCGACCGGAACGCTGAGGGTCGTCGCCTCGGCACCAAGGTTTTGGTCTGCGATCGCCAGGTCGTAGGCGTGCTCGGTGGAGCGAATCTCCAGGAGCCCCCAGCCTTCGGCACTCTCCTTGTCGGATTCGACGAAGCCGAGTTCCCGGTCCGAGTCGAAGTACTCGATCTCGTCGGCGGCGTAATGCACCGGCGACGCCTCGATCCAGGTCCGGTACGTCACCGGGCCGGGCGCGTCCTCGCTGAGCGCAACGGCGATCGGGGTCGCAGGGTCGAGCTCGTAGACGACACCTGGTTCAGGGGCGAAGTCGGGCAGCGCGCAGAGAATGTAGCTCTGCTCGACCAGACCGCAGTTGCTGTACTCAGCCGCCGCGGTGAGGAACTCCTCGTACCCTTGGATCGACACGTACAAGCCCTTGAACGTGGTCGAGGTCGGGTTCGAGAGAGCGACCTCCGGCGTGATCACGGTGCCGGGCGCGACGTCCGAGTGGCTGGAGACCTCGACCTCGTAGAAGAAGTACTCGTCTTCGTGGGTTTCGAAGACCCAAGTGCCGGTGATGTACTCGGTGTCGTATCCGTCGGCGGTGATGCTGATCGTGTATTCGATCTCCTCGCCGCTGGGAATCCCGCCGTCGATCGCCAGGTCGAAGTCGACTTCGGCGCCGGAACCGGCGCCGACATCGGTGTAGTTGCAGGCGAATGCGGTGCCGTCGGAGAAGCAGGCTTCGCTGTCGGCCTGCAATGTGATGCCGTACTGGTACGGCACCGACAGCGTGACCTGCAAGTCCGCAATGGTCTCGCCGGCTTCGAGCTCCGGGTACAGGTAGAGGAACCCGGGCTGGGCGACACCGGCCTGGTCGCCACCGGTGTACCAGTACTCGGCATTGGGATGCGCGCCGTACACGAATGCGTAAGGCGGAGGGTCGGCCTGCGCGGCCGGGGCTGCGACTGCGATGCCGAGGGCGGCTACCGCCGCTGCGGCTGCGGCGAGTCGACGGATATGGGGGGATGTCATGTTGCTCCTGTGAGCGTCAGGGGGGTTATGGAGACCGGGTTGTTGGCCCCGGCCGCTCACTGAACGCCCCACAGGCCTCACTGGTTGAGTTCAGGAAGCGTTCTTTATGGAAGCGTTACCGTCCACTCCGGTCAGACGACGAACCGGCCCGGACAGGGTTGTCCGGGCCGGGAGGCTATAGGATATATCCTATAGGATATTTTTTTCGCTACGCCGTGGTGCAGCGTTGGTTGTTCATGAGGAACATGCCGGGGGCATGGGGGTTGCCGGTGCCTTGGAAGCCGAGTTGTTTTGTCGCGCCGGGTTGGAGCGGGGTGTTCCAGAAGGCGGGGGTGGCGGTCGCGGTCGTGCCGGTTATCGCGATGTCGCCGCCCCAGGCGTAGGCCACCGTGTCGACGCCGCCGGAGCGCCAGGTGAGGTCCCAGGCGTCGATCGCGGTGGTGCCGGTGTTGGTGACCTTGACTTGGACCACGAAACCGTCGCCCCAGTCGGCGGCCACGTCGTAGTCGACCTCGCAGGAGGCCGAGGCGAACGGGGCCTCCGACGCGTCGCGGGTGGACGTGGCATCGACCGAGCGCCACTGCGGCTCGTCCATGTCGTAGCCGAGGAAGAAGCTCGGCCACGGCGGCTGGTTGTAGGAGAGGTTCTGCCACGACACCGCCAGGCGGTACTGCGGGTCCTGCATGAGAGTCGGGAACGCGTACTCGGTCTCGATCACCGTGGTGAAGATCCGCACCCCGTCATTGGACTCCTTGCGCAGCACGACCTCCTCGCGCCAGTCGCCCAGAAGGTCCGCGGTCAGGACCGGATTGCCCTTGGTGCCGTTGTTCGACTGCACCCCTTCGGGAGTGAAGATCTCCTCCTGCGTGCCGGTAGCCGGGTCCCACTCGGCGATGAACGGGTAGATCGGGGTGTACGACGGCTCGTCGAACTCGTGGTCGAGGATCTCCCGGCCCAGGTCGCCGTCCCACCAGACCATGAAGTTCGCCGACGGGATCGAAGTGCCGATCAAAGTTCCGTCCGCCGCGCGCAGCTCGCCTTCGCGCGAGTCCCACGCGCCCGTGGTGCTCGCCGCCCAGCACTCCGCGCCCGGATACGCCGGGTCGATGTCGCCGCACGTGCCGCGGCCGGTGTCGCGCGTGCCCGGGATCGACCACAGCACCTCGCCGGTCTCGCCGTCGCGCAGCGCCGCCGCGCGGTTGCCCGAAGACGACATCGACTCGAACGGGCTGAAGACCTCCAGGCCCTCACGCGAGGGGTCGAAGTCCGAGACGTGCAGCGCGTCGCCGTGCCCAAGGCCCGCCGACTGGAGGATCGTGCCGTCGTCGTTGAGCGTCAACGAGCCGTAGACGATCTCGTCGCGCCCGTCGGCGTCCACATCGGCCACCGACAGCTGGTGGTTGCCCTGGCCCGAATACTGCGCACCCCAATCCTGGGAGCGGAACGCCCAGCGCTCGACCAGCTCGCCGCCTTCGAGGTCCCACGCCGTGAGCTCCATCTTGGTGTAGATCCCGCGCGCGGTCACCAACGACGCCGAGTTCCCGTCGAGATAGGCCACCGTGCCCAAAAGCCGGTCCACGCGGTTGCCGTAGCCGTCGCCCCAGTCCGCGGGGTTGCCGCGATCGGGCTCGAAGTCGACCGTGTCGATCGCCGCGCCGCTCGCGCCGTCGAAGACCGTCAGGAACTCCGGGCCGGTCAGGATGTAGCCAGAGGAATTGCGGTGGTCGGCGTCGGCGTCACCGATCACGGTCCCCGCGCCGTCCACCGTGCCGTCCGCGGTCTTCAGCGAGACCTCGGCCCGCCCGTCGCCGTCCAGGTCGTACGCGGCCAGGAACGTGTAATGCGCCCCAGCCCGGACGTTCACCCCGAGGTCGATGCGCCACAGCAGCTCACCGGCCAATGTGTACGCGTCTACGTATACGTTGCCAGTGTAACCGGCATGCGAGTTGTCCTTCGCGTTCGAGGGATCCCACTTCTGGACCAGCTCATAGGTGCCGTCACCGTCCAGGTCGGCCACCGAGGCGTCCCCAGGGCTATACGTATACGCAACCCCGTCCGGGGTGGTCCCGCCTTCGGGGCGGTCCATGTCCACGTCGATGAACTGGTCTGCCAGGACGGTGAACGCGTCGGTGTAACCGGTCTCCACGCCGTCCTCGACCGTGGCGATCCAATAGGTCGAGTTCGCCGTGCCACCGGAGTCGGTCAAGTTCGTGGCCTCAGTCGGCTCGGGGTTGAGCAGGACACCGTCGCGGTAGACGTTGAACCCCAGCTCGCCGTCGGTGACCAGGCTCCGCCACCCGACGTACACGCCGCCGTCGACCGCCACGGCCACCGGGGCGCGGTCGAGGTCCTCGACCTGGGCCGCGCAGTCCTCGCACGGCTCGTCAGGGCCGTTCCCGCCGGTGTCGGGCACGTCGCCGATCCTGGTGAGCTCCAGACCGTTCAAGTGCCCGGTCTGACCGGACACGACCGCGTTCAACTGGCCGTCCTCGACGATGATCCCCTCGAAGTCCTTGGTCAAGATCGTGGTCGACCCCGAGTTCGCGGCCCCGAAGTCGATCCCCTCGAAGCTGAGGTTCGAACGCGCCGAACCGAGGTAGTCCCCCACGGTCACCCGCGCGGTGTAGAGCCCGTCGGGCACGTCCACCGTGAACTCGTACGAGCCGCCGAACCAGGCCACGAAGTCGCGGCCGACCGGGTCGGCGTCCCCGCCCCGGTCGCGGTCGATCGCCGCGGCCATGTCGGTCGTGAAGCCGTAGCCCTGCGCCGCCGAATAGGACGTGGCGCGGTTGACCTCGGTGTAGCCCTCGGCCACGACCTGCGAGGCCGGTCCGAAGTCGAACTTCCAGCCCGCGCTGGCGGTGGTGACGCTCAAGGACGCCGAGCGCTCGGACTCGCCCTTGCCGTTGACGGCGGCCACCGCGAACTCGTACGCGGTGTGCTCTTCGAGCCCTGAGACGCGGCCGACGCCGACCGTGGCGGTGGTGCCCAGGCGCCATTCGCCGCCCGCCTCGCGCACGTAGACGCGGTAGATGTCAGCGCCGTTCGCGGTCCAGTTGAGGGTCACGCTCGCGTTCGCGACCGTGGCGGCCACCAGGCCGGTCGGCGATTCGGGCACGTCGGCCGGGGGCTCGACGTCGACCACGTGCTCCGAGAGCGGCAGGCCGAGCTCGGCGGTCTCCTCGGCGACCAGGCGCGCCATCTGGATCGCGCCGTACTCCTGGAAGTGGGTGTCGTCGGCGGTCCCGGTGGGCCGGTTCGGGTAGACCCCGGCCGGGACGTGCAGGAACACCGACTTGGCCTCTTCGGGGCCGATCTCGTTCAGGTAGGCGCGCGAGGAGGCCGAGAGGTCGACCATCGCCACGCCGGTCTCCTCGTGGAGCTCGTAGACCTTCTCCACGTACTCGGGGAAGGACACGTTGAACTCGCCGGTCTCGGCGTTGAAGCTGCGGCGCGAGACGGGCGTGACCAGGACCGGGATCGCGCCCTTCTCGATCGCGCCCGCGATGTAGTGGTCGCGGAGGTAGACCTTGTAGTCATCGGGCGGGGTGTAGCGCTCGGGCACCGAAGCGGTGGCGTCGTTGTGCCCGAACTGGACGAAGAGGTAGTCGCCGGGCTGGATCTCGTCCAGGATCGCGTCGAGGCGGCCCTGCTCGATGAACGAGCGCGAGGAGCGGCCGCCGATGGCGTGGTTGGCGATCGTGACCTCATCGTCGAAGAAGCGGTCGATCACCTGGCCCCAGCCCGCCTGCGGCTCGTAGTAGGGGTCGTAGGTCTGGACGGTGGAGTCCGAGGCGAGGTAGACGGTGATGCCGTCCGCCTCTTGGGCCCTGGACGGGGCGCCCGCGGAGAGGACGCCCGCGAGCGCGGTCGCGCCGGCGGCGGCCACCGCCAGGGCGCGCCGCCACCGGGGCTGAGGAGTCGCTGACCTCATTGTCACTTCCAAAGTGCGAGGAGGGAGCAGGCCTGGAACTCGAAATGAATCGTTTCAATTCGGGGATCGAATCCCGGGCAAGCGATTGCAGTTGACGCGACCGTACCGATCGAGGAAAGCGATGTCAATACATGTCGATACTTGTGGCACTGCGCGGAGGATTCCGGCGGGTTCCGTCCGCCGCCCGGAATCCTATATGATATATCCTATAGGATTGTCAGGCCGGGAGCAGCGGTGCGAGGCGTTCAGCGGCCGCTTCGATGTCGATCCCCTGGGCCGCGAGCCAATCGTCGTCGAAGTACGTGGCCCCGTAGCGCTGGCCCGAGTCGCACAGCAGCGTGACGATGCTGCCGCCCTGGCCGCATTCGCGCATCTCGGCGATGATCGCCAGGGCCGCGACGAGGTTGGTGCCGGTGGAGCCGCCGAGGCGGCGGCCCAGGCGCTCCGAGGCCCACCGCATGCAGGCGATCGACTCGGCGTCGTCCACTTTGACCATGCGGTCGACCAGTTCGGGGATGAACGAGGGCTCCACCTTCGGGCGCCCGATCCCTTCGATCCGCGAGCCGCGGCCCGCGACCGCTTCGGGGTCGGTCGCTCGCCAGCCGTCGAAGAACGCCGAGTGCTCGGGGTCGACCACGCACAGGCCGGTGGCGTGGCGGCGGTAGCGCACGTAGCGGCCGATCGTGGCCGAGGTGCCGCCGGTGCCCGCGCCGACCACGACCCAGGTCGGGATCGGGTGGCGCTCCAGGCGCATCTGCTCGAACACGCTCTCGGCGATGTTGTTGTTGCCCCGCCAGTCGGTGGCCCGCTCGGCGTACGTGAACTGGTCCATGAAGTGCCCGCCGGACTCATCGGCGAGCCGCTCGGCCTCGGCGCACACCTCGGCGGGGTCGGCCACCAGGTGGGCCTTGCCGCCGTAGAACTCGATCTGCGCGATCTTGGACGGACTGGTCGACTCGGGCATGACCGCCGTGAACGGCAGCCCGAGCATCCGCGCGAAGTAGGCCTCGCTGACCGCCGTGGAACCGCTGGAGGCCTCGATGACCGGCGTGCCCTCGTCGATCCAGCCGTTGCAGATCGCGTACAGGAACAGCGAGCGCGCGAGCCGGTGCTTGAGCGAGCCGGTCGGGTGGGCCGACTCGTCCTTGAGGTAGAGGTCCACGCCCCACTCGGGCGGGAGCGGGAACGGCAGCAGGTGGGTGTCGGCCGAGCGGTTCGCGTCGGCCTCCACTGTGGTGATGGCCCAGTTGACCCAGAGGCGGTCGCGGGAGCGGTCAATCGAGTGCATCGGCGTCGCCTCCGGGCACGGCCTGGGGCCGGTCCTCCCATTTGGTCGAGAGCGTGATCGTGGTCCGGGTCTGCGCCACGCCTGGGATCGCGCCCACGCGGTGGATCAGGCGTTCGAGGTCGCCCATCTTGGGGACGCGGACCTTGAGCTGATAGCACTCGACCCCGGCGAGGAAATAGCACGATTCGATCTGCGGAATGGCGCGGAGGCGTTCGCAGATGTCGCTGTGGTCGGCCGCGTTGTCGGGGATGATGCCGATGAGGGCCGTGATCCCGAGGCCGATCGCCTCGGAGTCGACTACGGCCTTGTAACCGGTGATCACGCCGTTCTTCTCGAGTTTGGTGACGCGGTCCTGCACCGAGGGAGCGGTGAGACCGACCCGCCGCGCCAGCTCGGCGTACGAGGTCCGTCCGTCCGCGCGCAGGAGGTTCACTATGGTCTGGTCGATCTCGTCCACACCGCCCAGGATAACCAGAGTTGCGAGTTGCGCTCTGTGCCTACCTCATACCCGCGAACTCCTAGAGCGTCGGAATCAGCCCAGAGCGCCGTTGTCATACGCGTGGTACTTTCAGGCAAAACCTACCGACCGAAAGTATGTCCAAGAACTCATGGCAGGTTTGACTGAATAGTGGTGTAATGGGTTTAACGCACGAAGTGAGTCTTCATCACGGGGAGGAAGAAATCATGGAGACCGAGGACCGCCTACTGACACCCGGCGAAGTCGCCTCACTGTTCCGCGTCGACCCCAAGACGGTCACACGCTGGGCCGCCGCCGGTCGCATCGGGAGCATTCGCACACCCGGCGGTCACCGGCGCTTCCGCGAGTCGGAGGTCCGGGCCCTGTTGGAAGGCGACGCCGGAGCGCAGACCGCATTTGAGACCGGTAACGCAACACAGTGAACCGCCTGGTCGTGCCCGCGACCGAACTCCGATCGAAGATCGGGCCACGGCATCGCACACGAGCCGTGAATCCGCCCGCTACGGCCGTATCTGCCAGCCGTAGAAGCCCGAGCAGCGGCCCCAGGCCGTAGATTCACCTGGCACAGGCCGGTCCCGCGAGACTCCACCGCCGCACACGGCGGGCGCTCGCAGCGGGCCGGCTTTTCGCTTGCCCGCGAAACGTCCATTCAGTCCGGTGAGGGCGGCACGCGGGAATTGTCATTCCATTTCGGAGTCGATTTGCTCTATTTAGGGCAATTGTCCACACATTGAAGTCGGATGAACACCCTGAGTCGCCATACAAGGTTCCAATCGGAAATTTCTGGATTCTCTGGGAGCGAGACCCTTGACATCACAGTGAGACATAGGCAAACTTCGATGTGAAGTTGGGAGCGCTTCCGCAAACCCGGTACCCGCGGAGCCGTTCCCGCCGACCGTCACGCCGACGACCAAGGGAAGGCAGACGACAATGAGTCGAAGCAAGCAAAGGCGCTGGGGGGCGATCACCGCCGTGGCCCTGGCCGCCACCGCGGGCGCCGTCGCGGTGAACACCGCGGGCGCCGAGGAGGTCACCTCGGACGCCGACGCCGCGCAGGCCAAGGTCGACAACCCGTACGAGGGCGCGCAGGTCTACGTCAACCCGATCTGGGCGGCCAACGCGGCCGCCGAGCCGGGCGGCTCGGCCATCGCGAACGAGCCCACCGGCGTCTGGCTCGACCAGATCAGCGCCATCGAGGGCAACGACTCCCCCACGACCGGCTCCTACGGCCTGGCCGACCACCTCGACGAGGCCGTCGCCCAGGGCGCGGACCTCATCCAGGTCGTGATCTACAACCTGCCCGGCCGCGACTGCGCCGCGCTCGCCTCCAACGGCGAGCTGGCCGCGGACGAGATCGGACGCTACAAGAGCGAGTACATCGACGAGATCGTCGCGATCCAGGCCGACCCCGCCTATGCGGACCTGCGGATCGTCAACGTGATCGAGATCGACTCGCTGCCGAACCTCATCACCAACGTCTCACCGCGCGAGACCGCGACCGAGCAGTGCGACACGATGAAGGCCAACGGGAACTACGTCGACGGCGTCTCGTACGCCGTGGCCGAACTCGGCGCCCTGCCGAACACCTACAACTACATCGACGCGGGCCACCACGGCTGGATCGGCTGGGGCGACGACAACCCCGAGTACGACAACTTCCGCGCCTCCGCGGCCCTGTTCGGGTCCCTCATCGGGCAGAACGGGATGACCGCCGACCACGTCACCGGCTTCATCTCCAACACCGCGAACTACTCGGTGCTGGAGGAGCCCTACTGGGAGGTCGACCAGAACGTGGGCGGCCAGCCGCTCAACCAGAACCCGGACCTGCCGTGGGTCGACTGGAACGACTACAACAACGAGAAGGACTTCACCGAGGCCCTTCGCACCGAGCTGATCGCCAACGGCTTCAACTCGAACATCGGGATGCTCATCGACACCAGCCGCAACGGCTGGGGCGGCGACGTGCGCCCCACGGGCCCGTCGTCCTCGACCGACCCGGTGACCTTCGTCGACGAGTCGCGCATCGACCAGCGCATCCAGAAGGGCAACTGGTGCAACCAGGCCGGTGCCGGCCTCGGCGAGCGCCCGCAGGCCTCGCCTGAGGCCTGGATCGACGCCTACGTGTGGATCAAGCCTCCGGGTGAGTCCGACGGCGCCTCCGAGGAGATCCCGAACGACGAGGGCAAGGGCTTCGACGAGATGTGCGACCCCGACTACCAGGGCAACCCCCGCAACGGGAACAACCCCTCGGGCGCTCGCGACGACATGCCGATCTCGGGCCACTGGTCTTCGGAGCAGTTCCAGGAACTCCTGGAGAACGCCTACCCGCCCGTCAACTAGGGCAAGGCAGGAGTCCCGGTCGCAGGGCCGGGACGGGCGGACCGGCACTCCGCCTTGAGGAAGACGGCGGGGCCGCGCGCGAGCGCGGCCCCGCCGCCGTTTTTTCGGGGCCGATCTCCGGCTCTGCGCGGGAGCGTTTTCACTGATTCAAGCGCTTGCCTGTCGGCAGGTCGCCTTCGATTCGGTTGCCCGAACGGACGTCGGGTTCGAAATATCCTGGCGGAGCTCTTGACAGTTCATCAATATATCGGAGATTATCAATACACATCTTGGGAGCGCTTCCCTCGATGGGCACCCGTTTCGGGCCGCCGTCGGCGACCCACAGACCCCGGAGGACTACAGCACATGCAAGTACCCAGAAGAAGAAGGAGACTGGCGCTCACCGGCGTGGCCGTCGGTGCGCTCGCCGCGGGCGGGCTGACCTTCGTTTCGGCGAACCAGGCACTCGCCGAAGAGGGATGTCAGGTCGACTACAACGTCATCAGCGAGTGGGGCGGCGGCTTCCAGGCCAACGTCGTGATCTCGGCCGGGACGGCCATCAACGGCTGGGAGGTCGAATGGGACTTCCCGGCCGGCACCACCGTCTCCAGCGCGTGGAACGTCGACTGGAGCCAGAGCGGCACCCGCTTCACCGGCGGCGACGTCGGCTGGAACGGCTCGATCGCCTCCGGCCAGAGCGTCGAGGTGTTCGGCTTCATCGGGAACGGATCGTCTACCGCGCCCGGGCAGTTCACCGTGAACGGCACCGTGTGCGGTGACGGCGACGTCGACCCGACCGACCCGCCGGACCCCACGGACCCGCCGACCGACCCGCCCGTGGGCGACAAGGTCGACAACCCCTACACCGGCGCGAACGTCTACGTGAACCCGCAGTGGTCGGCGAACGCCGCGGCCGAGCCGGGCGGCTCGGCCATCGCGAACGAGCCCACAGGCGTCTGGCTCGACCAGACGAGTGCGATCTGGGGCAACGACTCGCCGACCACCGGTTCGATGGGTCTGGCCGACCACCTCGACCACGCGGTCGCCGAGGGCTACGACCTGATCCAGGTCGTGATCTACAACCTGCCCGGCCGCGACTGCGCCGCTCTGGCGTCCAACGGCCAGCTCGCTCCCGACGAGATCGACGAGTACAAGAGCGAGTACATCGACGAGATCGTCGCGATCCAAGGCGACCCCGCTTACGCGGACCTCAAGATCGTCAACGTGATCGAGATCGACTCGCTGCCGAACCTGGTGACGAACGTGTCGCCTCGTGAGACGGCCACGCCCGAGTGCGACGTGATGAAGGCGAACGGCAACTACGTCGACGGCGTCTCGTACGCCGCCGCGGAGCTCGGCGCGCTGCCCAACACGTACAACTACATCGACGCCGGTCACCACGGCTGGATCGGTTGGGGCGACGACAACCCCGAGTACGACAACTTCCGCGCCTCGGCCGCGCTGTTCGGTTCGCTGATCGGGCAGAACGGGATGACCGCGGACGACGTCCACGGCTTCATCTCCAACACGGCCAACTACTCGGCGCTCGAAGAGCCGTACTGGGCGGTCAACCAGAACGTCGGCGGCCAGCCGCTCAACCAGAACCCCAACCTCCCCTGGGTGGACTGGAACGACTACAACAACGAGAAGGACTTCACGCAGGCGCTGCGCACCGAGCTCATCGCCAACGGCTTCAACTCCGACATCGGCATGCTGATCGACACCAGCCGCAACGGCTGGGGCGGCGACTACCGCCCGACCGGCACGTCGAGCTCCACGGACCCGGTGACCTTCGTCGACGAGTCCCGTATCGACCAGCGCATCCAGAAGGGCAACTGGTGCAACCAGGCCGGTGCCGGTCTCGGTGAGCGGCCGCAGGCCGACCCCGAGCCCTGGATCGACGCCTACGTGTGGATCAAGCCCCCCGGTGAGTCGGACGGCTCCTCCGAGCTGATCGACAACGACGAGGGCAAGGGCTTCGACCGGATGTGCGACCCGACCTACGAGGGCAACCCGCGCAACGGCAACAACCTCTCGGGCGCTCGCGACAACATGCCCGTCTCGGGCCACTGGTCCTCCGAGCAGTTCCAGGAGCTGCTGGAGAACGCCTACCCGCCGATCAACTAGCTGAGTGGGGCCCGGGCAGCCGGGCCCCGCTCCCCGACCTCACTCTCGGTTCCTTCCGGTGACCGGGCCCCGCGGGACGGCGGGGCCCGGTCGTGAACGCGGCGAAGCCCCGGCCTTTCGGCCGGGGCTTCGCGTCGTGTTCAGGCGCTTGGGGACTCGCAGAGCGGTCCGCCGATGCCGCGAAGTACGTAGTCGATGAACTGCTCGACGGTCTCGGGGCGGTTCAGCTCGTTGTAGTGCCCGTAGACGAAGATCGTCAGCATCGGGCTGATGAACATGGCCACGGCCAGGTCGAGGTCGACGTCCTCGGCCACGTGGCCGCGTTCGGCCCAGTAGGCGAACGTGTCGCGGATGAACAGGCGGCGCTGCTCGACCATGAGGTCGTGGTGCTGCTTGTACTCCGGTTCCTTGACCGCGATCATCATGCACTTGAAGACCTTGCGGTCCCTGGCCCCGAACGTCTTTCGCATGTTGTTGGCGATGTGGACGAGGTCGGCGCGCAGCGAGGTGCGCGGCATCGTGGCCGGGATCGGGGCCTTGAGGCGCTCGACGGCGGTCACGATGAGCTCCTCCTTGGAGCTCCAGCGCCGGTAGATCGTGGCCTTGGAGACCCCGGAGCGTTCGGCGATCGCCTCGACGCTGACGTCGGCGATGGTCCCGTGCTCGGCGATGAGGTCCAGGGCGGCCTCCAGGATGGAGAGGCTCACCGCTTCGCTGCGGGGGCGGCCCTTGGCGGGGGCCGACGGCGCGGCGTCGGTTCTGGTCATTTCATCGCTGAGCTCGGGAGGCATGACTCGATTCTCCCTCAGACCTCGACGTACTCGGGCTCGGCGGCCGGTGAGGTGGCCGACTCGGCGCCCTGGCGGCGCTTGCCGGGGAAGTACAGGGCGATCACGAGGAGGCCGACGAACCCGACGGCCCCCGCGACCCACGCGGTGGAGTGGAGCGCGGTGATGAACGAGTCGTTCGCGGCCTGCACGATCGAGGCGTCCTGCGGGATCAGCCCGGTCTCCAGCGCGCCGTAGGTGGCCGCGTAGGACTCGGTCGCGGCCGAGGGCAGCTCGGGCGCGGCCTGGCCGATCTGGCTCTGGTAGGTCTGCGCCATGATCGTGCCGAGCACGGCCACGCCGAGCGCGCCGCCGACCTGGCGGAGCGTGTTCGCCAGCGCGGAGCCGACCCCGGCCTTCTCCTTGGGCACCGAGGACATGAGCGTGTTCATCGCGGGCGGCATGAGGTTGGCCATGCCGGCGCCGGTGATGAAGAACAGGACGATGACGACCCAGACCGAGGTGTCGGCTTGGAAGACCGTGGCGGTGACCACGGAGTTGGAGATGACCAGGAGCATCGCGACGATGCCGACGGTCTTGGCGCCGAAGCGCTGCACCAGGGTGTTGGACAGCGGCGCGAAGATGAGCATCGAGGCGCCGAACGGCAGGAACAGCAGGCCGGTCTCCAGCGGCGAGTAGCCCTTCAGGATCTGGAGGTAGAAGGTCATGAAGAACATCAGGCCCATCATCCCGAAGAAGGTGAGGGTGATGATGGCCGAGGACGCGGAGAAGCGGGTGTTCTTGAACAGCTTCATGTCCAGGGAGGCGTGCGGGATGCGCCGCTCCCAGAGCACGAACGCGGCCAGGACGATCACGCCGAGGGCAATGGTGCCCCAGACCTCGATGCCGGTCCACGAACCGGCGTCGCCGGCTTCGATGATGCCGTAGGTGAGGCTGACGAGGCCGATCATCGAGAGGGCCATGCCGACGAAGTCGGCCTTGGCCTGGCTGCCCTTGGATTCGGGGGCGAGGATCGCGATGGCGATGAGGCCGAAGATGACGATCGGGACGTTGATGAGGAAGACCGAGCCCCACCAGAAGTGGTCCAGGAGCGCGCCGCCGACGATGGGGCCGATGGCCCCGCCGATGCCGACCGCGCCGGTCCAGATGCCGAGGGCTTTGGGGAATTCCTTGGCGGAGAACACGTTTCGCAGGAGCGAGAGCGTGGAGGGCATCATGATGGCCGCGCCGGCGCCCATGAGGGCGCGGTACCAGATGAGCTGGTCGGGGGTGGTGGAGTAGGCCGACAGCAGCGAGGCGATGCCGAAGACGACGAGGCCGGCCAGGAGCATGCGCTTGCGCCCCAAGCGGTCGCCGATGATGCCGGAGGCGAACAGGAGCCCTGCGAAGACGAGGGTGTAGGAGTTGATCATCCAGGCGAGGTCGCCTTGGCTGGCGCCGACGCCTTCGTTCGGGTCGGCGAGGGTCTTCATGGCCACGTTGAGGACGGTGTTGTCGAGGACGACCACGATGAGGCTGAGGACCAGCACGCTGAGGATGGCCCACCGGCGGGGGTGGCCCTGGTCGTCTGTGTCGACGACCGGTTCGGAACGGGTTTCGCTCACTGGGTTTCCATTCTGCGGATGGCACGGACGCGTTCGGGCTTCGTCGCCTGCGGGCGTCGTGCTGTGATTGTCCGCCGCGGCGCCGACCGGGCGGTGAGTGTTATGCAGTGGTGACGCGCGGCGGGCGGGCGGTGTGACGCGGGCCCGGGGCGCGAGGGTCGCTATGCGCGGAGGATCGAGATCCTCTTGTGGTGTTGACTCTGAGCGTACGACGTTCAGAAACGATACGGTACCGTATCGTAATACGTGTCACAGGAAATCGTATCGGCGGGGTCCGACGACGCGTGCCGTGTTCACTCCGCTTCGGGGGAGGCGGGCGGGCCGGGCCCCGGGTGGTTGAATGGGCCTCGTGGCACCCAAGTTCCCGTACGAGGACCTCCAGTCGTTCCTGGCCGCCCTCGAAGCCGACGGCGACCTCAAGCGGATCCAGGTCGAGGCCGACCCGAACCTGGAGATCTCCGAGATCACCCAGCGCGTGGTCAGGGACGGCGGCCCCGCGCTGCTGTTCGAGCGCCCGACCGGCAGCGCGATCCCGCTCGCGATCAACCTGTTCGGCACCGAGGAGCGCATGGCCAAGGCCCTGGGCGTCGCGAGCCTGAACGAGATCGGCGACCGCATCGGGGCCCTGGCCAAGCCCGAGCTCCCGGTGGGCTGGGCGGGCATCCGCGACGGCCTGGGCAAGCTCATGCAGCTCAAGTCGGTGCCGCCCAAGAAGATCCGCAAGGCCCCGTGCCAAGAGGTGGTCCTGACCGGCGAGGACGTGGACCTGAACCTCCTCCCGGGCCTCCAGGTGTGGCCCGGCGACGGGGGCGTCTTCCACAACTTCGGGCTCACCCACACCAAGCACCCCGAGACCGGCAAGCGCAACGTCGGGCTCTACCGGCTCCAGCAGCACGATGCGCGCACCATCGGGCTCCACTGGCAGATCCACAAGAACTCCACCAGCCACTACGCCGAGGCCGAGCGCCTGGGCGAGCGGCTGCCGGTGGCGATCGCGATCGGGCCCGACCCGGTGATGGCCTACGCGGCCACCGCGCCGCTCCCGCCGGACATCGACGAATACCTGTTCGCGGGGTTCCTGCGCGGCGAGCGCGTCGAGATGGTCGACTGCCTGACCGTGCCGCTCCAGGTCCCGGCCAACTCGCAGATCGTGCTCGAAGGCTGGGCCGAGCCCGGCGAGCGGCTGCCCGAGGGCCCGTTCGGGGACCACACCGGGTTCTACACGCCCGTCGAGCCGTTCCCGGTGATGCACATCGAGACGATGACCATGCGGCAGAATCCGATCTACCACACGATCGTCACCTCGGCTCCGCCGCAGGAGGACCACGGGCTCGGCAAGGCCACCGAGCGGATCTTCCTGCCGCTCATCAAGATCATGATCCCCGAGGTCGTGGACTACGACATGCCCGCGGCCGGGGTGTTCCACAACTGCGTGATCGTCTCGATCGACAAGAAGTTCCCCAAGCAGGCGCAGAAGGTCATGAGCGCGATCTGGGGGCTCCAGATGATGAGCCTGACGAAGCTCATCGTGGTCGTCGACGCCGACTGCGACGTCCACGACTACCGCGACGTCGCCTGGCGCGCTTTGGGGAACGTGGACTACTCGCGGGACCTGCTGCTCACCGAGGGCCCGGTGGACCATCTCGACCACGCGTCGTACCACCAGTTCTGGGGCGGCAAGGCCGGGATCGACGCCACCACGAAGTGGCCCGAGGAGGGCTACACGCGGGGCTGGCCCGAGGCGATGGAGATGGATCCCGCGGTGAAGGCCACTGTGGATCGTCGTTGGAGAGCGTACGGAATTGACTGAGACACTGCCCAAACCCAACCACGTCAAGGACTTCCTCAAGCTCGTGGCGTTCGAGCACTCGGTGTTCGCGCTGCCGTTCGCCTACCTCGCCACGCTCACGGTGATGGTGCTGGAGGACGCGTTCAGCTGGTGGGTCCTGGTGCTGGTGACCGTGGCGATGGTGAGCGCGCGGACGCTCGCGATGGCCGCCAACCGGATCATCGACCGCGGGATCGACGCCCAGAACCCGCGCACCGCGGGGCGCGAGCTGGTGACCGGCAAGGTCTCGCTGCGCACGGCCTACGTCGGCTGCGCGGTGAGCCTGGTGCTCCTGCTCGTCTCGGCGGCGCTGCTCAACCCGTTGTGCCTCATGCTGAGTCCGCTCGCGGTCGCGCCGCTCATCGTGTACCCGTACGCGAAGCGCTTCACGAACTACCCGCACGCGGTGCTGGGCCTGGCCCAGATGGTCGCGCCCGTCGGCGCGTGGCTGGCCGTGACCGGCACGTTCGAGGGCTCGGGCCCGGCGATCGTGCTCGGTGCGGCCGTGGGGCTCTGGATCGGCGGGTTCGACCTGATCTACGCGTGCCAGGACGTGGAGGTCGACCGCGAGATCGGCGTCCACTCGACCCCGGCCAGGTGGGGCGTGAAGGCCTCGCTGCACGCCTCGTCGGTGACGCACGCGATCGCGTGGGGGCTGTTCGCCTGGTTCGGGTTCCTGACCGGTTTCGGGTGGCTGTACTGGATCGGCCTGGGCGTGGTCGCCGTGGCCCTGGTGTACGAGCACGCGGTAGTCAAGCCCGGCGACCTCTCGAAGGTCAACCGGGCCTTCTTCACCGCGAACGGCTTCGTGGCCGTGGCGCTCTTCGCGTTCGCCCTGGCCGACCTGCTGCTGCGTTAGTTCGCGTTGGCCAGCGCCGAGGCCGAGCGGCAGCCGACGATCGCCGGGGCTTCTCGGATCAGGGCGTCGTCGTCGATCGCCTCGACCATGAAGCGGGCGAAGTCGGTGCGGCGCACCAGGTTGCTCTCCAGAACCGGGTCGCCGACGTGGCGGCTCCAGACCGGGAGGCCTTCGCCGGGACCCTCTTCGAGGTCGCAGCCGCGGACGACGGTCCAGCGGGTGTCGCTGGCGAAGATCGCGTCGGTGGCCCGGTACTGGTCCTGGATGTCGACCAGGCGCGTGACCTTGAGGATTCGGGCGAGGGCCAGCGCGGCCTTGATGCGCCACGAGTAGCGGTCTTCGCCATCGCGGGTGATGTGCCAGCCGCATGAGAACACCAGGCGCGCTTCGGGTTCGGCGTAGTCCATGACGGCTTTCGCGGTGCCCGAGGAGTAGTCGTGCACGCCCCAAGGGACGAGCACGGCCAGGACCGCGTCGCAGCCTTCGACGGCTCGGGCGATGACCTCGCGATCGTTGGTGTTGCCGCCGTGGACGGTGATGCGGCTGGCGTAGTCGTCGAGTTTGGGGACGCTCTTCTCGCGGCAGACGCCCACGACCTCGTAGCCGCGGTCGAGTGCGTGCTGGACCATGTAGCGACCGAGCTTCCCGGACGCGCCGACAATGCAGACGCGCTTGCCGACGCCGGTCTGCGGGACGATCTCCATGGGTTCCATGTCGTGCTCCTCGTTCGAAGGGTGCTTCTGCCTTTACACTGTACAGGAAAACCGTACGGTGTAAAGTACGAAGCCGCAGCCTCATCGAACAGGAGCCGCCCGTGACCGACCCAACCGCCCGCCGCGACCCTCTGAGCCGGGAGAAGGTGCTGCTCACCGCGGTGTCGATGGCCGATGAGGGCGCTGGTTCGGTGCCGAGCACCCGCAAGCTCGCCGAGAGGCTCGGGGTGCGGGCCATGGCGCTGTACCACCATTTCCGCAACAAGGACGAGCTGCTCGACGGCATGGTCGACCTGGTCTTCTCCGAGGTCGAACTCCCCGAGCCGGGCGCGGACTGGCGGACGGCGATGCGCCAGCGCGGCGACTCGATGCGCGCTGCGCTCAAGCGCCATCCGTGGGCGGTGGGCCTGATGGACTCCCGCTTGAGCCCCGGCCAGGCCACCTTGCGCCACCACGACACGGTGATCGGGTGTCTCCGGGCAGGGGGATTCACGATCACCGGTGCGGCCCATGCATTCTCGATGATGGACAGCTACATCTACGGCTTCGCGATCCAAGAGCACGCTTTGCCGCTGGACGACAAAGGCGGCATGGAAGAGGCGGCCGAGGAGATGATGACCCTGGTGCCCGCCGACGAGTACCCGCACCTGACAGCTATGGCGGCAGAACACGCCCTCAAGCCGGGTTATGACTACGGCGACGAGTTCGGCATCGGTCTTGACCTCATCCTTGAAGGTTTGGAGGGTAAGCGGGGTGTTTGGTGAGGTGACGGGCTTGTTCGGCTAGTTTCCGGTGTGAGGGGGTCGGGGTTCTTGCGGCGGCGACAACGGGGTGTGGGGCCGGGCCGGGCGGGATCTGCGGCTTTCCGGTGTGGCTTGGGCCCGGGTCTTTTGGCGGCGACAACGGGGTGAGTGGATGGGTGGGGCGGGTGCTGCGGCTTTCCGGTGTGGGTTGGGCCCGGGTTGTTTGGCGGCGACAACGAGGCGTGGGGCCGGGTGGGGCGGGGAATGCGGCTTCCCTGCGCGGGTTGGGCCCGGGTTTTGGGGGTGGGTTGGTTTTGGGCATGCTGGTGCCCCAGGCGTTTAGGCCTGTTGTTTGGCGGTTGTGAAGCGTTCCCTGCATCGCGCTTTCGCTGCTTTGAGGGCGGCGTGTGCTCGTTCCCTTGAGACCGCTTCGGCTCTGGCGTCCAGGTCCGGTTTCATGGTCTGCGGCCATTCGGTCCGGTAGAGCCCGGTCGGGAACACATCCCAGTCGGAGTCTTGGTTCTCCGCGTCGATGTCACGATCGGTGCGCCAGTCCTCGCAACCACACCCGGTCGCGCATTGATTGGCGGCGGTGCCGGTCGTGTCGTGATCGTGGTGAGTGATGAGTGCTTGGCCGGGGCCGGTTTTCTCGACCGTCCAGCCTTGGGTGTGGATCCGGCCATGATGGAAGCGGCACAACAGGATGAGGTTATCGGCGGTGGTCTCGCCGCCGTCGGCCCAGTGTTGGATGTGGTGGGCTTCGGTCCAGGCGATCGGCCGGTCGCATCCGTACCAAGCGCAACCCTGGGGTTGCTCGAGTTCGAGCTTCCTGCGGAGGGCGGTGTTGGGGAGACGCAGGGCTCGGCCGAGTTCGATCGCTTCCCCAGTCTGGTAGTTGAACACCGAGGGGATCACTCCTGCCTCGCACGCCAGCAGGCGGGCCTGAGCGACCGAGACCGGGCGGCCTTCCAAGGTCGGGATCCGGTCAGTGTCCTTGCCCTGCAACGTCTCAATATCGACAGCCAAGTCAAGGGTCGCGGTGTGGCCGTGGCGTGTGGCCGCCTCGGGGCTGGTGCCGTATCCGGCCAAGAGCTGGTGAAGGGTCTCGGCATCCCGGTTCGCCTTCGCAGGCAAAACACCCTCAGCGTCGGTCTCATCCTGCCTCGGCGGCGGGCAGGCGGTCTTCAAGTACTTGTCGAGCAGGCGCCCGGTCTCATCGGCGAGTTCGCCTGAGAGCGACCACATGCCGTTGCCCTGCTCAGTGAGTTCGATCCATTGCAGGGACTGCTCCCCGAGGGTTTCGAGCAGCTCGGTCTCCTCGGCCAGGTGCGCGGCGAGTTCATCGAGATGCCGCTGGAGGTCTTTGAACGGGGCATGGGCGCAGTACTGGGCGATCAGCGCTTCAGGCGTCTCGCAGGAAACCTCAGGGTCGAAGGGGGAGACCACCGGGGCACGGAACGGGGTGCGGGCGAACAAGCGCATCGCCGGAGTCCGGTCGAGCTGCCGGACTGCGAACGCCACTTGATCAATCCGAGCATTCCCAGCGGTCGCGGCACTAGAGAGGACCTGGAACTTGCGGGACAAGCGGGCGATCGCCGCGATGTCAGCGGCGGTGCGGGTGTGGAAGTCGAACTTCGCGCACAACCAATCCCGCAGCCCCGAGTACCCGTCGACATCCCGGTGGATCTTCCACGCCTGCGCCTCAATCACCGCAGACAACACCCGGGCATGGAAATCATTGATCGCGCTCGCGGCTTCATCGAGGACGCTCCGGATAGCAGCGGTCTTCTCGGAACGGGTAGGAGTGGGGGTACAGGCTGCCATTGGAAACACCTCCTCGAACGATCTCGTGGTTTTCGCTTGTTCGTGCTGATTCAATACTAGAACCCCACGAACACACTGTCATCACCCACAAGGGGAAAGACCACTCATATTCCCAGGTCACAGCCCCCGCGCGCCGCGCCACGAACGGGCCCGGCCACGCAAACCCACCCCGGCTCCCGCTCACCCTTTTGTCGCCGCCGCCTGAACCCCAACCCGAACGGGCCCGGCCACGAAAAGCCACCCCAGGCCGCCGCCCGCCTCGTTGTCGCCGCCGCACTAACCCAGGCCCGAACAGGCCCGGCCACGAAAACCGACCCCAGGCCCCCGCCCACCCCGTTGTCGCCGCCAAAAAACCCGCACCCACCCGCCGCAGAAAGCCGAGCACCAGCCAGAACCGGCCCCGCACCCCGTTGTCGCCGCCGCCCGAACCCCGACCCAAACGAACCCGGCCACAACCAAACCCATACTCACGAGTACTCAATACTAGCGAGTATGCTAAGTTTCAATCATGACCGACTCCACCCCACCCCCCATCGCCAGACGAACGCCGCGCGCTGAAGTCCAGCGGCGCCTCCGTGAGGCCGCTGCGCAGGAGTTCGCCGAGCGTGGATACAGCGAGAGCCGCTTGGAGGACATCGCTGCTCGTGCTGGGTTCACCAAGGGCGCTGTCTACTCGAACTTCAAGTCCAAGCAGGAATTGTTCGGCTCAGTTCTGGCCGATCGGGCCGATGCCGAGCTCGGTGCGGTCATGGCGCGGCTCGATGGCGGCGACGACGTACACAGTGCCGCTGCGGATGCGGCGCGGCTCGTTGCGGGCGAGATCACCGGGGATGTCGAGCGTGGTCAGCTTGGTCTTGAGTTCGCGTCGCGGGCTCGGCGCGATGCGCGGGTTCGGGCGGTTCTCGCTCCGCTCCGGCGGACTCAGCGGCAGGCTGCCGCCGAGGCGATCGCCACTGTGGCCGAACGGTTGGAGGGCGGCACCGCCGTCGATCCCGAACTGGCCGGGCTCATCGTCCACTGCCTGTGCAACGGCCTGTCGATGGAGTACGCCGTCGATCCCGAGCGCGTCGACGCCGCGACCGTCGAGGCGGCCATCAGCGCCACACTCACCGCGCTCCTCGCAGCTGAGCGACCCGGGGGAACCAAATGAGGATCACGCCCATCGCGACGGCGCTCGGACTCGCTCTGACCGCAGCACTCGGCGGTTGCGCCACCGGGACCGACGAGAGCACTTGGCATCTCGGCGCCTTCAGCGGCGACCTGACCATCGAAGTCACGAGCGCCGAGCTCGACATCCGCGAGGCCGAACCAGGCGAAGCGGAGGATGCCATCACGGTCACGCGCCACGCCACCTCCGGCCGCGAGGTCGAGGCCGACCCGACCCTCGACGACGGCACGCTCGACCTGACGGCCGACTGCGGCTTCAGCCTGTTCGGTGACTGCACGATCAGGTACGAGGTCACGATCCCCGCCGCGACACCGGTGACCGTCAACGGCGACAGCGGCTCGGTCACCGCCAGCGCCCTGAGCGTCGCGACGACCATCAGCACCGACAACGGCGCGATCTCGATCGAGAATGCCGCGGGTCCGCTCGATCTGCGCACCGACAACGGCGCGATCACCATCGCCGATGTTTCTTCCGGGAGCGTCGAAGCAGTCTCCTCGAACGGCGCGATCGACCTCGGTTTCAGCACAGCCCCCGACCAGGTGCGAGTCACGACGGAGAACGGCACGGTCACCGTCACGGTTCCCTCCGCCGAATATCAGGTCACGACGACGACCGACAGCGGCGATGTCGACAACGGGCTCGCCGAAAGCGAGGCCAGCCCCCACCGCATCGACGTCACCACCGAGAACGGCGCCGTCAGGCTGCGCACCGCGGATTGACCGCCGCGCCCAATGGGGAGCCGGGGACGAAGAGGCCGGGACGAAGAAGGCGCGCTCCCCCTTGCAGTGGGGAGCGCGCCGGGTTGTTCGGGCCGGGAGTTAGGCGAGGTCGCCGGACTTGATCCCGGTGACCAGCGCGCCGAGGTCGGCGGTGCTCACGCGGAGGCTCGCATAGCTGTCGGCGACAGGAGACTTCGTGTCCCCCAATGCGACATCGCCGCCGACGACGGCGACCGCCACGCAGTTGCCGTTGCCAGAGCCGTTGCTGCGGCTGCTCTTTCGGAACAGATCACGCGACCAGCGACCGGTGGTGCCAGCACCATGACTCATTGTTCCACTTCCTTCAACTTCTTTGAGACCTGCACAATCGTCTGCTTCTCAGGCAAGGCGTCCTGCCAAAGCAGGTCGTAGATGCCTGTAAACGAGTCTATGTCAGGGGTCTCCGCAACGACCGCGCCCACAGGAGTCTCAACATGCAGCAATGTGGGCCATGACTCATGCATCTCTAGGATCGTGAAGCTGCTGGTTACACCACGGATGTTGTGCGCCGCCGAGGCCATTGGGAAGATCCGAATCTCCACATTTGGAAGCTCTTGGAGCTCAAGCAGATGCTTGAATTGCGAGGCATGTACCGATGCCGGTACTCCAGGAAGTCGCTGGTGAAAAACCGACTCATGGATCAAGAATCGAGCGGCCGGACCGGCGGACCTTCGCAGAAGCGCCCCACGCTGGAGCCGGGCCTCGATCAGGTTCGCGATCTCGCCTTCCGAGAGATCACCTGAGCCAGCCCGAATGAGCGCCTCGGCGTAGTCGGGATGCTGAACCAGGCCAGAGAAAACCGAGGTTTGGAAGTCATGGATCGCCTGCGAGTTGTTCTCCGCCCATACGAAGTCAGCGAACGCCTGGTCGGAGACCAGGCTGTCCCACCATCCTCGCTGAGCGACATTCTCGGCGATGTGGACAAGCTTCGCTCGTTCAGCACGCTCCGCCACACCGAAGAGGTCCATCAAACGCAGCAGCGTGTCGGTCTTCACCGGGAAGGTTCCGATCTCGAACCGGTTGACCGTCGTCGTGCCGCAATCGAGGTAGTCGGCGACATCCTTGATGCCGAGATCCTTGTTCTTCCGCAGGTCACGGAGCTTCTGCCCCAGCCACTTCGCCCGCCAGGTGGGACCTTTCGGTTCAGTCATCTCGCCTCCTCGGGGAACTTTCGTAGACCCTAACACCCAAAAAGTCAGCAACACTCCACAGATGGCCTTGACACGACAAGTGGTACTACACCATCATTATGGAAGTCGCGTCAATGATCGCGACGAGAAGCCTGGTTCTGAGGCTTGGGTGGGATGACTTGCAGGGCAAGGGTTCCGTTGGGTGGAGCGGAGCCTTGCCGCCTTCCCGGGCCGGGCCCGTCCGGTCTGGTGGCGCCTCGGCGCCGGTGGGACCGGGCCGGGCGGGCATCTACAACCGCACACATCAACTACACATGGCTGCACACAGACAGCGGCCCGCCGAGAAAGCTTGGAACCTAGACCGGCGGGCCGCGCAACCTAGAGAAAGCGAGGCTTCTCATGGGTCTTATCAGCGTACCTTCCGATCCAATCCCCGGCTGGGCCAAGATCGACCTGCAACTCCACGAACCCATCCGGAGCTGGTTCGGGTTCGGGCGCTTGCGTTGTGCCTGGTGCGGCGCTCCCTGGGGCCGTCACGGTTGCCCCGAGCGCGAATTCGCAGCCCGAGTCTTCATCGCCGCCGCCAGCGCCGCCCAGCGAGAGGCCGCGCTCGTCTCAGGGGAACTCACCGACGCCGACCTCCAGCTCCGCTGGTCGCGCCCGACCCGCCACCGCCGGAGGCCCAAACCCGTTCCCCAACCTCGCCCGCTGCTCGGGGTGGTGGGCTGATGAGCAACCGCACGCCGACCGACCGCTCGGTCATGATCCGTCGCGGCGGGCACTGCTTCCGCTTCATCCCCGACCTCGCCGAGGGCGAAGTCCGCATCATGCTGCTCTACAGCTCCCAAGCCGAACCGGTCGGCGTGGTCCGCTCCCTCCGAGGAGCCCCCACCGCCGACCTCGACGACGGCTGCCCCACCGAACTCCGCACCGACGCCCTCCGCCTCGCCCGCGAGGTCTTCTTCCGCGCCGACTACCAACAAACCTGCTTCACCCAAGCCAAAGCCGCCATCCGCAAGCGCGCCAACCAACACCGAACCAGCTAAGCCCCGGCGACGACGGCGGTACCAGAGGTACGCCAGATCTACAGGGCCTCCGATCACCGCCACTGCGCCGCATGGCCGGGGTCTGCGCTCGGCCTCGGGGTGTGTGGTGGGGAAGGTCAAAGGCGGCAGCGACAGCGAGCCGGGTGGTCGGGTGGGGTCGATCGGTGGCATTCGGGTGTGTGGTGGGGAAAGTCAAAGGCGGCAGCGACAACGGGGTGAGTGGTCGGGTGGGGTTGGTTGAGTTGCTTTGCGGTGCTTGGGGTTCGGGTCGAATGTGAGTGTTGTGTACCCCTGTGGGTGATGACGGTGACCCGTGGTGGGTGGGATGATTGGGGTACGTACAGGGACATGGTTTTCGTACGGGTGGCGTGTTGGGTGCAAGCAGACTAAGCCAAGCCTCTGGCCCGCTCGTCACTGCGGCGAAGATCGAGCCGACCATCTCGCGCTCCCGGTTTGCTTTCGGGGGTGGGTCGAACTCAATCCTTGGTGCGATCGGGTTTGGGTCGCTTCCGGCAGCTTGTCTCAGAGCGGGACATGGGATCAGGGAGGGCCCAGAGATCACTTGGTCGGGATCACCCTGGCCAGGAGGCAGTGTCGGTAGAACGAGGCACACCGTATCGAGGCGGTCAGGACTGGCAAGGGAGCACGACACTCCCTCACCGGGTATCCACTCCCGGGCCAGACCACTCGAGACAACCACGACGCAGCGATGAGGGCAACCTGCTACGGCCTTGCCACGGAGACAAGGACACCGCACCACCCCCACGCACGCCGTGTACCGGCCCACACCGCAAGGCGAGGGCCACCTGAAGCGAGGGCACGAAACCGACAGGCCGAAGGCCCGACACGCCATGGCTTGCCACCGCGAAGGTGAAGAGCCGAAGCGGCATGGGCGCAACGCCAAGGAGGCGGAGCGCCGAGGCCGTATGGGCCAGGGCCGAAAGGCACCAGGCCTGAGGAAGAGTGGGCGCGACGCCGAAAGGCCGAGGGCCGAGGCAGCATGGGCACGAAAAGCGAAGGCCACCACCGGTCAAACCCGGCATCACGAACCCGGGTCACGAGGAAGCGGAAGGAGGTGAACAGCGATGCAGCACACCACGACCATCAGCATGTCCGACACGGGAACCGCGACCGGCACTTCCACCATGCCCACCGCGACCGCCAACAGCCACACCACCACCGCCACCGACGCTCCGGGACACACCCACACCCACGCCGGCCAGGCCACGACAACCCAAGCCGCACCGCACTCCACCTCTTCATCGCCGCCGCCCGAACCCCGCCCCGATCGGACCTAGCCCCGACAAACAGCCCGCAGCGCCCTCTCGCCCCTTCGTCGCTGCCGCCTGAACCCGGGCCCAAACCGGCCCGGCCCCGAGAACAGCCCGCACCATTCCCCCACCTCTTTGTCGCTGCCGCCCGAACCCAGCCCCGATCGGGCCTAGCCCCGACAAACAGCCCGCAGCGCCCCCTCACTCCTTCGTCGCTGCCGCCCGAACTCGGGCCCAAACCGGCCCGGCAACGACAACAACCCGCGCCAACCCCTCACCTCGTTGTCGCTGCCGCCTGAACCCCAACCCAAACAGACCGGGCAGCCGCAGAACCCGCCCGGCCCAGCGGCCACCTCGTTGTCGCCGCCCTCACTAACCCCAACCCCACCAGCCTCGAAGCCGAACGCCCACGGACAGATCTCCGGGCAGGATTTTCAGTCGAACTGGTGCATGCAGGATGCCTAATAGGACTGCGATACTGATACATACACATGTTCGCAGAGCCCGCGTCCAACCCCTGATCATGCCTTTCGAACGGAGATCCATGCCGCGTACCCGTTTCGGCGACAGCGCCATCGAGCAAGAAGTCCTTGCCCAACCCCAGTACCGCCGGGCAGTGTGGGGAGCGCGGATCGCATTCCCCCTCTGGGTTGCCTGCATGCTCGGCTTGGTGATTGATTCCGGGGCATGGAGCCCGGAACTGCTCGGTTGGCTCTTCCCTGTGACCATGGTGCCGCTCGGATTCGCCGTGTTCAACGTGTTTGTCCTCAACGCGTTCATCACCGGCGACAAGGGGTATCGAACATTGCCGATCTCAGCGCCCGCCGCCAATGACCTGTTCTGGCGCACGGTCAACCAGATGTGGCTCGAAGCGCTGTTCATCACGCGAAGGAAGCGAATCAACGGGCACGGACCGAACACCTAAACCGGCACCGACAGTCCTTCCCGACTGAGCCACGCTCTTCGGCAAGTTGGTTCTCAGAAGGCGGCCAGGTTGAGGGTGATGAGCACTGCGGAGAAGGCGAGGGCTGCGAGGAGCATCAGGGTGTATGACGCAGCTGTGGCCTTGGTCCATTGGCGTTTTGTTGCTGTGATGATGAAGGTCAAGGTGGTCAGCAGTGTCAGGCCGACCGTTCCGATTGACAGGGCCGCAACCGTCGTCAGTTCTGCGGAGGCGGTGCTCAGGTGTTGGTTCATCAGGTTCATGTCCGTCATCAGGGTCATCATCAGGGTGAGCATGCCCAGGGCGGTTCCTGCGAGGAGCCAGGCCAGGACTGCCGTCGCCGTGCGCAAAGCCGGGTTGCGGTCGCCTCTGCGGAAGAGCTTCACGATGGCTCGGATGGTGAGCGTCAGGAAACCGACCACGAGGATCAGTGCGCCGAAGGCCAGACCCGCGAGGTGGATCGGGGCCGAGTCGTACCAGGGGACGGGGGTGTAGGCCCTGGTCGGGCTTTCGCTGGAGAGCATCAGGCCGTCTGCGGTGAAGGCGATCGTGGCGGTGCCGTCTCGTTCCTGGAACAGGTCCTCGCCTACCGGGACCCAGTGCCGCTCTTCGGATGAGAGACCGGTGGTGACCAGCTCGCCTTGCTCCGCCCGCACGGTCACCGGGTCGAAAACGCGGATCAGTTCGGTGAAGTCGGAGTTCGAGGTGCGGGTGCTGACGTACTCGCCGGTGTAGCGGTCGAGGTCGCCCACCTCGACCGGGGCGAGGGTCGGCGGGTCGGGGAGCGCGCCGAGTTCGGTCAGGACGTCGTCGAGGATCGCTGAAGCGTCGTCCTCCACGTCGCCGTCCGCCGGGCCGTCGCCGTTGTATCCCAGGTAGAAGCCGATGCCTTGCTCGGGGACGAGGACCATCGCGTTGTGGTAGCCGGGGACGTCGCCGCCTTTGAACCAGACGCCCTCGTTCGCTCCCGCGAACTCTTCGAAGCTGAAGCCCATCCCGGGCATGCGGTCGTCGGGGCCGAACTGGCGGGTGGTCATCTGCTCGGCCACGCCCTCGCCGAGGGCCGGGTCCCGTTCGATCACCGCGATCATGAAGCGGCTCATGTCCTCCACCGAGGTGAGCACCCCAGGGCCGGAAGGCGTGCCCGGGGAGAGGCGGCCCGCGGTCGGGATCTGACCCTCCGCGTACCGGTAGCCTTCGGCGACCTCAGCGCCCTTGGCGGGCTCGGCGCGGACGACCTCGCTGTCCTCCATGCCGAGCGGCGCGAACACGTGCTCGGCCACGTAGTCCTCGTAGGACTGCCCGGAGGCCTCCTCGATGAGGACGCCCGCGAGCACCATGTCGTAGTTGTTGTAGGTGACCACGGCCCCGGGTTCGCGCCGCCGCTCGGGGACGGCCTCCTCGGCGAACTCGGCGAGCGTCGGCATGTCCTCGGGCGCCCAGCGACTCCAGCCGAGGATGCCGTCCTCGAAACCGGAGGAGTGAGTGAGCAGGTGCCGCAACGTGATCGGCTCGCCCGGGTAGGTGTCCGGGATCGCGAACCCGGTGAGGGTGTCGTTGACGTCGGCGTCGAGGTCGAGCGCGCCCTCGTGCACGAGCTGAAGCGCCGAAGCGGTGGTGAACAGCTTCGCGATCGACCCCGTGTAGTACGCGGTGTCCGCCTCGAACGGCGCTCCGTCCACGACGGCCTCGCCGTAGGCCTCGGTGAGCACCGCCTCGCCGTCGACCACCAGCGCGGCCGTCGCGCCGGGGAGTTCGATGTCCTCCAGGAACTCGGCCATGCGGGCGTCGATGAGCTCGGCGACGGGAGCGGGGGCGTCCTGGGCGTTCGCGGGCGCGGCGGTGAGCACGGCGCCGAGGGCCAGCGCCGGGACCAGGAGGGATGCGGGCTTGATCATGCCTAGAACGTTATTGGGACACAGGGGTTCTCCCAATGCAGCAGACCGGCCGGTGTCCGGTAGGGCAGGCCCTACCGGTGAGATCGACGAGTATCAAGACGGTCTCGACGCTGGACTTCAGGGTGCCCGGTAGTCCAAGATGAGGCCATGTGGCCCCGATCGACCGATCTCATCCCTCCGGGGAGGGCCTCGTGCATCCCCTGATCGGCTACCTGATCGCCGTGGGGCTCTTCGCGATCGGGCTCTACGGCGTCCTCACTCGACGCAACGCCGTCATGCAGCTCGCGGCCGCCGAACTCATGCTCGGCGGCGTGCACCTCGTGCTCGTGACCACCGACCTGGTCCAAGGTTCGCTCACCGGACAGAGCTTCGCGCTGTTCATCGTGGTCATCGCGGCCGCCGAGGTCGGAGTGGGGCTGGCGCTGATCCTGAACCTGTGGCGCGAGCGGGCGAGCATCGACACCGACGACCTTCCCGAGGAATCGTCCGGCGGTGAACGCCCATGACCGCCGCCGTGCTGCTCGTCGCCGTCCCGGCCCTGCTGGGCCTGGTCGGGCTGCTCGTGCGCGACCGAGGCATCGCCCGAGTGCTCGCGGTCGCGGGGCCTTCGGCGGCACTGGGCGTCGCGCTCTGGTGCGCGTTCGCGAATCCGGTGGGCGCTTTGACGTTGGCGGACTTCGGTTCGGTGCAGGTGTCGGCGGCGTTCGACCTCTCCCCCACCGCCGTCGCGGTGGCGCTGGCCTCGGTGTTCGTAACAGTCTTGGTGCAGGTCTACTCGGCGGCGTACCTGAGGGACGATCCGCGGTATGCGCCGTTCGCGGCGCAGGTGAACCTGTTCCTGGCCGCGATGCTGCTCGTGGTCTGCGCCGACGACCTGGTGCTGCTGCTCGTGGGCTGGGAGGTCATGGGCGCGTGCTCGTACCTGCTCATCGCCCATTACGCGAAGCTGCCCGCCGCGCCGGGCGCGGCCGCGAAGGCGTTCTTGGTGACGCGGTTCGGCGACGTGGGCTTCGTGCTCGGGGTGATGATCCTCGGGGCTGCGGCCGGGACGTTCCGCATCAGCGAGATCGAGGTCGGCGGCGGGACGGCAACGGCCGCGATGCTGCTGATCCTGTTGGGCTGCATAGGGAAGTCCGCGCAGTTCCCGCTCCAGATCTGGCTGCCGCCGGCGATGGCGGGCCCGACCCCGGTGTCGGCGCTGATCCACGCCGCGACGATGGTCGCGGCCGGGGCGTACGTGCTGACGCGGCTGCTGCCGCTCTGGCCCCCGCAGCTGCTGCTGGCCGTGGCGGTCACGGCCGCGGTGACGATGGTCGGGGCGGGCCTGTGCGCTCTGGCGGCGCGGGACCTCAAGGGCGTGCTGGCGTGGTCGACGGTGAGCCAGGTCGGGTTCATGTTCGCGGCCGTGGCGGTCGCGGCCGGTGACGCGGCGCTGTTCCACCTGGTCTCGCACGCGGCGTTCAAGGGCCTGCTGTTCCTGGCGGCCGGGGTGGTGATCACTTTGGCGGGCACGGGAGGTTCGCTGCGGGACACCAGGCTGCGGCCGCGCGAGGCCCCGTTGGCGTTCTGGGCGGTCACGATCGGCCTGGCGTCGATGGCGGGCCTGCCGCCGCTGGGCGGGTTCTACTCCAAGGAGACGGTGCTCGGCGCGGCCTACGAGGCGGGGACGCCCGCGGGCGTGGTCGTGTTCTGGGCCGGGGTGGTGGCGAGCATCCTGACGGCGGCGTACGCGGCGCGGCTGTGGCTGCTGCTGTTCTGGCGCGCACCCATGAAGCGAAGTCCACTCCCGACGGTGTCGCGATCTGAGTCGTTGAGCCTGTGGGCGTTGATGGTCGCGACCGTGGGCATCGGCGTCGTGTATTACACGGGGCCGTTCCGCTTGCCGCCGCTGCACTTCGACTTGATGGCGTTGCTGCTGCTGGCGACGGCCGGCGGGGTCGCGGTGGTCGCCGACTCGTGGTGGCGCGACCGCTCGCGGGCGAAGCGGCGCGGCGGCACCGACATGGACCCGGCGCGAATCCTGGGCCGGGCGCGACCGGCGCTCGCTGAGGGGTTGTACGGGGAACGCTTGGCGGCCAAGACGACGCGGGGATTGGCGCGGGCGGCGAGCTTCGCGGCGTCGGCGTTGGACGAGCACCTCGTGGACCGGACCGCGGTGGAGGGCTCGGCGCGGGCGACCTTGGCGGCGGCCCGCGAGACGGCGGCCGGGCACCGGGGCGGGCTCGTGCGGTACCTGCGGATCAGTGTGGCGGGCACGTTGGTGGTCGCGGTGGTGGCGATCGGGGTGAGCTTGTGGCACGGGTAAGGGCAGCGGGCGGCACCACCGGGACGGCGACGGCGAAAAACCGTACTCTCTTGCGACGCTTGGGAGGCCGCTAATGAGCGCGCTTCTCGTTGTGGCCGTGGCGCTTCCACTCGTCGGATCGCTGGCCGTGTGGGGGTTGCGGCGCGAACCGTTTGCGCATCGAATTGGCGTAGCCGCTGCCGGGCTTTCACTCGTCACGGTCGCGTTGCTGCCGATCGGGCGCGCGGGGAGCGGGTGGTGGCATGAGCTCGGGTTCGCCTGGGCCCCTTCGCTGTACCTGGACTTCGCGCTCGCGGTCGACGGCATCTCGTGGCCGCTCGTCGCGCTGACCGCGCTCCTCGGACTGCTCTGCTGCCTCCACAATGCACTCCATCGCGACACGTCGGCGACCCTCACGTCACTGCTGCTCGCGGTGCAGGGCGCTTCGACGCTCGTGTTCCTTGCCGACAACCTCGTCCTGTTCTTCATCGCCTTCGAGGCCGTGCTGCTGCCGATGTGGGCGATCATCCACCACTTCGGCAATCCGGCCGCGCGGCGGCACGCGGCCGCCAAGTTCGCGCTGTTCACCGTCGCCGGATCGCTCCTGATGGCCACCGGGCTGTTCGCGGCGATCGCCGACACCGGGAGCGCCGGGCTGGGGGCGATCATCCGCGGCGGGGGCGTCTCGGCCGATGTGTCGCTGCTCGTGTTCGCCTTGCTGGCCATCGGGTTCGCGGTCAAAGCGCCGCTGTGGCCGCTGCACTCGTGGCTGCCCGACGCGCACACCGCCGCGCCGACCGTCGGGTCCGTGCTGCTCGCCGGGGTGCTCCTCAAGCTCGGCACGTACGGGCTCATCCGGGTCGCGGGCGGTCTCGCGCCCGAAGGGGCCGCCGAGGCCGCGCCGGTGCTCGCCGTCCTCGCCGCGCTCGGGATCCTCATCGCCGGACTGGTGTGTCTGCGGCTGCCCGAGCTCAAGCGGCTCATCGCGTACTCCTCGGTGGGGCACATGGGGTTCGTGGTCCTCGCGTTCGCGGCCGGAACGGAGGCGGGCATCCGGGCGGCCCTGTTCGGGAACCTCGCACACGGGCTGATCACGCCGCTGCTGTTCTTCCTCGTCGGCGCCGTCAAGGACCGCACCCACACCGGGCGTCTCGATGCCCTCGGCGGGCTTCGGATCGCCGCGCCCGCGCTCGCCGGGCTGCTCGGGTTCGGGGCGCTGGCCTCGCTCGGGCTGCCGGGCCTGGCCGGGTTCTGGGGCGAGGCGTTCACCGTCTACGCGGCCGCCGAGCGCGGCGGGGAGTGGATCGCGCTGGCCGCTGCGGCGGCGTTCGGGGCGTTCCTGGCCGCGGCGTATCTGCTGCGGATGCTCAAGCGGGTGAGCCACGGGCCGGTGGCTCCGGCGGCGCTCGGGATCGGCGACGTGCGCGTCGCCGAGGCCGCGATCTGGGCCCCGCTGGTGCTCGGGACGCTGGTGCTCGGGCTCGCGCCGGGGCTGGTGCTGCACCTGTTCGCGGGAGGGCTGCTGTAGATGCGGGTCCAACAGATCGACCACGCGGCGCTGCTGCCGCTGTACCTCGCGGCGGGGGCCGCGGTGCTCGCGTTGTTCGCGGGCCGGTTCGCCAAGGCGGCCATGATGATCGGGCTCGCCGCGGCCGGAGCGGCGGCGGTGTGGGTCGGAGTCGGTCCGGTGCGGGAGACGTTCGCCGTGGGCGAGTGGCACTCCTATGTGGCCGATGCTCCCGCGATGGGCGCGGCGGCGCTGTTCGCCTCGCTCGCGGTCCTGGTGGCGGCCCTCAGCGGGCGGCAGGCGAGCGAGTACTGGTTCCTGCTGGCGGCCTCGGCGGCGGGCGCGATCGCGCTCGCGGGGGCGCGGGACCTGATCGGGCTGATCGTGGCGCTGGAGACGTTGACGCTGCCGCTGTACGTGCTGGTGACGCGGCCGGGCCGCGCGGGCGCCGAGGCGGGGGTGACGTTCCTCATCGCGTCGGTGACGTCCTCGGCCACGGCGCTGATGGGCGCGGCACTGCTGTACGCGGCGGGCGGGACGGTGCACCTTGGCGGGTTGGCGGCCGAGCTCGCGGGCGCGCACGCGGGGCTGACGGCAGCCGGGGTGGCGCTGCTGCTGGGCGGCTTGGCGTTCAAGCTCGCGGCGGTGCCGCTGCACGCGTGGGCGCCGCTGGTGCTCGAACGCGCGCCGCTGCCGGTGGCGACGTACCTGGCGAGCGCGTCGAAGCTCGGCGGCGCGGTCGCGGTGGTGTGGGTCGTCCATTTCGGGCTCGCCGGAGCGCCGGAGGCGCAGCGGAGCGCGGGCCTGGTGCTGGTGGTCCTGAGCGTGGGCTCGATCGCGGTGGGGAACCTGGCGGCACTGGTGCAGCGCCGGACGGTGCCGCTGCTGGCCTGGAGCGGGGTGGCGCACGCGGGGTATGCGCTCGCGCCGTTGGCGGTGCTGACGACGGCGGCGGGTCGGATGGACGCGGCGGTAGCGGCTTCGGCGGCGTTGGCGTACGCGGTGTTCTTCGTGCTGTTGGAAGCCGGGGCGTTCGCGGCCCTGACGGCAGTCCGCCCGCAGACGCAAGGAATTTTCGCAGCTCAAGAACGTCGTACCCCTGAGGAAGTATTGAAATCGGGGGATCCCCAGGGGTCCGATTTGAAGGCAAATGCCGGAAAAGCCGGAATCATGGCGGCGGTGAGCGGAGCCGGAAGCGGCGCGGGCGGTCGCGTCGTGAGCACGCGAATCGGCGGCGAGGAGGCGGGCGACGCGGGCGACGCGGGCGACGCGGGCGACGCGGGCGACGCGGGCGACGCGGGCGACGCGGGCGACGCGGGCGACGCGGGCGACGGACG